>DATALE010000129.1:0-10440 GCA_036261235.1 Ruminiclostridium sp. | reverse complement strand
GCTTTTATATTTGCATACTTCGTGGCAAGCTGGTCACTGCCTTCGACAAAAACAGCATAATCGGGTCTTGGCTTCGATCCGAACGGTTTGTATGTCCACCCTCCGCGGAGAAGCAGAGGAACACCAGTCAATTCACCGATGATGCCTTCATGTATTTCACCTATTCGGCCGAGTTCGCTGCACGCGATTACGGCGCCGTTTTCATCAACCACGCCGACAATTCTGTCGAGCGTGTCTTTCATCTGCTGGATAACGCTTTGAAAAAGTCTGGTTGACATATAATTGCCTCCATTCTGCTGCATTCTAATTGATGACCTAAAAACGGGTGAATACCACCCACAAGATTATAGAAAATTTTAATTAAAGATATTTGCAAAAAGGAAAAATTCAATGACTATCTATCAATAATTATTACATAACAATTATATTTTACTACAAAACGGATTTTTTTCAACCGTATTGAAGCTTTTTTTCAAATAAAGACGTGATTCTCGGTGCTCTAAATTATACCATCATGGAAAATTACGCACAAATTGTATTGAATTTTAAAAAATACGTGACCATAATGAATATTGGGGCAATTAAAAAGCCCGGCCGAATTTGGCCGGGCTTTTGCAATACTTAAAATCAGTTAATGATAACCTTTTCTGTTTCTTTATCGAACAGATGAATTTTGTTGAGGTCAATAGCAACTTTAAGGTTGTCACCCTGCTGCGCAGTTGTGCGCGGATCAACACGGGCAGTGATCGAAGTCCCCTCAAGGTCGAGGTACAGGTAAGTTTCAGCACCCATAAGCTCTGTAACTTCAACATGAGCCTCTACAACGCCTTCTTCAGCCATTGCAAGGAATCTCTCATCGTCGTGGATATGTTCCGGACGAATTCCGAGGATAACATCTTTATCTATAAACGATTTGACACTTTCGTCTTTAATTTTGCCTTCCGGAATCTTGATGCAATATTTAGCATTGCCGTCGCTGTAACCGAATTCAACGCAGAGAGCACCGTTGCGGCTGACAATTTTGGCATCAATAAAGTTCATTTGAGGTGAACCCATGAATCCTGCAACAAAAGCGTTGCATGGTTTTTCATAGAGGTTTTGAGGAGTATCGACCTGTTGGATAAGACCGTCTTTCATAACAACTATGCGGTCACCCATTGTCATAGCTTCCGTCTGGTCATGTGTAACATAAATAAATGTTGTTCCGAGGTTGTTGTGCAGTTTTGAAAGCTCTGTTCTCATCTGGGCGCGGAGTTTTGCGTCAAGGTTTGACAGAGGTTCGTCGAGGAGGAATACCTTTGGTTCACGGACGATAGCGCGGCCGAGAGCGACACGCTGCCTCTGACCGCCTGACAAAGCCTTCGGTTTACGGTCTAAAAGGTGTGCAATATCAAGAATTTTTGCGGCTTCGTCAACACGGCGTTTGATTTCTTCCTTCGGTGTTTTGCGGAGTTTAAGTCCGAATGCCATGTTCTCAAAAACAGTCATGTGAGGATAAAGTGCATAGTTCTGGAAAACCATTGCGATATCTCTGTCTTTAGGTGCAACATCGTTTACAAGCCTGTCTCCGATGTAAAGTTCGCCTTCCGAGATTTCTTCAAGTCCTGCAATCATGCGGAGAGTTGTTGACTTACCGCAGCCTGAAGGGCCGACGAGAACTATAAACTCTTTGTCCTTAATTTCAAGGTTAAAATCAGAAACAGCCGTTACGTTGTCGCTGTATCTTTTGTAAATATGTTTGAGTGATAAACTTGCCATGGTGTGATCCTCCTGTAAGCTCTTATTAAACTATATATATATGATATCAGAAAGTCTATATAAATGTAAGATTACGATTACCCAAAGATTATTTTTCACATTTATTTAAATTGTCCAATAAAAAGAAAATATAGATAAATTAACAGCAATAAAACTGTGTCATTTGTTCACTTCCATATAAAATACATATTTGTAAATAATATCCGGCTATGCTTTCACTATTAAATCAATTTCTTCTTCTGACAGTTCACGGGATTCGCCTGGTTTTAGGTTTTCATCCAGGCGCAGACGCCCCATACTCAGCCTTTTTAGATAAAGAACTTCATGATTCACGGCCTTAAACATTCGTTTTATCTGATGAAATTTTCCCTCATGAATTGTTGCGATTACTCTTGCTCCTCCGCTTGCAATGCCGCCTTCAAGGATTTTCAGCTTTGCAGGCAGGCATGTTAAGCCGCCGTCGATAACAATCCCGTTTTCAAAACTTTCAATTTCATCGGGTGTAAGAGGGCTGTCCAACTGGACAAAGTATTCTTTATTAATATGCTTTTTAGGAGACAAAATATTATGGGCAAATGTACCGTCGTCTGTTATAAGCAGAAAGCCCTCCGTATCGCGGTCAAGCCTTCCGGCAGGGAACAGCCCTGGCCTTTTCATCTGAGGCGGTAAAAGGTCAATAACAGTTTCATGTCTCGGGTCGTCCGACGCCGATATAACTCCGGCAGGCTTATTCATCATATAATAAACATACTCGCGATAACGTACAGGGTCACCGTTTACACAGACCGTATCTTTTCCTGTATCAACCTTTAAGGCCGAATTCTTTACGGTAATACCGTTTACTGTAACGGAGCCGCCCGAGATCAAATCTTTTATTTCCTTCCTCGATGCCACACCCTGACCTGAAAGCATTCGGTCCAGTCTTAATATTGACATAGAAAAGCCCCAATCTGTTGAAATTTCCTGAGATAAATTATTTAGCTGCTGATTTAAATGTCTCCGCCACTATATCGGCGTTTGAATTTACTATTCCTGTTTTAACATTCCCCGATTTAAGCCCTTGCATAAATCCATTTATATCCACACTTGAGACGTCACCGCCTATCAGTTCCCCATTATAAACAATAAGATTTGCGCGGACGCCTTCTTTGACACCGGGATAATTCGAAATGCTATAAGTCCAGCGTTTCGCGCGGACTCCCCGGTATGCTGAAAGGTCAAAGCCCTGAGACTTCTGAATTGAGTTATAATTATTATACACCGCATTAAAGGTTTGGGGAATCGAAATTTCGACAACTTCAATCGGTTCAGCAGATGTTTTCCAGCCAAGGCTCTTTAAAAATGCTACTCTGTTGCTGTTGCTTGAAAAATCAATACCGCTGCCTAACGCTGTGACCGCCTGTACCTGACTGCCGGTATCTGCCGCAGTTTTCGCAATTCCGCCTTCCCACAAGGCGGCAGCTACTACAATAACGAGTGCAATAATAACTGCCGCTGCTTTCAATGTCGACGCTCTGAAAGACATTACATACAATTCTAACACGCCCCCGCTGTAAATTTCATGCGGCGTGAATTTCCGCCGCATATTGCTTTTTTGCTGTTATTTTACTTAATTTTATGCAGGGACAGGCGGCGGCAGAACGTCCGATTTTTTTCTTATTATTATATCATTACAAGAGCGCTGCGCCCCGTTCTCTCTTTACAGGGCACAAAAACCTGCGTGGCTTTGAAGGTTCATTGTTGTTGGGGAAACTTAGTGCTATTTGTCCTTACTTCCAACCGTTAGCGGTGTACTCTTATTATCGAAAAATAAAAAAGGTTAACCTTAATATTAAAGGTAAAGAAAAAGCAACGCAAAATGAGCGCTCATAAGAATATCAATCGAGCACAAGCGGGTAGTTTGACGGTGGAATAGCCATCCGTCAAACCGGACAAGCATTGTTATGCGGCGTGGTTCTTTTTTCACGCCGCTGGATTCTATGTTTGTCCGCCGTGCTGGCTGTAAAGGTGTTTCAAAAAAACTAGCGCCCATTTTGCGTATCGGCAGGCAGGGTACTAGGGGCGGCTAGCCCATAGCCGCCTTTCCTTTCTTTGGCGGAACAAAGAAAGCGCCTGTCGCGGCGCAGAGCGACAAAGTGCTTAATAGATGAATTTTATTTTAAACCGGAAAAGAATTATCAATGCTCTTTTTAGACCAGGAAAATAAAGCAAACTTAAAATAGCTTCAAAGGCAACGTAAAGTTCCTTCGAAGCTATTGTCACATTTCGGTTATCGCGCCGAATATTTGGCATCTCCTAATTAGCCTGCCATTTTTCCCGTCCCTCTTTAAAAATATTCCCGCCCATCGAATCAATGGCAACAAACAGAGGGAAGTCACAAAAAGTCAGTTTTTTTACTGATTCGCAGCCAAGGTCTTCAAACGCGATTATTTCGCATGAAGTAATGCAGCGGCATGCAAGTGCCCCGGCACCTCCGAGAGCACATAAATACACGGCTCCGTTGCGTTCGATTGCCTCGCAGACCTTCTCGTCCCTTTCGCCTTTGCCTATCATGGCGGAAAGCCCGGCATCAAGCATCGCGGGTGCAAAAACGTCCATCCGTGAAGATGTGGTTGGCCCACACGACCCTATTGGTCGGTTTTTTGGTGTTCCTGTCGGCCCGGCGTAATAAATAGCCGCCCCGTTAAGCTCAAATGGCAGTTTGCCATCGTTTTTCATAAGTTCCGTGATCCGTTTATGCGCAGCGTCCCGAGAAGTATATACAGTTCCAGAAAGTAATATACGGCTCCCCGCACGAAGATCTTTGGCACGGGACTTTAATTCGGACGTATTGATTTTTATTGGTTCTGACGGCAAAATGCTTCCCCCAGTCTATGTATTAAATTCAGGATTGATTCAGTCGTTTGAGCTGAAATCAAATTTCACAGTTGCCGCTTCATTTTCTGTGGCATCAGACACGGGAATATTCGCTTCTGCTTCGGGATTAAAGGCATTTTGATATGTTTTTAAAATATCTTCAGAATTATTCAGCATGGATTCAAACACAGAGTCAACAGCTCCGAAAAAGTTTGAAATATTTTCACGGGTATTAGTAACACGCGCTTTATAGTCAGATACGCTTGAAAGCAGTTCGCCAAGTCTTGTCTCTGCCTCATGGTTAATACGGCTAACCTTTTCACGGGCTTCTGAAATCAAAATATCCGCGTCAGTTTTCGCTTTATCTAATATAGAATTAGAATCATCCTGTGCGGTGTTAATAATCTTGTCAGCGGTTTGCTGAGCCTCAAGCAGTGCTCTCCCTATCTGTTCCTGAGTTTTGTCGATAAGAGCCAGCTTGTTTTCAAGCTCACCGGCATAGGCGGCAGCCTGCTCAGCTTTTTCTTCAGCGGATTTTTGAAGGGCTTTTTGTCTTTCAACTTCAAATCTTAGTTTTTTAATTTCGGTATCGCGTTCTTCTATATTTTTTGAATAGCTGTTTTCCGAGTCATTCGCCGCTATATTTGCCGCCTGCAGCTTTTCGATTAATTCAGCGTTTTTCCCCGCTTCGGCTGACAGTGCTTCTTCAAGTTCCGATACTTTTTTAGTCAGCTCCTCGCTGTGCCGGGTTTCATTTTTCAGTCCGGTACTAAGGCTGTCAATTCTTGCCGCGAGATCCTTTTCCCTCTCTTTGTACTGTTCATCCTGTTTATCAATAAAAGCCAACACTTCACTTTTGTTGAATCCGCCCATAACAGTGGTTTTAAAAACCGCTTCATTCATGCCGTCCATCCTCCTGAATATCGCCGCTCCGGCTTTTCCGTTTAATAACACTCATGTATATTATAACAATACGCCGGAGCAATTACAATATGCGGAGGACTTGATACTATCAAGACCAAAGTTTTATGATTCCGCTCTCATAGAGGTGCTTAAAAATAATGATTACAACGGGGAAAAATACCATGCCGGCGACACCGACAGCCTTTAGCCCCACAACCATAGCGATAAGCGTAACAAGAGGGTGAAGCCCGATATGATTTCCCACTATTCGCGGTTCAAGTATGTTGCGGACAACAGTAATGACAGCATACACAAGGGCAAGCCCCGCCCCGAGAAATGTTTTTCCGAGAAGGAATTCAACTATTGCCCAGGGTATCATTACCGTTCCGGTACCAAGAACGGGCATTATGTCAACTACAGCAATGACCGCGGCTAAAATAAGTGCGTTAGGAACCCTTAACAGCAGCAGCCCAATTAACAACTCAATAAAAGTTATAACCATGAGTTTGAAATACGCCCGCAGCAGCTTCACAACAGTATTCAAAAAAAATGATTTTAATTCCCGCGCCGTGCTTTGATAACGCTTTGGCAGGCATCGCAGGAGAAATTGTGTCACGCGTGAAAAATCAGCCGCAATAAAGCATGCGGCGATAACGGTAATGACAAAATCGAATATAAATATCGGCAGAGACGAAATGGTATGATGAATAAACGACGCGGCTGCGTCCGGCAGTTGGGAAAGCTTTATGAGCTGCTGAGAAATACCGTTTAAAGAAGTGTCAAATTTCATTCCGGTACAATCCTGCATTTTGCATATAAACGGAGATATGCTTTGAGATATATTTTTCAGTGTCAAATTAAGACTGCTTATCAAGGACGGGAGCTTTTGGGCACTCTCACCTGTCCAACAAAGAAATTTGAAAACTGAATAGGATGCAATCAGCATCAGCAATATAATAAGAAGCAACACTCCCGCGACAGAGCACGCCTTGATATTTGCACCTTTTTTCTTATGAAGATATCTGACAGGCGGCTGAACGGAGGCGGCAAGTATAAACCCCACTATAAACGGCATTATCCAACCCAACAGATATTTAAAAGCAAGAAAGGCAATTGCCGCCACTAAGGCAAAGTATGCGAAATTAATAAGAATACGCATTTTTCTGCCGCTGTTTTCAGCCATTCATTCACCACCTTTTAATGAGTCTGCTAATTTCAGCTTCCAAAATCTATATATTAAAACAGGTTTGACATTAGGGTTTATTCCTAAAATATTATTACTGTATTTCTTTCTTATATAAATATTCCGGCAACAGGATAAAATATTTCATGAATTTTTCATCGACAACATAAAAACTTCAAAAGCATATACAAAATGCGAGCAATACGCTGAATTCTAAAACGATATAAAATAAAAAATGTTATAATTATTTGAAGTGTTTTTTCCCATTGAATCGTTATATAGTTTGTAAGGACAAAAGGGGTGTGAGGATTATAAAATCAGAACAGTTTTCAGATTGCATGGTTCAATATGAAAGATTAATTTTCACTATCTGCTTTTCATTTACCAAAAGCTATTTTGACGCCGAGGATCTTACGCAGGAAACTTTTTTGTCCGCTTACAGTCATTTTGACTCTTTTAACGGCGATAACCCGAAGGCCTGGTTTACCGCAATCGCGGCGAATAAATGCCGTGACTTTCTTAAAAGCCCTGCAAGGAAAACCGCAAGTCTTTCAGTTGAGGAATTAAACCTTATTGAAGATGAAAGTATCGCTCCGGAGCAAAAAGTTATTCAGATGGATTCCACAGAAAGAGTACATATGTTATGCAGCAGGTTAAAGGAACCTTACAAAACCACTGCAACAAGGTATTTTTGTGATAATATGAAATTATCCGAGATGTCGCTCAAAACAGGTCAAAATCTAAAAACACTGGAGACACAGCTTTACAGAGCTAAGAAATTACTTAAAGCCATGTGGAAGGAGGAGCCGATTTGAACAGAATATCAGATACAGCGATTGGTATATTCGATCATGACGGACATCTGACTGCAAAATCAATCGAGGCGTTAAGGGACGGAGATTTGTGCGGCGAAATTCTTACACAAGCGCTTTCTCATATCGGCTGCTGTGAAAAATGTGCTGAAGCTTTTGCAACAGCTATTGAACAGCAGGGTTTGATGGAGGTTCCTTTCGGTTTCGACGAAGAATTTCAGAATAAACTCAGTAAAGAAAAGGAAAGTAAATATAATTACGCCTTTTATGTCTTACGGGTTGCTATTGCCGCTTGTGTTGCGCTGATAATTACGTTTTCCACTGTTTTTAATTCTGCCGCCGGATATCAAAATAAAATTAATAAAGCGCAATCGCCCGATTTCAGTTTTGTCAATTCAATAAATACCCATCTTCGTGATTTTTCTCAAAATGTAATTAATTTGGAGGTTTTTAAAAATGCCGAAAAAAAGAAGTAAGTTCCTAACTGTAATTTTTTCTTTTCTGCCCGGCGCAGGCCATATGTTCATGGGTTTTATGAAAATGGGGCTTTCGCTCATGGTTCCGTTTTTTCTGATAATCTTCCTGTCCTCCTGGCTTGAACTCGGCCCGCTTATGTTTATTATTCCGCTTCTGTGCTTCTATTCGTTTTTTGATGCGGTCAATAAATGTTTTGCAAGCGATGAGCAGTTCTCACAATTCAAGGATAAATACCTTTTTTCTGCGGGACAACTGCCGAAAATCAACGCTTTGCTATTTGGGAAAGCCAGGTTGATCGCGGGCATATTAATTCTTATTACCGGACTTTTTATAATCATTAATAGCCTTATAGATTATTTCAGTCCCTTCATTTCGCCAACTGTGATGCAGTTAATAGGGACGACTGCTCAATTACTGCCGCGGATTATCGTCAGCCTGGTAATTATTTCTGTCGGTGTTTATCTTATAATAGGTAAAAAAAAGGGAGTTGACAAGGATGCTTAAAGGAAGACGTATAGGGACTTTTACAGCAGGAATTTCCCTTGTTGCTTTCGGGGTGCTTTTCCTTGTTCATATTTTTAACCCCGCTTTGAACTATAGATTTATATTTACCCTTTGGCCTGTAATACTGATACTTTTGGGACTTGAAATTATCATTTCAAGCATTATAAACAGGAATGAAAAGCTTCGTTACGACGGCGGGGCAATAGCACTTGTAATTATTATTGCTGTTTTTGCAATGTTTATGGGCGGTATGGAGTTTATTTTTGAGAACGCATATTTACTTAACGACGGAATTAGGTTGAGATAATACTGATTTTAGCAGCGGGGGTAATGCTTCCGCTGCTTTTTAAATACATAAGAGTTACAACTTATTTATGGTGATAACATTGGAGCAGAAATGACCTATTATCTTATAGCCCAAACTAACAGCCTACTATAGCTAGCGCATACCGCGCGGTGAAAATTGACGGATTCACCGCGGATGAAAGTACTTCTGTGCAAATAAGTTTTTTTAAAATATAAACCAATTCGCACAACGCTAACGGGTGCTGATAAGGACAAATAGCCACTTAGTTCTTTAAATCTTAATGAAACATCAAAGCCACGCGCGAAAACGGGCGCGCGGTGCTTTGCTATAAATTGAAAACAAGCGGGCAGTTTGCCGAAGGCAAACCTTAAAAGCACCGGTTGTGAGGCGTGAAACTTATTTCTCGCCGAACGGATTCCGGTGCTTTTATGCCGCGTTGGTCGCAATGGTGCGCTGAGAAACTTGTGCCAGTTTTTGTGCCCCCAAAGCGGGGTTAATGGGCGCAGCGCCCTTACGTCCTCTTTAGTTTCTTTCTGGACGAGCAGAAAGAAACAGCCTGTCGCGGCTCGAGCGACAAAGAGCTTATTTTATAATGCTTCTGGTAAAACGGGAAAAATCTTATACACAACTACAGCCTGCAATTTAATTAATTCCGATAAAAAATTTTTGCTTATCTTTTCATATTTTAAAATGAGCACTATCTGTTAAAAATTTTCTCACTCTACGCCGTGGTGGGCGGCTCCTTTGCCCAGCCAAGGGAACTAAAGGCGCCTGCCGGGAGCGAACCCAACAAAAAACTATTTTGCTTAAACAACTAAGCACTATTTTTTCTTTTGCGCTTTAAAAATAGCACTATAAAATTAGTACTTTGTCGCTCTGCGCCGCGACAGGCGCTTTCTTTGTTCCGCCAAAGAAATCAAAGGCGGCTATGGGCTGCCGCCCCTCGTACCCTGCCTGCCGATACGCAAAATGGGCGCAAGTTTCTTGAATCACCTTTGCAGCCTGCGCGGCGGACAAATATAGAATCCAGCGGCGTGAAAAAAGAACCACGCCGCATAGCGATGTTTGTCCGGTTTGACGGGCGGCAAAACCACCGTCAAACTCCCCGCTTACGCTCAATTGATATTCTTATGTGCGCTCATTTTGCGTGCGTATGTTCTTTAACTTTGACTAATGAGAGTACAACGCTAACGGGTGGAGATAAGGACAAATAGCCACTTAGTTCTTTAAATCTTAATGAAACATCAAAGCCACGCGCGAAAACGGGCGCGCGGCGCTTTGCTATAAATTGAAAACAAGCGGGCAGTTTGCCGAAGGCAAACCTTAAAAGCACTGGTTGTGAGGCGTGAAACTTATTTCTCGCCGAACGGATTCCGGTGCTTTTATGCCGCGTTGGTCGCAATGGTGCGCTGAGAAACTTGTGCCAGTTTTTGTGCCCCCAAAAGCGGAGTTAAGGGGCGCAGCGCCATTACGTCTTCTTTAGTTTTCTTTCTGGACGATGTAAATTAAAATATCAAGTGCAACAGTATAAAAAAGGGTTCACAAATGACGCCGTTGTGATACAGTAGGAGTTGAAAAGACAACTACCGGAAAGGCGGCATCATTTATGAACTATCACCATCTTACACTAGATGAAAGAA
>DATALE010000055.1:0-4091 GCA_036261235.1 Ruminiclostridium sp. | reverse complement strand
TTATACAAACAGTATCGGCTGCGAATTTTGTTTTATCTTACGAAAAATCTGACGGCGCGTATGAGCATTTATAATTATGCGGTGTTCCCATAAAATGCAGGAGGTACATTATGTTAAAACTGATTGCAGGCAAAAAAGGTTCCGGAAAAACAAAACAGCTTATCTCCATGGTGAACAAAGCGGTAGAGGTTTCAAACGGCAAGGTCGTCTGCATTGAAAAAGGCACGAAACTTACTTATGATATCAATCACGGTGCAAGGCTTCTCGACACTGAAAGCTACCATGTAGCCGGATATGACGCATTTTACGGTTTTCTCGCAGGCATTGCAGCTTCCGATTTTGACGTAAAGGAAATATATATTGATTCTGTTCTGAAAATTGCGGGTGACAACTTTGACGAGATTGGCAAGCTTATCGAAAAGATAGATTCACTTTTCGGCGACGACGTTAATGTTGTTATGACAATATCAGCTGATCAGTCGGAACTTCCCGACAGTGTCAAAAAATTTATCGCATGATTTGACCTATAATATAGGGCGGCCGTTCATCGGCCGCCCTTATTGTGTTTTTTTAACGGTTCGATTCGGAAATAATAATCAGCACAAGCAAAATGCCGCGGAAAATTGCTTTGAACTGTAATGGCGTATCATAATCAGTGTTTCACCTAAAAAAGTATTGACAAAAGTTCCTCAATAATTTATAATATTCTGCGTAGCTTTTTTGAGAAGCACTCTTCTGGCGGACAGTTTTGCTGTGGAAAGAATATTGTCCGCAGCGTTTAGCGAAATGCTGCTTAAGCGTTCGTTTAAACGGAAGGAGGAATCGTGTGATTCTTGATTTAAAGGGAGTATTCGACTGCGAAGGTTACAGCCGCGAATTGTCATATGATTATGATATGAGCGGATATAAAGATTTGTCCGGTGAGCATCCTTTTAAGGCTCCGGTCAAGGTTGAGGCGAAAATCAGAAATCGTGCCGGTGTTGTCGGACTTCATGTTGACACGCACTTCGATTATGATACCGGGTGCGACAGATGTTGTAAGCCTTTGCATGAACATTTCGATTTTGCTTTTGACAATGTGCTTTCAAAACAAGCGTCGGGAGAGGGCGAAAGCGGCGACATCATTGTGGTCGAAGGTGATACTTTTGATCTTGATGAGCTCGTGGCGTCCAACGTAATTTTAAATCTTCCAATGAAGCACCTGTGCAGTGATGACTGCAAGGGTCTTTGCCCTGTTTGCGGCAAAAACCTTAACGAGGGCGAATGTGGGTGTAATCGCAACAACAATTCACCTTTTTCGCAGCTTTTAAATTTGAAATGAATTGAAAATTGAGTGATAAGCTGGCTCTCAGCTTATCTTAAAGGGAGGTACTATAAATGGCGGTTCCTAAGAGAAAAGTCTCGAGAGCGAGACGTGACAAAAGGCGTTCTAATGTATGGAAACTTGATGCTCCTACGCTCGTCAAGTGCCCGCAGTGCGGCGAACTTAAAATGCCCCACAGGGTTTGCGGCAGCTGCGGATACTATAACGGCAAGGAAGTTATCAAAAAAGAAGCCTAAGTTTGAAAGATGGGGAAGGAGAAATCCTTCCTTATTTTTTTCGGTCTTAATGCGTTTATAGGTTTACAGATAATACGAAACAGAATGGCATAATATATTATTATAAAGGTTCTTTGCGGAGGAAAAATGAGCGCAGTTATAACCGGCGTCGAAAACGGCAGTCTTGCTGAAAAGAAACAGATTAAAAAAGGCGATATACTGCAAAAAATAAACGGACATGAGATTATTGATGTACTCGATTACAAATTTTATATTACTGAAAAAAACGTTGACGCCGAAATTATGTCCGGCGGCAAGCTGAAGCGCGTTCACTTCAAAAAAGATCAATACGACGATCTCGGCCTTGAATTTGAAACATATCTTATGGATGAAAAACGAAGCTGCCGTAACAACTGCATATTCTGTTTTATTGACCAGCTTCCGAAAAACATGAGGGAAACACTCTATTTCAAAGACGATGACGCAAGGCTTTCGTTTTTGATGGGCAACTATATCACACTGACAAACCTGTCTGAACGTGATATCTCCCGGATTATAGAAATGAAAATCAGCCCCGTCAATATCTCAGTTCATACCACGAATCCGGAACTGCGCATGAAAATGATGCGTAACAAAAACGCGGGAATGGTGCTTGGAATAATACCGCGGCTCGCACAGGCCGGGATCAAGATTAACTGTCAGCTTGTCCTATGCCCCGGTATAAACGACGGGCAGGAGCTTGTGAGAACACTCAATGATTTATCGGCGTTTTATCCGTCAATCGAAAATATTGCCGCTGTTCCCGTCGGCATCACGGACTATAGGAAAGGGCTTTTTGAACTTAAGCCTTATGGACAAAAAGAAGCGTGGGATGTCGTAAATATCATCGAAGAGTTCGGCGAGAAATTTAATAAAAATCATGGAACAAGGCTTGCCTTCGCGGCAGATGAGTTTTATCTTAAAGCGGGATTAAAAATACCTGATGCTGATTTCTATGAGGATATGGATCAGCTCGACAACGGTGTTGGGCTGATAGCCCAGCTTGAAAGTGAATTTTACGGCGCTTTGCGGCTAAATACCGTAACAGAACTTGAAATTACCCGCAGCGTTTCAATTGCAACAGGTATCCTTGCCGGGCCTTTTATTGATAAATTCGCTCGTGTTACACAAAATAACGTTGCAGGACTTGATATAAAGGTATATTCTATAATCAACGATTTCTTTGGGCATCATATTACCGTTGCAGGGCTTGTAACCGGGCGGGATTTGATTAATCAGCTGTCGGGTAAGGAACTCGGCGAGGTTCTTATAATTCCGTCGGTCATGTTAAAAAGCGGCGAGAATGTTTTTCTTGACGACGTTTCGGTCGGAGATGTTGAAAAGGAACTTGACATACAAGTTATTATCGTCGATAACGACGGTTACGAACTGCTGGATGCAATGCTGGGGATAAACTGATATTTTAAAAATACTTTAATGTATATAACATCGGAGGAAGACAATGCCAAAAAAAATTGCCGCGATTGTCGGCAGGCCAAACGTTGGAAAATCCACTCTGTTTAATAAACTTGTCGGAAGGCGTGTTTCTATTGTTGAAGATACGCCGGGTGTGACAAGGGATCGTATTTATGCCGACTGCGAGTGGCTTAACCATGTGTTCCTGCTCGCCGATACAGGCGGTATTGAAACAAAATCGGAAGATATTATCTTATCACAGATGCGCACACAGGCTCAGGTAGCTATTAATACGGCGGACGTTATTATTTTTGTAACCGATATAAGAACTGGCGTTACGGCCGAGGATATGGATATAGCGCATATGCTCAGAAAAAGCGGAAAACCGGTGGTTTTGTGTGTGAACAAGGCGGATAAAACCGGCAGAACTCCCGACGAGATTTATGAGTTTTATAACCTTGGGCTCGGCGATCCTTATCCTGTTTCTTCCCTTCACGGGCTTGGAACAGGGGATATGCTCGATAAGATTATTGAGTTGTTCGGCGGCGAAGATGAGGAGGAAATTGACCCGGGTACGGTCAGGGTTGCGGTAATAGGCAAGCCTAACGTTGGCAAATCATCGCTTATAAATCATATCGCCGGTGAGCAGCGCATGCTGGTTTCGGATATTCCCGGAACCACGCGTGACGCAGTAGATACTGAAATAGAAAATGAACACGGAAAATTTGTTTTTATAGATACCGCAGGTATCCGGCGCAAAAGCAGAGTTGAGGATAACATTGAGCATTACAGTGTTCTCAGGTCCTACGCAGCCGTGGAGAGGGCAAACGTCTGCGTCATGATGATAGACGCGACCGAAGGCTTTACTGAGCAGGACTCAAAAATAGCGGGCTTTGCGCATGATGAAGGCAAGGCGTGTATAATCGCGGTCAATAAATGGGATATTGTAGAGAAAAATGATAAGACAATGGATGAATTCCGCGCAAAACTTATGAATGATTTCAGTTTTATGTCATATGCTCCGATTATTTTTATCTCTGCGAAAACAGGGCAGCGTATCGACAGGCTGTTTCAACTGATTAAATATGTAAACGACC
>DATALE010000042.1:0-4130 GCA_036261235.1 Ruminiclostridium sp. | reverse complement strand
CGAGCCATTGGAAGCGAGTTATACCGTACATATGGCGATCAGCGGCATGGAGTATGCGGTGAGAATACAACCGGAAATCCGCAACAGGATAGCAGTTTTGCAGGCATACAAGATTGATCGCAATGGTGACAGTCCGCATTTTGAACTGATAACCGGCGGCAATATTTTGTCGTCTTTGCTTGAGATACTGATTTATCAGGGTGTGCGGTAGAAAAGTAGAAAGTATGGGCGTGCTGCAAAACCTTCATTTTGCAGCACGCTTTCTTATTCTGCTTACCGCTATGAAAAATTTGCCGATATTTATTGTATTCTATTTGCCACCGCTGTTATAATATAAATATTGCCGTTTAATTCCTATGGCTTTTTTGGAGTTCCTGACGGCTAAATCTGCTTTAAGTATGGAGTATTTTATGGATAAAATTACACTTGCGTGCCCGTGCGTTTTTGGAGTTGAAAGCCTTGTCGCGGATGAGATAAAAGCACTGGGTTATTCTGAAGTCGAAACACAAAACGGCAGGGTCATTTTTTCAGGCGATGAATCGGCGATTGCAAGGGCAAACATAGGGCTGCGCTGCGCTGAACGTGTACTGATACTGCTCGGTGAATTTGAAGCGCACAGCTTTGAGGATCTATTTCAGGGAGTAAAATCCATTGGATGGGAAAGATGGATTGGACGTGAGGACGCTTTCCCGGTCAAAGGCTGGTCACTTAATTCGACGCTGCACAGCGTTCCGGACTGCCAGGCGATTATAAAAAAGGCGGTTGTAGAACATCTTAAAACAAAATACCGTGTAGACTGGTTTAAGGAGACGGGTACAAAAATCCAGATACAGTTTTCAATATTAAAAGACAGGGTATCAATTTTTATCGACACCTCTGGTGAAGGGTTGCACAAAAGAGGCTACAGGCGCAATTCCGGGGAAGCGCCTTTAAAAGAGACTCTCGCCGCGGCAATGGTTAAGATAGCGCGCTTTTACACCGACAGAGCGTTTTGCGACCCGATGTGCGGCTCGGGTACAATTCTTATTGAAGCAGCCATGATAGGACGCAATATAGCTCCCGGTCTCAACCGAACATTTGCGGCGGAAAATTTCAATCTTGACAAAGCAATATGGAAAAATGCCCGTGAAGAGGCTCGCTCTCTTATCAACAACGACCCGATCGAAGTTTTCGGATATGACATTGATCAGGCTTCAGTGGAACTTACGCTTGAGAACGCAAAAAAGGCGGGCGTCGGCGACGTTATAACAGCAAGCAGGCAGGAACTAAAGAACTTCGCACCAACGCAGCAGCACGGTACTGTTGTAACGAATCCCCCTTATGGTGAAAGACTTCTTGATATAAAAGAGGCTGAGGAAATATATAAAACGATGGGTTCGGTATTTTTGAAGCTTGACGGCTGGAGGTTTTATATTATCAGCCCGAGTGACAGGTTCGAGGCACTTTTCGGAAAGCGAGCTGATAAAAAGAGAAAACTCTACAACGGGATGATTAAGTGCGAATATTTCCAGTATTTTCGGAGATAATAAAGTAATCTGGCACAACGGTAATATGATTGCTAAAATCAAAAATTGTATCGGTCATTGAATATTAATAAATTTGTTGGACTATAATCAATATGCTATAGCAGCAACATATTTTTCGAAACTTATTTAGCTAATTTGACGAAAATGAAAATCATGCTAATTTTGCACTTGATTTTTAATTACCTAATGGTTACAATATGATTAGCACTCAAGAACAGAGAGTGCTAATCATATAGTTTAATAAAACACAAGTTCAGGGAGGAATTTAAAATGACGATTAAGCCTCTTGCTGACAGGGTGGTTATTAAAATGGTAGAAGCTGAGGAAACCACCAAGAGCGGCATTATTTTGACCGGTTCAGCCAAAGAAAAACCTGAGGTGGCTGAAGTCATCGCAGTAGGTCCGGGCGGTTTGGTTGACGGCAAGGAAGTTAAGATGTTCGTTAAAGTCGGCGACAAAGTAATGACCAGCAAATATTCGGGCACCGAAGTCAAGGTTGACGGAATCCAGTACACAATCGTAAGACAGAGCGACATTTTGGCAATAGTTGAGTAACGTTGTAACGGGAGGAAGAAAAGATATGGCAAAAGAGATTTTATATGGGGAAGACGCCCGCAAAGCTCTTCAGAGCGGCGTTGATAAACTGGCAGACACCGTTAAGATCACACTCGGCCCTAAAGGCCGCAACGTTGTTCTCGACAAAAAATTCGGGGCTCCGCTTATCACAAACGACGGTGTTACAATAGCAAAGGAAATCGAGCTTGACGATCCTTTTGAAAACATGGGTGCACAGCTCGTTAAAGAAGTCGCCACAAAGACAAACGATGTAGCGGGCGACGGAACCACAACTGCAACCCTGCTGGCGCAGGCTATGATCCATGAGGGCATGAAGAACGTTGCAGCAGGCGCAAACCCGATGGTTATCAAAAAGGGTATCCAGAAGGCTGTTTCAACAGCTGTTGAAGGTGTAAAAGCCAACTCAAAGAAAATTACCGGCAGCTCAGATATTGCCCGTGTTGCCACAATCTCTGCGGCAGACGAGGTCGTGGGCAAACTCATAGCCGATGCAATGGAAAAGGTTTCACATGACGGTGTTATCACAGTTGAAGAATCAAAGACAGCTGAAACCGAATGTGAAGTCGTTGAAGGCATGCAGTTTGACCGCGGATACATTTCACCGTATATGTGCACAGATACCGACAAGATGGAAGCAATCGTCGACGACGCGCTTCTTCTTATCACTGATAAAAAGATTTCAAGTATCCAGGATATTCTTCCTCTGCTTGAACAGATTGTGCAATCCGGCAAAAAGCTTATAATAATCGCTGAAGACGTCGAGGGTGAGGCTCTTGCTACCCTTATCGTCAACAAACTCCGCGGAACATTCAACTGTGTTGCTATCAAGGCTCCCGGCTTTGGTGACAGGCGCAAGGAGATGCTCCAGGATATAGCTATCCTGACAGGCGGCGAGGTTATTTCTTCTGACATCGGCCTTGAACTCAAAGACACTCAGATGTCACAGCTCGGCCGCGCACGCCAGGTAAAGATTACAAAAGAGAACACAATTATCGTTAACGGCATGGGCGATTCTGAAGCAATCAAGAACAGAGTTGCTCAGATCAAGACCCAGATTGATACAACAACTTCTGACTTTGACCGTGAGAAGCTCCAGGAGCGCCTTGCAAAACTGTCAGGCGGCGTTGCTGTTATCAAAGTCGGTGCCGCGACTGAAACCGAAATGAAAGAGAAAAAGATGCGCATTGAGGACGCTCTTGCCGCGACAAAGGCCGCCGTTGAGGAAGGCATCGTAGCAGGCGGTGGTACAGCTCTTGTCAACGTTATCTCAAAGGTTCAGGCTCTGCTTGATACTTCAGAAGATGCAGACGAAAAGACCGGTATCCACATTGTCCTTAAGTCTCTTGAAGCTCCGATTCGTCAAATCGCTAAAAATGCCGGACTTGAAGGCAGCGTAATCATTGATAAAATCATTTCTTCCGGCAAAGTAAATTATGGTTTCGACGCAGCCAAGGAAGTTTATACAGATATGATTTCCGCAGGTATTGTCGACCCGACAAAGGTTACCCGCAGTGCTCTGCAGAACGCTTCTTCCGTTGCTTCAATGGTGCTCACAACCGAGTCCCTTGTTGCTGATAAAAAGGAACCTGAGGCACCCGCAGCCAATCCTGCCGGCATGGGCGGCATGGGCGGTATGGGTGGAATGTATTAATTTCTGCCAATCAAACAAGTTTAAAAAAAGAGCGTTCCTGTTTGTTACGGGAACGCTCTTTTATATGGAGCTTTCATTTAAAAAAGGCGCTTATTAAAGTTAAGTTTTTAATAAATAGTAAAAAAACAGCTTTTATAACAAATTTAACAACATAGCCGCAATTGGCGCTGCTGTGGATTGTAATCCACCAGAATTTCGCCTTTTAAAAGCAACAATCAGCCCCAACTCGCCGTATATGAACTGCACCCCATTTGTTAGACAGTATGGAATACTGAAAACAAATGGGGTGTTTTTATGCCAAAAGGGATACCGAATAAGCGATATACCGGGGATTTTAAGCAAATGGTTGTAGAAGCATTGCAAAAGGAAAAGCTCAG
>DATALE010000040.1:0-2723 GCA_036261235.1 Ruminiclostridium sp. | reverse complement strand
TGGCAGGCGGTAAGGGTACCCGCATTGCTTCTGTCAATTCTGAGGTCCCGAAACCTATGATTCCGATTCTGGGAAAACCAATTTTGGAATACGAAATTGAAAGTTTGAAACGCCAGGGATATACCGACATTATAATCGTGGTGGGACACTTAGGAAATGTTATCAAGGATTATTTTGGGGATGGCTCAGGTATTTCTCCGGCGACGCTTAAGCCATTTGGCGTATCTATATCTTATATTACAGAAGAGCAGCCTTTAGGTACGGCTGGTTCACTTTATGTTCTGAAAGATCAGCTTTTAGCTGACGGCTGCGATAACGATTTCTTGCTTTTAAATGGTGATATTATTTTTGATGTTGATATGAACCGATTTTATCAGGCACACAAACATAATGGCGGATTGGCAACCTTACTTTCTCACCCTAACAGTCATCCGAATGACAGCGGTATCATTATGGCTGACGAGTTCGGATGTATAAAAAAAATGGTTGGCAAAAGAAGATGACCGGCTTTGGTATCATAACTGTGTTAATGCCGGTATTCATATGTTTTCAAATCATATCTTTGATAAATCATATGGGCTTTTTCGTGAATCGAAAAAGGTCGATTTAGATCGTGAAGTGTTAAGGCCGCTTATCCCATCCGGAAAATTATTTGTCTATGATAGCCCTGAGTATGTCATGGATATGGGAACACCTGACCGTTATTATGCTGTGACTGAGGATATCAGGAACGGAAAAGTCCAGGCTAAAAACCTGACTCATAAGCAAAAAGCGATATTCCTCGACCGGGATGGCACAATAAATAAATATATCGGTTTCTTGACCGATATTGAGGATTTTGCCCTGCTGCCAGGTGCCGCTCAGGCAATAAAATTAATAAACCAGTCCGGCTGCTTAGTTATAGTAGTGACAAACCAGCCGGTGATAGCACGCGGTGAGGTTTCTTTAGAAGGGCTGCAGGAGATTCATAACAAGATGGAAACACTGTTGGGCCGGGACGGTGCTTATTTGGACGCCATTTACTATTGCCCTCACCATCCGGATAAAGGATTTGAAGGAGAGCGGGCGGAATACAAAATTGAATGCGGATGCCGCAAACCGAAACCCGGTTTGCTGCTGAAAGCCGCCGAGGATTACAACATTGACCTGAGCCAATCCTGGATGGTCGGTGACGGCGATAATGATGTCATGGCAGGAAAATCGGCAGGCTGCCGCGTGGCCTATCTTGGTAACGGCAAAACGGAAGTACCGTGTTTTGATAATCTGCTGCAATTTGTCAGAGCAACGCTATAATCTTTAAGAGGGAGACGAGCTATGCCTAACAAGCAAAGAGTTTTGAATGATAAATTATGCCGTCATATTGACTTGCTGACAGAGCGCTATCCAATGCTGAAACTTATTGAACAAAATGTTGTGGATGCCTATTTTCTGATGGAGGATTGTTACGCAAACGGCGGCAAGTTGCTAATCGCGGGCAACGGCGGGAGTGCTGCGGATGCAGAGCATATTGTCGGCGAGTTGATGAAGGGATTCAAGCTGCCGCGTCATTGCCCAAATGAATTTGTGGAAAAGCTGACCACCATTGCGCCGGAATTGGCCGAATATCTCGCTTCTTGTTTACAAGGCGGTCTTCCTGCCATTGCGCTGGACGGTCACCCGGCTCTCTCTACTGCATTTTTGAATGATGTTGATGCAAAAGTAGGCTTTGCACAGCAGGTTTACGGTTATGGTAAACCGAATGATTTGCTGTTGGCAATCTCGACTTCGGGAAATTCACAGAATGTTGTGTATGCAATTGCGGCCGCAAAGGCGCTTGGTATGAAAGCAATTGGTATGACCGGCAAAAAAGATAGTAAGGTCTCTGCAATGTCGGATGTAACAATTCAGGTGCCGGAAACCGAAACTTATATGATTCAGGAACTGCATCTGCCGGTGTATCATTGCTTATGTCTGATGTTGGAGGAGAAGTTCTTTGGGTAATTCAAGTGCATTGGAAAAGAACAATTTGTATAATATAAGTGTGATTATTCCGGTGTATAATATGGAAAAGTATTTAAAAAAAACACTGGATAACTACATTTTACAAAATAACAATAAAATAGAATTCATTATAATTGATGATGGCTCAACTGATTTATCAGGCAGCATCTGTGATACATATATGAATTCACATAAAAATGTAAGAGTTTATCATACAAAAAATCATGGTGTGGCATCTTCAAGAAATTATGGGATTGCTCTTTCAGAAGGTGAGTATCTGGCATTTCTGGATGCTGATGATTTCATAGACAAAAATATGCTATCTTCCATGTATTGTTTTGCAAAGGAATATAGCTTGGATTTTGTTCATTGCGGAATATCGATGGAAAGAGAAACTTCGGACGGAAAATATATAGTGCAGTCATTATTGGCGTACGATAGCAAAAATAATGTCTATAGTTATCATGATATAGTATCAAATATGCTGTCGTTATGGGAAAAAGCGGTGCCATATAATGTTGTTAATAAATTGTACAAAAGGTCTATTATAAAAGATAACGATATTAATTTCCCTGATTTAAAAATGGGAGAAGATCTCGAATTTAATCTCAGGTACATGAAACATATTAAATGTATGGGGACAATTCCAGAGTGCCTTTATCATTATGTTAGGGATAGAGAAAATTCAGCAACATCAAATTATGTTGTCAATTGGTTTCCGATAAGAGTAGCAGAGCATCAGA
>DATALE010000016.1:0-5597 GCA_036261235.1 Ruminiclostridium sp. | reverse complement strand
AGCATAACGCCTCCCATACCAAGAGTGGTTTTTATTCCAAGTCCTATATATGGAAGAGCATTCGTTAACAAATAAAAAAGACGGCAAAGAGGTTCCGCATCGTGTACCGTTAGCGTAACACTGCCTAAAAAAGCGGGAATTCTAATTTGCTTTAATCGGTATTGAAATGAATGCAGGTTGTAATCTGTTATTTTTACGGCTTCACAAAGCGCTAACATTGCATTGTCATCCTCTACCGAAATGCCGGTGCATAATGTGTCGAATCGAGTCATAACACTTTGAATAATAAGCCGTGAGGAAGGAAATAGCGCGTAGCTGCCGTTGGTTTTAAAGGTGGTAGGGGATACGAGCTGCAGTTTGACCCTGTGCGGAATTTGAACAACCGAATAAGCCTTTAAAATATCATCATGACTAATATTTGAAACGGTTGAAATACCTCTATTTATAACTCCGAAAGGTGTTTCTACATTTTCATGTGAAATCATCAGTGGCAGGATATTTGCCCTAGCCTCGTCGTTAAGTAGATTAACTATATGGGTAGCCTGTGACGGATTATTCCTGTCAATTTTTAAATAATGGTTTATACAGCGCATTGCGCCATTATGCAGTGAATCGGCAAAATCCGGGTCGAGTTTTCTTATCAAGGCACTGTAAAGGTCATAAGCAAAATCAAATGCCATGCGGCTGCCGTTAGCCATTTTAAGTTGTGTTTTAATCTGTGTTATCATTCAATAGTGACCTCACATCTTCCGATTCTGTAAAATACGCCGCCAAATTTTGTGCACTTGAGCATATGCGGTGAAACCCCCCTCTCCTTGTCATGCTCATGGTCACAATTTTTATCTATACCTTGAAATTGCTTCTGCAAAAGTTCAGAAGTCAGTATAAGCCCCTTTTCATATCCGAACATTGGATACAAAAGTGTTTTGGAAACAAAACCAACTCCTCCTCCAAGGTAGATTTCACAGCCATTGGATTCTGTCTTATCAATTTGAAATGATTCTTTAAACTTTGAAAAGAAAACTTTCTCCTGCAATGAATAAAAGTACCGCAATTTTTCTAATATGTAATCAAGCGTTATGTTACTTCCTGCTAAAATCCGAGTATCCAATGTTATAGTAGTTTCAAAAACCTGTCCAGGCTTTATACATTCCCTTGCTAAATTTATGCCGTTGCCGTGGTTGTTTATAGTCCCGTCCGGACTTACATCCAATTTCCTGCAAAGTGTGAGTGCACTGTTGTCAAGCGGCTTGCTGTCTGAAATTCGGATACCCTTCATTATTGAAAGAGCTGCGTTCCTTTTGTCAACCGGCTTTCCATATTCATCATTAAGGTTGAGTGTATGCAGGCATTCGCGTTCAACAAATTCACCCTCATTGATTTCGTTGTGATTTCTATTATTCGTGCTCTTTTTTCCGATGTTTGAAACCTTGTTAAACAGATTATCGTATAAGTAAGCATAATGTCCTCCGCCCGCCATCGAGGATAAAATTGCTGTCCGAATTGATCCCTTAATGCTGCTGCCAGGCAAGTAGGGATTTTTCGAGGCACTGTCCTTTATGAATAGTTCAACGCCTGTGAGTCCTTTAGCTGCAACATCACCGGGGTCTATAGAATAAGATTTAAGTGACTCAATTTCACTCCTTGTAATATTCTGATATTTGAGCCACTTGTAAAGGTCTTTTTCTTCACTCATAACAAAGTCTTCATAGGCGTCAAAAAGCTTCTTTTGCACAAGCAGCGTAGTAAGTTTGTTTAAGTCAATAAATATAATTCTATTTTGAGCAGGAACAAAAATATATTCTTTCTTTGTAAGGCTTTGTCCAGAACCGATAAAAACAGGCGATAGCGTTTTGATTTTTACATGGTGTTCTTGTAAATAACTCATGTATTCACCCCCAAAAACATGGGCTTTAGATAACGATAAACGGGGTGCCCGCCACCGAACGAAAGATTATAAACATCTCCAAAAAACTTGTTTTTGAATGAACTGCCGGGAGAAAATGCAAAAACAGTTCGTCTTTTTTGAAGAGTTTTATAAGTATTTCCGGTAATTGATGGCTGAAAAAAGCCGCCGCGCCTGCAAAGCGTATATGCGGCTCCCGATATTGCTTTTTCCATTTCTTCATTGGCAGGCATGGAGGTATTTATTGTGATAAGCGTGTCCGCATTTTTGTTGTTTAAGAGATGGTACAGTTCTTTATATTCAGCAGTTAAATTTTCATTTAGCAAAATTGGGTCATCCGCCTCAAACTTGCCATATCCCGTGCTTATCCTGCCGCCAAGACCACTTAATCCAAGCTGACGCAATAGAATTTCAAAAAGCTCTTTTGTCTCTTCTTCTTCACAGCTCATTATTATATAAAGACCACAGCCGTCATTAAATATAACCGAGCCGACAATGTAAGGTTCGGGGTCGACACCTTCATTAATTGAAACGCATTGCCGTCTATCTTCAAAGCAATAATCTTCCATCAATTTTAGAACTTCAATTTTATTTTCATAAAACACTTTCGATTCGGATAGAAATTCGTAAAGCATTGAAACAGGAATATACGCAAGCTTTTTGAAGATTTTTCTGCTTTTGGGATCAGCATCAGTATGTTCTATATCTCGTAGAACTATAGGTTTTGGTAAAAACAAATTTTCATTTCTGTAAGGTAAAGCATCCGAAAGCAATGCCTTATCATTTTTGAATGTATATACTAACCTTTCAAGCAGGTTTTCACCGCCCTTATGTAGTGCCTGAATACAAAGTGCTGAGAAAATAGTATCGGAATGAACAGTAAAGCGAGAATCAGCAAGTCCTCTGCCTTCATCAATGCCACAATGAAGCGGAGTTGTGAAATTCAACTTATACAGATAATGCTGCACCTGTTTCCACTTCCTTTAGCTTTGCTTCAATGCTGTTTATCAGACTTCTGTCGATATGATTTTCCATCACCTCAACCCTAAAGTCACTTAAAGCTATACTTCCATATCCTCTTGTACCGTGTCCGCCAAGATAGTCGGCTTGCAACAGTTTGAAACCTTCGGCAAGGTTTTTGAAATCGGCTTTGACTTCTTCATCCTCAGTTATGATATCGTAAATAATCTTCATCTTGAACTTAACTCCGGGTATCACTCGTTCAATTTGACGCGGCATTGCCTCAGCTGTTACGCGTTTTATAGTATTTTCAAATTTAATCTCGGTGAATCCGATATTTTTGAATTCATCCGTGTTTTCAATAAAACAATCCCGAAATTGGAGACGGGTGTGATGAGGTTCACCCTTCTTAGCGTTTCCAAAGAGGCGGGTTATTTCCGACGGGTCGCCATCGTGGGGCTCTAAGCATGGAACGCCTTTTAAATTTCGTACCATAAGCGTGCGCAGCTTACCTTTTAAGCTGCTGCCCGGAATAATCGGCAGATGGCTTTTAACATCGCGGATAACAGGTGAGTCTACTGCACCTATCGCTGAATAAACATTTGAACCACCTATGTGTAGGCCGGTCACAACTGTAATAGTAGCCGTTATTTTAAGTTTACCGTACATTCGAAATCCTCCTTAATGATCTTTCCCGCCGAAAAATCTGTGATAAGCTACAAGGGCTTCAAGATAATTTGCATAGCGAAAAAACTTCTTTCTACTGGTTTGGATATGGTCTATTGCTTTTATTATTTCTGTTGTTTCAAAAAATTTTTGTATATCTTTAAACTTGCTGCTATCACGCCCAGCCTCATAGATCATTCGCACTTTTAGGTAACGAATTTCATTTACAATTACATCGCTTAACTCGTCGCTCTGCTCAGTAATGACCTCATTGTAAATCTTATTAACAAGTGACAAAATACCGCGTATTTTTGTTGTGGTAAGTGCTCCGAACTTACCACGGTTGCTGCTTTTATCAACCCTACCTATTTTCCTCATCTTATTTTCGGCAATCGAAACATAATCTTCCTTTTCATCCAAAAATTCAGGTTCAGCAAATGATCCAAGTTGCTTTAAATCATTAATCGTTTCACCCTTCATTTTCATTCCTCCGGTTTTTACGAGTTGATAATATATAAAGCGTAATTGCCGTCGACAGCATGCGTCTCTCAATTGGTTCCTGTATCCATCTGTACATTTTTGTTGAAAACTCAGAATATTTTTCCTTGATTGTGGGATTGCTTGTTGTAGGTTCAAGACGCGACAATAGATAGGCAAATCGCGCTATATTGATTCGATTTTGCTTCTCTTCTTCATCTGAAGATGAAACCATATTGTCGATATATTCTTTAAGGCGGTATAAAAAGGCATTTCCCGATCCACTTCTTTCTGAGTGAACGATTGAAAAATAGTCCTCAATAAATCGCAGTTTTTCCTTAACAACCTTTTCAGTAAAATCATCCCAGCTATATGTATGACGGCATATAGATCTTTTGTTTGCGTCTATTTCCATACCGAAAAGCGAAACGGCGTTTTTGCCGTCAACATTCTTTGATGCTTCTTGCAGTATTTCACTTTCCTGTGCCATTGCGTAAATCGGATATTTTTCACCGTACAATCCAATTCCGGCTGAAAATGTTAACGTACCTGCCGTATATTTATCAAAACAGTGTTTTATATCAACCGCTAGTTCGATTATGTCATTCCAAGAGCCAACAAAAAACATGTCGTCTCCGCCAGAATAAACCATAACCGCCTTTTTCTTTTCCTCAGATCCTTTGAAAAGTTTGAAGCGTTCTACGCCATGAAGATTTCCTTTAAAAAATATCACTGATGAATGTTTTAAAAAACAGAGAAAGATGATGTGAAAACACCGAAGTGAGCTGTAAACCGCTTTTTCCCTTTTTTACAGATGAATCAAACCCGGAAATAAAAGCAGCGCCCAAATTATCCACATCCGCGCGTAGAACCGCTATTTTATTTACCCCTAAAGCGTACTTTGCCATATCATCAAATTTAATCATTTCAGAGGCTTTATCTTTATTTTCAACCCAAAATGCACATGTACCCACAGGAATATTCCGACCGTTATAGTTCTCACCATAAATCTTGCTGGGGCTAACTATCCCATTTGACAGCGCTTCAGTTATTCTCTCAGTGGAAAGTAAGGCAAGGTATTCATCCCCGCCATCTAATGAAGGCAATTTCACTGACGGTGTTTTTTCGTCAGGCTTTTCTTTCAAAACAACAGCCAATATTTCAGCTTCACTACCTGTCGCCGGTTTTGCAAGCTGGGTAGATATATCAATAAAATTCTTGCAACTTTCGCAGATATTCTCTTTGTTTAAATTTCGGCTTCCATGGAAACATATCTTACATTCGCGTTCATGTTCTTTTTCGGATCGGTTATTCAATCTCTTTAGCTGCTTCGCCGTATAGCGCTGAAGCTTTTTTTTGCCGACTACATGTGAAAGCCTTACGAAAATCTGGCTGTACGATGATACGTTTTTGTCACCGATATTCATGAGCTCATTTGCGGAACATTCTGTATATCCACAGGCAAGGTATAGATCATCGCCGTAATTATCTATAAACCAGTTGTTGATATTTTCAGCAGCTAATTGTATTGTTTCTTTGGTCTCTGCGGTGTTTGCAAAAACGGCATAGGCATGTCCACCACCGGAGT
>DATALE010000002.1:0-8172 GCA_036261235.1 Ruminiclostridium sp. | reverse complement strand
AAACAAACCTCAAGGGTCCTTTCACTGTGCGCAATAATAATTTTGTATTTTTCCTCAAGAAGTTCAAACAGCGATCCTTCAAGATTTTCATTCAAAAGGAACCCGAAAGACAATGGATAGTGGTTAGTTTCAATTGAAATCGGTTCATTGTCAACCGAATGAAGACGCTCGGTCATAATCACCTTTTCATCATCCGCTATACCTAAGAATTTTTTTATTGAAGACGGAGGAAGGACAAGCTCCGCTTTCAAAAGCTTTGTGCTCGGGGTCTTCCCCGCAAGAATACATGATCTTGTAAAACCTATGTGGTCATTTGCCTGATACACCGATTTGGGCGATGCAACAAAAGTACCTTTGCCCTGTGAACGTACAAGCACGCCGTCCTCGACCAGTTCTGAAATTGCCGCTCGAACGGTAATTCTGCTGACATTGTATTTCTTGATAAGCTCAGCCTCAGACGGAATTTTCTCGCCTGTTTTAAGCTGACCGCTTTCAATTTGAGATTTAATTATCTCTGTCAGCTGTTTATACATTGCCACGTCACTGTTATGATTGATTAGGTCAGTCATAATTTCACAATCCTCTGTTATTATGATATAGAATATCATATATTATTATATCATTTAGAGATTGATTGTCTATAACTATTTTAAATAAAAAGTAATTGTTATTGTTGTTTATAATTTGAACTTGACATGACGGTTTTTAAATAGTAATATCATGTTATAATATATTATATAACAAGTTGATGTGAGGATGGTAATAATGAGAGACGGTAGAAAATGTATCGGCGTGCTGACTAGCGGCGGAGATGCTCCCGGTATGAACGCGGCTGTCAGAGCTGTCGTTAGGAGTGCAATTAATAGAAATATTGCTGCAATCGGAATACATAGAGGTTATAACGGCCTTTTGAATGAAAATCTTGAAGGATCGCTGTTTGAACTTCTTGAGGAAAAAATACAAAATTATTATTGCGCACAGTGAAAGGACCCTTGAGGTTTGTTTCCCGACCGCCTATGAAACAAAATTACTGAATATCAAACCGCACACTCCCTTATTGCTGTTCAAGGATAAGCAGACCGATTCCGAAAATAAACCGCTGTTTACATCAAAACAGGTTTATTGTACGGAAAATCTTAAATTTTATCTTTAATAGAACTTAACTGAACAACAGAATATGATTTCAACTCTAAGGCAGTAGGTCAGATGGCTTACTGCCTTTCCTCTGTATTGTTATTATCAAAATAACCAAAAAAGTAAACAGTTTATCACTTTTTTTGACACCATATAGGCAATAAATAAAAATAGAAAAGTTTTTAGAAATAAAAATATTTATATTGACAATAAGATTTATGTATGCTACACTCTAATCACAGGACGTCATATAACAACCTATGACAACATGAAATATAACAACAAGTGCTTTTTATGGTTGATTGCACCGTCCGGATTTCAGGAAAATATGGAGGAAAAAACATGATCGATTTCAACGAACAGGAAGTGCTTGAAAAAGCAGACGGTATTTATGCCTTGAGAGGCGAACTGGAGGCGATTGCCGACAAAGTAAGCGAGAAGAAAATCGAGAACATTCTTTTTACATCTTCGGGCGGATCTTTGTGCGTTCTTGAGCCATACAGCTACATGATGAAATCTATGTCAAAAATACCATCGTTTACTGAAATTTCCGCTGAACTTGTTTTGACGGGCAACCCGCTTGTTACAACAGGGACTGTTGCTTTCTTAACTTCAAAATCAGGCGATACAAAAGAAACAGTCGCAGCTGCAAAATGGCTTAAAGAAAAGGGCGTAACAGTTGTTTCAGTTTGCGGCGAACCGAACTCTCCGCTTGCCGAGCAGTCAACCTATTCCATTACATACGGAAGTGCAGAACCGCATGATATGTGCTTTGCGTTTTTAATAGGCAAAATACTTTATAACAACGGCGATTTTGCCGATTATCCGAAATTTGCCGACGAGATGAAGAATCTGGGCAAGGCTTTGGTTTCAGTTTCGAAAGAATGTGACGATTACTGCAAGAGCTATGCTGAAGCATTCAGAGAAAAAGACAGGGATTATCAGATGTGGATCAGCTCCGGCAATACATGGGGCCTGACCTATTCCATGGCAATGTGCGTTTTGGAAGAATGCCAGTGGCTCCGTACAAAATCAATCAACTCGGCTGAATTCTTCCACGGAACAATTGAGCTTGTTGAAAAAGGCGTTTGCGTAGCCATTGCAACAGGCGAAGGCCCGACAAGGCCGCTCGAAGACAGGGTTATCAACTTTGTTGAGAAGCATACGGATCAGATGTATGTGTTTGATACCAAAAATTATGCGTTCCCGGGTTTCAGCGATGAATTCCGCTGGCTGCTGTCTCCGGTGATGATCTGGAACATTTTTTCAAGAATCTATAAAAACCTTGCGGTAGTCCGCTGCCACACAATGGATATCCGCCGTTACTACAGAAGACTGGAATATTAATCGTAGGGAAAGTTAAGAAGAGAAAGAAGGGGCACTATGAAAAAGGTATCTTTGAAAAGAGCACTTTGCTTTGCGGTTGCAGCGGCACTTTCCGTCGGCTTATTTTCGGGCTGCAGCGGTTCATCGGGTAAATCAAACTCCAATGAAAAAGTAACACTGAAGTTTGTTACGAAAATTCCTGAAGATGAAAGACAGGCATGTATTAAGAAGATTATCGCGGAATTCGAAAAAGCACATCCCAACATTAAGATTCAGCAGCAGGCTTATGGTGATGAGGAAATCAAAGATAAGCTGAAAGTCCTTTTAGGAAGCGATGAGGCCCCGGATATATACTTCTCATGGAGCGGCCAGCGCCTGCAGGGTTATGTTGACCAAAATCTCGCACTTGATATAACGAAATATCTTGATGGCGATAAAACATGGAAAGATAACTTTAACCAGTCAATGCTTGCGACCGCTAAAAAGAATAACGCCTACTATGCTGTTCCATGGGATTATTCTTCAAAAGAGTTCTTCTACAACAAGGCAGTGTTTGCCGCCGCAGGTATATCCTCTGCTCCTAGAACATGGGACGAGTTCCTCCAGGACTGCCAGATTCTAAAGGATAAAGGGTATACCCCGATCGCAGTCGGCAACCAATACCCCTGGGTAGTTATCCATTACATCACAACGCTCAACCAGAAACTTGTTCCGGCAAACGTGTTAAAAGCAAACTATGACGGAACAAACACGAAGTTCTCCGACCCGGGCTATGTTAAAGCACTGAATACGATGAAAGACCTTTACGACAAAGGTTACATCAACAAAGACGTCAACTCCGCAACGTATGAAATGTCACAGTCAATGGTCATTGAGGGCAAAGCCGGAATGATCTATGACGAGACGCAGATTATGAGCAAGTATGACGAGTCGAAGTTCGGATACTTTGATTTCCCCGAAATAGCGGGAGAAGCCGGAAAACCGGGTTATGTAACAGGCGGACCGGATCTTTATGTTGTTAACTCCAAGACGAAATATCCGGATCAGGCTGTTGAATTTATCAAATTCCTCACAAACAAAGAATCGCAGCAGGCGATCGTTAAAGACATTCAGTTCATGCCGGTTGTCAACGGCGCCGCAACAACGGAAACAGCGAAACCTGAAGCAATCGAAATCATAAACAAGAACCAGAAAGCTCCGGGCGTTGCGGAATGGCTTGACTGCGTGCTGAACCAGACCGTAGCTGATGAATATCTTTCCGCAGCTCAGGATATCTTTAATGGTACAAGTGCCGATAAACTGATGGCGAAAATTTCTGAAGTTGCTGCCGATGCAAGCTAATTGTTAGTGATTAGAAAGGCACACTTTGAAAGTGTGCCTTTTCTATAAAGGAGGTTTAGTATGGCGATTTATAAAAACAAAAAGATACTAGCGATATTGTTACTGCCGTCAATAATCCTGATAGCAGTGATGATATTCCTGCCGGTTATTCTTAATGTTTATTACAGCCTGTTTAAATGGACCGCTTATTCAAGAACGATGCAATTCGTTGGTCTTGAATATTATGTAAAAATGTTTAAAGATAATTATGTATGGCTTGCTTTTTACAATAACGTAAAATACGCTGTAGTTTCAATTATCTTTCAGGCTTTCCTCGGACTTATCATTGCTCACATATTGAACGTTATTGCAAGTAAAAAAGTCGCTGTCACAACCCGCGTCATTATATTTATTCCGGCTGTTGTTTCAATTACAGCTATCGGCTTGCTGTGGGTTATTATCTATAACCCGTCGATCGGTTTCCTTGATCCTTTGATGAGAATGGTCGGGCTCGGCGGCTTTGTTAAAGACTGGCTGGGAAATAAGCAAACAGCTATGATGGCTGTAATCATGGTCTCACAATGGCAGTACATGGGCGAAATGGTTATGCTTTATACCGTTGGTCTGCAGAATATACCTGTCGAACTTTACGAGTCTTCAAAAATTGACGGAGCAAACCCGATTCAGACATTCTTTAAAATTACAATTCCAATGATTAAAGAAACAGCTTTAATGAATATCATGATTACGATAATCGGTGCATTCATGGTCTTTGATGAAGTCTATGTTATGACAAGCGGCGGCCCCGGACGCGCAACGGAAACTCTTGCGACGACGCTTTACAAAACTGGTTTCAGAAAAGATAATATGGGCTACGCATGTGCAATCGGTGTTCTGATGTTTGTTGTTACCTTTATATTTGCAGCAATCGAGCTGAAAATGTTTAATGTTAAAAAAGCTATGGTAGGTGACGAATCATGAATATACAAGCAAAAATAGGCCGACTGATAATCGACATATTATGTTTTGTTGCCATAGTAGCAATTCTCTTTCCGATCCTTTGGATGTTCAGCGGCGGTTTCAAAACAGATGCGCTCCTGTTTTCAAATCCATGGGCGCTGCCGAAATCGATAGATTTCAGCAACTTTGTCAACGTCTGGAACAAATGCATCGCAACCAATGTTTTCAACAGCGTATTTTATACGGTAATCGGAACATTTTTCACCGTAATTTTGTCCGGGTTTGCCGCCTATGGCGTTATCCGGTTTAAGTTTAAGCTCAAATATGTTATATTTATATTTATCCTTTCTGGAATGATGCTTGCACCTCAGAGCTCACTTATTCCGATTTATAAAATACTGACATTCTTAAACCTTTATAACACAAGGCTCGGTTTGCTGATTCCATATATTGCATACCGTATCCCGTTCTCGTTCTTCCTAATGTGGTCGTTTATGCTTGGTCTTCCGGTTGAAGTCGATGAAGCTGCGTGCATTGACGGCAGTTCGATTTTCCGCACTTTCTTTAAGATAATAATGCCGATGAGCAAGCCTGCAATTGCGACAACTGCAATTATGGCTGCGCGTTATATCTGGAACGACTTCGCTTTTGCTCTTGTATTTACCGAAAGCGATAAACTAAGAACGATTCCTCTGGGCTTGTTCGCGCTGCGCTCGGCAAACAATACTAAATGGACAATGCTTCTGGCAGGTCTGGCAATAGCTTCTCTGCCGATGATTATCGCATATATCTGCCTGCAGAAGTATTTTGTAAACGGCCTGAATTCAGGTGCAGTAAAGGGGTGATGTAACCGATGATAAAAATGGCTTGTGTCGGCGACAACGTTGTTGATATAAACTATGTGGACGGAATGATAAATCCGGGCGGAAACTGTGCCAACGCCGCGGTTTATGCAAAACAGCTCGGACACGATACCTCTTATATAGGTGTTCTTGCCGACGACCCTTACGCAAAAGTACTGACGGATTCGTTTGACAAAATCGGCGTGAAATACGACCGCTGTGTTACTCTTCACGGTGAAACCGGAAGATGCACCTGCAAACTTATCGACGGTGACCGGGTGCTCGGCGATGAAAATGACGGCGGCCTTGTAAAGTCAAATCCGCTTGTAATAACAGATGAACTGGTAAATTACCTTAAAGGATTTGATATTGTTCATACAAGCTGCTACAGTTATCTCGACGACCAGCTTTATAAATTTAAGGATGCCGGAATTCCTGTTGTATATGATTTTTCCACGGTGTGGACAGATGAAAGGCTTGCTAAGGTTTGCCCTAATGTTAAATTTGTCCTGTTTTCCGACAGGGAAGGCAGCGGCGTCGAAGCGAACCTTAAAATGCTCGATGATGCAACCAACAAGTATAATTGCGAGCTTGCTATTATGACGATGGGCAAAAAAGGCGCCTGCGTTTATGACGGCAAGAACCTGTTTGAGAAAGAACCTTATAATATCGAAGCCGGCGCAAGGGATACAACAGGCTGCGGAGATTCATGGATTTCTGCGTTTATCTCCACCTATGTCGAATGTTATAAACGACTTTCAATTTTGGAAGCTATGTCGGACGAGCAGCTGATTCTTGAAAAGAATAAAGAAGATTTCAGAAAGTATGTTCTTGAAATCAGCATGTGCATGGGAAATTTAAAGTCCCGTCATACAACGCTTGTAAAAGGTGGATATGGGTACGGCGTACCTATAGCTGAGTTCAATAAAAATGCAGGCAGATAATTCGCTTAAAACAAACAGTATTCTTGTCAAGGTATCGCCTTTTATCCTGTTAACGGCAGTTCTTATCTGGGGCTACAGTTATATCGTTACAAAAAATATTCTTAATGTAACGTCTCCGGTCGTTTTAACGTGTGTCGGATATATTTATTCAGGAATCGCTGGTATTCCGGTCATAATCTCAAGGCGAAAGTATCTGAAGCAAAAAAGCGTATGGGTTCAGTCGGCGGTGCTTGGAGTTTTGATTTTTGCTTCAAGGCTTGTGCAGGTTATCGGGTGCGACTTTACAACCGCCGGGAAAAACGCTTTTGTAACGTCGGCTTATGTAGTGATTGTGCCGATTTTGGGTTGGATGTTTTTTAAACAGAAGCTTCGCCCTAAAAACGTGATACTTGCGCTGCTGACTTTGACCGGAATCGGCATCATTGCGCTGAATGATAATTCAAACGGAATAAACATCGGGGATTTGCTGACATTTGCGGGCAGCATAGGTTTTGGAATACACATAATTTATAACAGTAAATACGTTGAAAAAAATGACCCTATTCTTCTCGGAGTATTGCAGCTTGAAGCTGCCGCAGTTATAGCAATGATTTTGATGGGTTTTTTAAGACCAGGGATCAAAGCTGAATTCTTCACATGGGACGTTCAGCGGATGTTTTTATATAACGGGGTGTTCGGGACACTGGTGGGCTTTCTGCTTCAGTCGTTTGCACAGAAATATCTGAACCCCAACAGGACGTCGCTTATAATTTCAACTGAATCCGTGAGCGGCGCGGTTTTCTCGGCAATATTTCTCGGTGAAAAATACGGGCCGCGCCTTCTGATCGGGTGTTTTATTGTTCTGGCGGCAAATATCAGCGCCAGCGTAAAAACAGAAAAGAAATTTATGAAAAACCAGCTCTCACCATGACTGGACTTTGCAAGTTTATAGGCGGTATATATAGCTCCCTGCTTGATACGTCGGGAGCTTTATATTAATCTATTAAATATCTCACAAAAAACCTTATACGGAAAGGAATCCTGAATATGACGCTGGAACAATTGCAGGAAAGCAATAAGCATTTAATAATATATGGGACAGACAGTGAAAAATTTAAGAATTACGGCAGAATACTGACAGGGTACAATACCTCAGAGATTGAGAATTACATCAGCAGCAGCTTTAAAGTGCCGGAAACCGGCAGCACATATGTTCCCCGCATTGAAGGACTTTGTGAAATTCCGGTTATTCAGGAATTGTTCAAAGACGTTTACGGTGGGCTTGAGGCTCAGGCAGGCGTATGCGCCGGAAAAAACAAGGTTTTTAACGGCATTGAGTTTCATCAGGGGAGCGAAACCGTTATTGCAGTAACCGACTGCGTTCTTTTTGTGGGCAAAAAGACAGATATGGACGGCAAAACTTTTAACGGCGAACTTGCGGAATGTTTCTTTGCAAAAAAAGGCCAGGTTATCGAAATGTTCGATACAACACTGCACTATTCGCCGTGCAATACGGGTGATTATTTTATCACGGTTGTAATACTTCTGAACGGAACGAATACACCGCTCAAAAGCCCATCCGGCATGATTTCAAGAAAAAAGGGCTCCGATCTGTAGATGCTCAAGGAGTCACCGAGCTGAGCTTTTATATTCTTTTCCACTTGTGC
>DATALE010000120.1:0-27470 GCA_036261235.1 Ruminiclostridium sp. | reverse complement strand
TGCCTTCGCGTGAACGCTCGCCGACGCCGGTAAAAACAGAGTAGCCGCCATGCTCGGTGGCGATATTGCGGATAAGTTCCTGAATAAGAACTGTCTTTCCGACGCCTGCGCCGCCGAACAAGCCGACCTTTCCGCCCTTTGCATACGGTGCGAGAAGATCGATGACCTTGATTCCTGTTTCAAACATTTCCGTAGCGGGCGTTTGCTCGTCAAAGCCAGGAGCCGGGCGGTGTATCGGCCAATAATCATCGGCCGATATTTCACCCTGCTTGTCTATCGGTTTGCCGAGTACGTTCAGCACCCTGCCAAGCGTTTCCTTTCCGACCGGCACTTTTATGGCGCTGCCGGTATTAACGGCCTCCATACCTCTGACAAGGCCCTCCGTGGCTGTCATCGAAACACATCTTACAGTCTGGTTGCCGAGATGCTGCATTACTTCGGCAACGACCTCAGCGCCGCCGTTGTCGATTTTAACTGCGTCATAGAGTTTCGGGAGGGCGTCCTCAAATCTTACGTCGATAACCGGGCCTATTATCTGTACGATTCGGCCTATGTTTCCAGCCATAACTTTACTCCTTAATAAGCATATCGTTCCGTCATTCGAGCGCGGAGGCGCCGCCGACTATCTCGGTTATTTCCTGAGTAATAGCCGCCTGCCTTGCCCTGTTATAACGGAGATTCAAAGTCGAAATCATCTTGTCCGCGTTGGTGGTAGCACTGTCCATAGCGGTCATTCTGGCGCTCTGCTCACTGGTGAACGATTCGACCAGCGCCCCGTAAATGATACCCTTGAGGTATTTCGGCACCAGAATGTCTAAAACTGCGTCTGGGGACGGCTCATAATAAATCTGGACTCCGCTGCCTGCCTTTTCGGAAGGCGTTATTTCCAGATCTTTTTTTAAAGCGTCAAGCTCAAGCGGCAGCAGCTTTATCGTCCGTGGCACAAGGCTGAATGTATTGATCATTTGGGTGTAGTTTATATAGACCTCATCCAGTTCACCACTTAAAAAGCCGTCAAGCATGATGTCCGTTATCTCTCCGGCGCGTTCCAAAGTTGGATCGGATACCTGATAATCAAAGGAGTCGTCCATCCTGACCGTCTTTTTAGAAAAATAGCTTCTGCCGGTTTGTCCGGCAACGAACAGCACTGTATCACCGCTTCTTTGGCAAAGCTGCTCTGTGTGCCTGATAATATTATGATTATAGCCGCCTGTGAGACTTTTGTCGCCGGTAAGAACGAAAACACCCGCGGTTTTAACCTGTTTCTCTTCCCTTTTGTCGAAATATTTTCCCGCGATATCGCGGTCTCGCGACAGAATGTCCGCGACAGTGGCTTTTACGCTGCTAAAATAAGGCAGTGTCCGGTCCAATTGCTGACGAGCCTTTTTCCGCTTTGCGGCGGATATCAGCTTCATGGCCTTCGTAATCTGTCTTGTTTCAGTGACGCTTTTTATTCTGAGTTTGATTTCCCGTATATTCGCCATATAGTCACCGCCTTTAAGCCCTGGCCGCCTTGAATTCCTCTATCGCCTTATTAAGCGACTGCTCCATTTCCGGCGGCAGCTTGCCGGTTTGCCGTATGGTTTTAAGTATATCAGGATACTTTTCCTTAATGTATTCGAGCGCTTCTTTGTTGAACGCCCTGATTTCTTTTACCGGGACGTCAAGAAGACACCTGTTCGTCGCGATATACAGTATAATGACCTGCTCCTCGACAGGATACGGGCAATACTGATCCTGCCGGAGCGTCTCGAAAATGCGTTCGCCGAGAAGCAGCTTTTCTTTTGTTGTCTTGTCAAGATCAGAACCAAACTGTGCGAATACGGCAAGCTCCCTGTACTGTGCAAGATTTACGCGCAGCGGACCGGAAATTTTCTTGTGTGCCTTTATCTGAGCCGCGCCGCCGACCCTCGATACGGAAATACCGACGTTTATGGCGGGACGCTGACCCGAATAGAAAAGCTCCGATTCAAGGAAAATCTGTCCGTCAGTAATTGATATTACGTTTGTCGGAATATACGCCGAGATATCGCCTGCCTGAGTTTCAACGATCGGCAAAGCTGTGATAGAACCTCCGCCGAGTTCATCGGACAGCCTCGCGGCCCTTTCAAGAAGCCTTGAATGGAGATAGAAAACATCTCCCGGAAAAGCTTCGCGGCCCGGCGGTCTCCGGAGCATAAGGGAGACTGCACGGTAAGCGACAGCGTGCTTTGACAAATCGTCATAAACTATCAGAACGTCCTTATGCTGTTCGTACATGAAGTATTCGGCCATAGCGCAGCCGGCATACGGAGCAATATACTGCAGCGTTGCTGTATCGCTTGCTGTGGACGATACGATAATTGAATATTCCATAGCCCCACATTTATCAAGTATATTGTGGATGTTGGCTACCGTGGACGCTTTCTGGCCTATGGCAACATAAATACAGATAATGTCTTTTCCTTTTTGATTTATTATCGCGTCGATGGCGATAGCGGTTTTACCTGTCTGTCTGTCGCCGATAATAAGTTCGCGCTGTCCTCTGCCTATCGGAGTCAACGCGTCGACAGCCATGATGCCGGTATGAAGAGGCTGGTCAACTGATTTTCTGTCGATGACGCCGGGCGCGAGAAATTCAACCGGCCTGTGATGTTCTGTTTTTATTTCACCTTTGTTATCCAAAGGCTGACCAAGCGAATTGACTACCCTGCCGACAAGGGCTTCGCCGACCGGGACCTGAACGGTGACGCCTGTGCTTTTTACCGCAGTACCCTCAACAATTTCGGTTTCGTCGCCGAGCAGAACACAACCGACATTGTCCTCTTCGAGGTTCATTGCCATTCCTCTGACGCCGTTTTCAAACTCGAGCAGTTCGCCGTACATACACCCGCGAAGCCCATAGATTCGGGCGATGCCGTCGCCCGAATTGAGAACCGTGCCAACGTTTTCCTCTTCGGTTTTAACGCCGTAATTTTCGATTTGCTGTTTTATAACTGAACTGATTTCTTCCGGTCTTAAACTCATCACACTCACCTTTTAATTCGATTTACGAAAGGCCAAGCGCAGACTGCATTTTCGACAGCTTTCCTCTTACGGTACCGTCGTAAAGCTTGTCGCCTACGGCTACTTTAACACCGCCTACGAGAGATTCATCTGTTTCCACGGTGATTTTTACGGAAGATACATGATAAAGTGACCTAAATTTTTCGCCGATAATGTCTGTCTGTTCCTTATTAAGCGGCAATGCCGACGTTATGGTGATATTGAGAATATTCCGGTATTCATCCGCCATTTTGGTGAATACCAAGTTTATGTCAGGGAGCAATTCAATACGCCCTTTATCCGCAAGCACCAAAAGTAAATTGAGAACATTTTTTCTGACGGTCCCGTTAAATATATTAGTTAGCACATTCTTTTTCGTCGTCAGATCTTTTTGAGGACTGAGCAGAAAAGTATTAAGGGCACTTTCTGCTTCATAAATTTGCGAAACCGCTGAGAGCTCGCCCTGATACCCATCAACAGCACCATCTGAAACTGCCAGATCAAGCAGGGCTTTTGCGTATCTGTTGGCTACCGTTGACATCAGGCGGCACCTGCCTCGTCAATAAACTTTGCAATAAGCTTGCGGTTGCTTTCATTATCCATATTGGCTTCAAGCACCTTTGAGGCAGCAGCAAAAGCGAGACTGGCAACCTCATTTCTGACATCATTTATCATTTGCTCACGTTCAATCATGATTTCCTCCCTTGCTTTCACAAGGATATTCTCCGCCTGCTGTTTTGCCTCGGCAAGAATGCTTGCCTGCTGAGACGAAGCCTTTAAAACCGCCGCATCGATTATTCTTTTACTCTCTGCCTTTGCGGTCTTAAGCTGAGTCTCATAGCTGGTTTTCATTTCAAGCGCCTCAGCTTTTTGCCTTTTTGCCTCCGCAATCGAATCCTCAATTGATTTTGTGCGGTTGTCCATGAAATTCATGATTGGCTTAAAAAGAAATTTACGCAGAGCGAAATAAAGTATTATAAGGTTTAAAAAAGCCATTATGAACTTTAAACCGTTTAAACTTTCAAGCAATTAATTCACCTCTTAACCATGCGGGAAAGGTTTTGAATTTAGCTGTTGCAAAATGTGATTTTACACATTTTGCAGCAGTTTTAAGGAAATGTCGGGTGCTGCAATACGAATCTTGTTTGTATTACAACAGTTTTAAGGAATGTTTAGGGCACCAAAAAGCTCGGTTTTGCGACTCTTCGTTCGCAAAATGCGGGTGGAACACCCGCAAGTGCTTTTTGTCGGGTGCTGCAATACGAATCTTGTTCGTATTGCAGCACTCACGGAATTTACATTTTTCCGATAAGGATAATCGCGATAACGAAACCGAAAATTGCAGTAACCTCAGAAAGAGTTGCGAAAATAAGGCTTGTTGAAAGAATTTTACCTGATGCCTCCGGGTTTCTGGAAACGCCTTCTGACGCTTTTCCGGAAGCATGGCCCAGGCCGATACCTGCGCCGATAGCTGTAAACATAGCGATAGCCGCTGCGATTGCGATAAGTCCGGACATTTATTTCACCTCCTATTCAATAGCTTCTGAAATGTACACAGACGAAAGGAACACGAATATATATGCCTGAAGTCCAGCATCAAAAATGTCAAAGAAAAAGCTTGCTAAAGGAATCAGTGGCTTTACAAATATCACGCCCGTATACAGAATTTCCATAATTATGTAACCAGCGAGAATATTTCCGAAAAGCCGCAGCGAGAGAGAAGCGGTACGGGTACCATAATCAAGGATATGAAACGGAAGCATGACCGGGATAGGCTTTAAAAAGCTGCGCAGGAACCCTTTTATACCTTTATATTTTATGCCCGCAAGCAGCACAAGGCTGACTGTCATAAGGGCCATTGTCACGGTAAGGTTCAAATCCTTTGTTGGAGGATCAATTGAAAATTCGGGAAGACTTCTAAAAAACGCAAGTCCTGTCAGCTTATACATATCCTCCCCAGTGGGAAAAATGTTGAATATTCCCGAAATATTTGCAAATGCGAGAAACAGAAGTATTGTACCGAAATATGGGACGAAGTCTTTGCCATGATGCCCCATATTGCCTTTAATCAGTTTTGTAATCGTTTCGATGACGATCTCTGCGATATTCTGCTTACCGGTTGGAACTGTTTTTAGGTCTCTGGTAAAAACAATCGACAGGGTAATCAGTACCGCCATGATAATCCACATCATTACAATGCTGTTCGCTATGGGAATGTCCAAGCCCGAAATATGTATTGTAAACAGATTGCTTGATTCAAACGCCTTGGAAGTGTCCAGTTTAATCACCTCCCAACATAAAATTGTTTTTAGTAATTCCTAAGGCTTCCGTTATACTGTTGATCATTATGCCTGTCGGAATTATTAAAAGCCCGGCGATCAATCCGTAAAGCACCCAGATATTCAGAAAATATGCCAGCGCTATAACGGGCAGCAAAACAAACTGGCTCAGCGTAAATGCAACATTACCGTGTAAAAGCGATTGCTCTGTGTTTGCACGGAGTACCCTTCTGAGTATCCATTTGCTGCAGCGAAACCTGCCAATACCGATAAAAGTTCCCGAAAGCAATCCGGCAAGCGAAAGCCACATGTTTTCGCCCAAAAAAACAACATCGGCAGTTATCAGCAGAACCAAAAGGACCGCCGCCCTTTTTACTATAAATTTTTCAAGGTTACTTTCAAATATACCTCTCATTTTTTCTAAATTCTTTTTCAGCCGCCTATTTGAAACATATTGCGTATGCTTTCGCTGTTAGTACTCTCGCTCATATAGTGGCGCAAAGGTTTATTCATTATCGCAGACGCAATACGCTTTTTTACATCATCGGCAGGCAGACCTTTCAGCAAAATTTCCTCCGCTGAGTGGAGGCATGTCTTCAGCCTTCCGTCAGCCGTTACCCTTATTCTGTTGCATTCAAGGCAAAATGGGTGGCTCATAGGATTTATCAGCCCTATCCTGCCCTTATACCCCGGTACACGGTAAAGTGCCTCAACGCCTGTTCTTTTCTCAACTGCTATTGGTTCAAGCCGTGATTCATGCTCAAGAACTTTTGAAGCTGGTATAAAGCATTTTCTGTCCCAATTGGCGCTCTCCCCGATAGGCATAAGTTCAATAAAACGTACATCTATTTCTTTGTCACGGGACAGTTCGATAAAATCACTGATTTCATCATCATTAAATCCGCCGATCAGCACAGTATTGATTTTAAGCGGTGTAAGTCCCGCCTTTGCGGATGCATTTATTCCTCTGAAAACATCGGCAAGCTCGCCGCCGCGTGTAATTTGCCTGAATTTTTCAGGCCTGAGGGTATCAAGACTGATATTGACTCTGGTTATGCCGGCATCTTTTAGTTCGTCTGCCATTCCACCCAGCAGTATGCCGTTTGTGGTCAGGCAGATTTCTTTCAGCCCGCCGATTCTGCCGATTTTTCTGCATATTTCCAGAATACCGTTTCTGATCAGGGGCTCCCCGCCTGTAATGCGAACCTTGTTTATTCCAAGTTCAGCCGCCGCACGCACGATCGTTTCGATTTCTTCAACCGAAAGGATATCGGAGTGCTGTTTTTTCAATACACCCTTTTCAGGCATACAATATTTACAGCGCAGATTGCAAAGATCGGTTACCGAAATCCGCAAATAGCTGATTTCTCTGTTAAATGCATCCTTCATATTTTCACCATCCTTTCATTTAATACGGAGATTCTGGCCGGTTTTATGAACTGGAAAGCCACATGTCTTTTTTTCTGAGAAAGGCAATATCTTTCACTTATTTCCTGTCATCCAATGGAATTCCCCGCTTTTGCCTCCGGTCTTTTTCACCAGATGAATAGCTGTCATTTCCATATGCTTGTCGATAGCTTTGCACATATCATAAATCGTTAACAGGGCGACTGAAGCACCTGTAAGCGCTTCCATTTCGACACCGGTCCTGCCGTCAACCTTAACTGTGCAGATTGCGGTGATAACGTTGTTTTTATCATCAACTTCAAAGTCTACCGCGCATTTGCTGATATTAAGGGGATGACACATCGGAATCAGTGAGGATGTCTGTTTCACACCGAGAATTCCGGCGACTCTTGCGACACCCAGAACATCGCCCTTTTTCACCGTATGGCCGACAACCGCCTTCATAATTTCGGAATTTACTTTGATACTGCCTTTGGCGACAGCAGTTCTGGATGTAATATTTTTCTCCGTTACATCGACCATGACGGCATTTCCGTTTTCGTCGAAATGGGTAAATTCACCCACTTAATTTCCCCCTTTTCGCACCGGCACAGCTAAATATTTGAATGAATCGGGCATCTATCTGATACTTTTGCACTGATTTCTTTCCACATACCGCTCAATCCGTCGTAATTAAGTATTCTGCCGTAAAGCGGTTCACCGATGCCTAAAAGGAGCTTTATGCATTCGTTCGCCTGCATGCATCCTATGACTCCCGCCGTAACTCCCAAAAGAGGAATCGGCTGCTCTGCTTTTAGTTCATCAAAGCCGAGGCAGGACAGGCAGGGATAATTTCTGCCGATATCCAGAACGAATCCGTTAAACCCATTAACACTGCCCTCAACAAGAGGAATATCCAGTTTTATGCATGCCTTAGCGACGGCGGTTCTGGTGTCCATGTTGTCTACACAATCGGCTACGACGTCCGACCCTGCCAAAAAATCTTCAGCGTTTTCGGCTTCGAGCCGTTTATTTATTGTGATAATTTCAATTTCAGGATTGATAAGTGCCAGTTTTTCCTTTGCCGACAGTACTTTAAGTTTATCCACATCTTCGGTGTTGTGTAAAAATTCACGGTTCAAATCAGGTTCAGAAACAACTTCACCGTCAATTATGCGTATTCTGCCAACTCCCGCACAGACAAGGTAGGTAAGTACCGGAGAGCCAAGAGCGCCCGTTCCTATCACCGTTACAGTGCTTTGCTCCAGTTTTTTCTGCCCGCTGTGTCCGATTTTCGGTATCAGCAATTGCCTTTCATACCTCATACCAGCACCTCCAGCTGTTAATGTTTCCTTATCAAATGGCATTTGTCAGAAGGGGCACCACTTGTTTTTTTCTGGATACCACTCCCTTTAAATATACGATGTTTTCATCGGGCTTTACACCGAAAACTTTACTTATCAATTCGCCGTTATCCCCTGCGAACAAAAGGTATGAACCTTCGCTTTCAATGTCGGTTATCATGAGCAGCAAAAGGCTGTAGCCGTGGCTGACAACATGATTGTTCATATATTCAAGAAGGCTGTTTTTTAGTTCATGTATATTTTGCGGGTCGGACGAGCTTATCTGCCCGATTCCGATTTTATTTTTATTGATGATATAATCTTTAAAATCATTGTTAAGTATTTCCTGAGGAGTTATCCCCTCCAATGCCGAACCTGCCCTGAACATCTGCGCCGCAAACTCGTCAGTATTGATACCGGCGATATTCGCAAGTTTCGCTGCCATTGCGATATCCGCATAAGTACTGGTCGGGGACTTGAAATTCATGGTATCGGACAGGATAGCAGCACACAAAATACCGGACATTTCTTTTGAAGGCTTTATTCCGTTTTCAGAATATATATTGGCAATGAGTGTTGAAGTACTTCCCACTATTTCGTTTCTGACATATACCGGATATCCGGTCTCTATATCGCCCAGCCTGTGATGATCGACAATTTCTAAAATTTCGGCCTGCTCAATGCCGTCAATAGTTTGCGTTTTTTCATTGTGGTCAAGCAAAATAACCCTTTTTCTGTTCGGCGATATGAGATGATAACGGTATATAAAACCTTTGATACACCCATTGTCATCCACTACCGGGTAGCTCCGGTATCTTGTATTGAGCATACGGTCTTTGATATTGTCTATATAATCATTGACATGAAAATAAACCATATCTTTATGGGTCATAATCAGACCGACAGGTATGCTTTGGTTGATCAGCCTTGCGGAAGTAAACGTATCAAAACAGGTTTCTAAAACAATACAATTATTATTTTTTGCCTGTTCCAATACATCTTTACTAATCTGCGCACTGCATGTAAGGATGATACAATTAGCACCAAGTTCAACCACCTTGGTCTGAGCGTCCCTCCTGTCACCGACAAGAACAATATCTCCCTTATCAATCAGCGGGTCCATACTTCCCGGTTCCATTGCCGCAATAACAACTTTTCCGGTTGAACGGAAATCGTCCTCGCTTCCGGTGATGAGTTTTGCGTTAAGTGTATCAATTATATTCTGCAGCGGCGTCCTGCCTGCCGTCAGAGTGTTGCTGTTAAGCGCGTTCATGTAACTGTCTGCAATGTCCGACAGGGTTATTATTCCGAGAAATTTTCCATTTTCAGATGCAACCGGCAACACCTTGACGTTGTTTTTCTGCATGATGCCCCACGCGGTTTTTATGGAGATATCCGCAGAAACCGGACTGATTTCAACTATGTTCAGGTCACAGACCTGTGTCTTAACCGAATGTACGAAATCGGGAACTTTTACATTGAAGTACTTAAGTACAAATGCTGTTTCACGGTTGATTTTCCCGATTCTGACGGGTTTTGCCGGTACTCCCAGTCTCTTTTTGAGCTCCGCATAAGCGATAGATGAACATATCGAGTCTGTGTCCGGATTTTTGTGCCCGGTGATGTATAGTTCAGACATTGCCCTTATACCTCCGAGTTGTTTGACTTAAGTCAACCGCGATTCATGTATGCAATGCTGCAAGCACCTTCGCTTGTAACCATACATGGTCCGATCGGGTTTTCAGGAGTACACTCATTGCCGAAATTAGGGCAAAACTGTGGTTTCAGTCCCTTGAGGACTTCGCCGCACATACAGGTGCGACCGGCGGCATCTTCCTTTTGGGGCATCTTTATTCCGAATTTAGCTTCGGCGTCAAAGACTGCGAATTTATCCTTCAATACCAGACGGGACTTAGGCAGGATACCTACGCCTCGCCAATTTGCATCCTTGAGCGTGAATGTTTCGTCGATAAGACTTTTGGCGAGCGTATTGCCTTCTTTTCTTACTACATTCGCGTATTGATTCATAACCGAGCTTTCGTCTTTGCCGAAACTTGACATTGCCTGCAGGATCGCCTGCAAAATATCGACGGGTTCAAAACCGCTGATAACACATGGAATTGCATATTTTTGGGCAAGCTCATCGAAAGGGCCGGTCCCGATAACCATCGCCACATGACCGGGACACAGAAGAATGTCCATTTTTGAATTCTGTGTTACATATTCCATTGCCGGAGGAGTGATTCGGTGGGATGAGATAATGGAGAAGTTCTGGATATTACCGGCTTCATGTATTACGGATGCCGTACCCGGTGCGGTTGTTTCAAAGCCAACTGCAAAGTGCACCACTTCTGACTTGTTTTTTTTAGCAATCTCAAGTGCCTGTGAAATATCATAAACTATGCGGACGTCTGTTCCTTTGAGCCTCAATTGCTCCAAAGTACCCCATCTTGTGGGCACTCTTAAAAGATCACCGAAAGTGGTAAATATGATATTTTTTTTGTCCGCCAGCTCAAGACCCATTGCGATTTCTTCTTCGGGGGTAACGCAGACAGGGCAGCCCGGGCCGCTTATCAGCTGTATATTTTGAGGCAAAAGGTCACGAAGTGAATATTGAACAATGGTATTTTCATGTGTACCACAGAAATTCATTATTTTTAATTCTGGCTCGCGGAGCCTTTTGTTTTCTTTTTCTATGGCGTCAAGAAGTTGTCTTGCATATGCGTCTGAAGCGACAACATCACGATAAATCATCCGCGGGTCTTTGACAATCTCGGTTGCAAAGCCTGCGTGAACGACAACAGTATCACCGATTCTTACTTTGGAAAGCAGTGCAACCGAGACTTCCTTTAATGCACCCCTGAAACTGACTATCGCATTTTTGCCGATAAGCCTTGTAACCTGCCCGAATGCCGCAACACACACCGCTATCACCTTCTTTCGATCAGCAATTTCACTCTACTTCCAGGCTGTCAATATATAGCTCTTTTCCTGAAATAATCTTAATGTTCTTATTTTTGCAGACTGCACACTCTGAAAATGGAATCGAAGTTTCATATTCGTTCCCGCATACCCTGCACTGAACCTTAATAGGAACGCGTTTAATAACAAGCTTCGCCCCTGCCGCGGGTGTTGCCTCGACATACATTTCGAAGCACGCCTTCATGGTCATATCTTCGACACCGGTCAATTCCCCGACAACCAGTCTGACCTGTGTTACTCTATTTGCACCATATTCCTTCAATTTGTCAATGATTATGTCGTAAATGCTTTCCACCATAGCAAGCTCATGCAACCGCGGCACCTCTTTATCTTTCCGTACAGGAAATACACGGGTCGACACTGCCGATAATGACAGGAATGTCCGCGATTTTACTGCCCGGCATCATAACGCTCAGAGCGCCCCAGTTAGGATAGGTTGGGACTCTCCATTTAATTCGTTCCGGGATAGCCGTGCCGTTTGAACGTGCATAATAGATTAGCTCTCCGCGGGGAGCTTCCGATTTTGCGATAGCTTCTCCGACAGGGATATCCGGAATTTCAGCCAGTTCAGTCGGGCCGTCGGGAATCTCTTTTAAACTCCGCTCAATGATAGTGATTGATTCAAAAACTTCTCCTATTCTGACAAGAATCCTTGAAAACACATCTCCATTTTTTCCGGTTACCGCATTTACCTTAATTTTGTCGTAAGCGGCGTAAGGATCGCCCACCCTCACGTCATACGGTACACCTGAGGCTCTCGCCACCGGTCCTACAACACCGTATTCGACAGCTTTATCATATGGCAGAACACCAACGCCTTCGCAACGGCGGCGAACAGACGCGTTCGTTTTAATTATTCCTGCTAATTCTGTAAGAGGTTTTTTCAAATCATCCAGAGTTTTTAGAATATACTTCGCTTGTTCGGCGGAAATATCATATCTTACTCCGCCTATTGTATTAACCGACAGATTCATTCTGTTGCCGAAAACAGATTCTTTCAAATCCTGCATGGTCTCCCTGAGCTCCATTGCATGCATAAACAGGGAGTCAAAACCGATGATATGCGGAAGCAAACCGATATTGAACAGGTGGGAAGCAATGCGTTTGATTTCATCAGCAATTGTCCGTAAATATTCTGCTCTTACAGGCACTTCGATTCCAGCAAGCTTTTCGACTGCCATACAGTAGGTAAAAGGGTGATTGTTCGAACACAGTGAGCAGACTCTTTCCGTAAGAGTGAGATCCTGATAGAAGTTCCGCTGCATTGCGAGAAATTCAATTCCGCGATGTACATGTCCGGCGTTTATTTCAAGGCCGACAACCGTTTCGCCCTCGACCTCCAGCTTAAAATATATAGGTTCTTCAAGTACAACGTGTACCGGACCGATCGGTATATTATAGCTGCTCATCGGCATTCTCCTTTCTGTCTGACCCCATGATTCTTTCCCACAAGGTGTTGGTACTTGCTCCGTTCAATGCTTCCGACAGCGGTATCATCGTATGATCGGTAAAATGAATGTTCTTATCAAGAAACAGCCTTTTGGGATTTGGATGACCCTGGAGCGTAATGTTATAGAGTTCCTGCATTTCACGCTCATGCCAGTCTGCACTTTTCAGCACCGGTGTTATCGACTTTACATTCCTTTGGTTATCCGGCAGGGTAATGGTTACGGTGCAATTTACACCTTTAAAATATAAATGATAATTGATAACCAGATTAATTGGTTTTTTATCGTCAGCAGTATTTTTCAGCGGCCCATCCGATGAATTCTGAGCTAAATCAGACGGTGTATTCAGTGGGGATATTGTCATTACTCTGCCTTTATAACCGGCAACTATCTCCGCAATCGCATAAATATCATCAGAATCAACCAGTTTGCACCAGCCGCATACGACGCCTTTTTTATCAATATCCCATTTTAGATTGAAATTTTTTCCAAGCCTCAGGGTTAATTTTTCTCTGAAATCGCCCATTATCTCGTCTTTCATGTTCTGAACACACCATCTTTCCAAATAGCTTTTTTACGGCATTTCGGGCACATCCTGCTCCTGCCCTTCTCATCACCGTCCTTACCGTATAATTTCTCCAAATATTTAGGTGGAAGCTGCATAAACGGTTCACCGCAGACAATACAGCAATTCTTTTTGATTATAGTTTTCTCAGAATAGTTGTATTTATCCTTCTGCATATGAGCGGTGTGGTAGTCATTGGTCAGATGGATTGCTTTTTCCGGGCAGTAATGCTCGCACAATCCGCAAAAAGTGCATGAATTGTGCCATACAACAAAGTTAATTCCCTGTTTATCATTTGTTTCCTGCAATCTTATTGCACCTCCCGCGCATACATATTCACACATACCGCATGCAACACATTTGTCCGGGTCATGCTTTATCTTACCCCTCAGTTTTTCCGGAGCAGGGGAATCTTCAAAGGGATATTTAATTGTAGATGGGCCTTTTATTATATTCCGAAGAACGATCTTAAAAAATGAATACATTTTTATCCCCCTCAGAATTTAGATTTCCATATTTCAATGGCCATCGCAATGCCGTCAATGATTGCCTGTGGCCTCGGGGGACATCCCGGAACGTTTACATCCACCGGAATATATGCGTCAAGCTGGCTTTTTATCGCGTAGCTATCCCTAAAGACCCCGCCCGATATGGGACAGATGCCGACTGCGACAACGACCTTGGGATTCGGAATTTCATCATATACCTGCAATACCTTTTCCCGTACAACCGCCGTAACAGGTCCGGATATAAGCACAATGTCCGCGTGTTTCGGGCTCCCGCAATATTTGCACCCCAGCCGTTCGACGTCGTACCGTGGAATAAGGGCAGTCGTTGCCATTTCCACATCGCATCCGTTACAGGAACCGGCATTGATCCGGTATATCCAGGGAGACTTTTTTATTATCTTCTGAAGTAATTCCGCCATATGAATGACCATCCTTTCCTGGGACTATATTCTGACAGAGAACAGCGTTAATATCAAACTGATAAGCGCCAGAGCCGTCGGAAACAGCAGATAGAATTTATATGCCTGATCAAGACGCATTCTGGCTCTTGTGGCACGGACAAATGTTATCGTGATAAATGATACAATGAAGCATTTGATTATAAACCAAAGGAGATTGACGAGCCAGAAGTTTCCGAAACCCGACGGAAAGAACAGCGCAACGGTAAGGGCGGACAGTACCAATATCTTCAGACCGCCGGTAAGTTTAAACATTGCGAGTCCTATGCCTGAATATTCAAGAAGCGGACCTTCAGTTATTTCAGTTTCAGCTTCCGGTATATCGAACGGTACTACACCGATTGTACCTGGGATGCAGCACAAAAGCGCCAGAAAAGCAGGCAGCATCGGCAAATCAAGAAGCAGCGATCCGTTTTTGAGCTGATAGTCGACTATACTGCTCAGTGAAAAAACGGCGGTTCCTCCGGCAGCCATTCCGACCCTCATACCTACCGTCAGGAAAACTACCAGCAGCGGTATTTCGTATGCCAGCACCATTGTTATTTCCCTGGAAAGTCCGATGGAGCTGTAAGTTGAGCCGGAAGCCGACGCCCCTATTACAAGAGCAATCGCCGGAGTGGAAAGTAAATAAAGGAGAACCAAAAGGTCACCCGACTGGTAAAAACCGCAGTAAATGCCGGTAATGGGTATGATGACAACTGCTGCAAGCATACCCGCAAAGCCAATCAGCGGAGCAAATCTGAAAACAGTTGCATTTGCAGTCTTCGGTATCAGGGTTTCTTTTTGCGAAAGCTTGATCATATCAATGCACGGCTGGTAAACAGGGGGACCAACGCGTCTCTGAAGCCGTGCATATAATTTACGGTCAAGGCCGGTTAACAGCAGACCCAGTGCAACAGCAAAAAGGCCGCCGGGAAAAACAAGAATATTAATTAAAAGTGTTAAGATATTCATTACTCCTCTGCCTCCTCGCCATCACCAAATACAGGTACAATCAGCTTGTGCAGTTTTCTTATAAGCTTGTGAGGAGTTTCGTACATGTTTTGTGAGGCCGCGTTTGTCTTGTCGGTATCCAAGTCCGTTACTCCGCAGGTATATGCGTTAGTGTATCTTATCCTTTTGTTTCCCGAAAGGAGGAACATAAAACCTATCACAGCCGTCAGAAGCAGTGCCATCGTAATCACTCCGGTCTGCCATCCGCCTATTCCGGTATCAACACTGAACAGCGTATAGGACGGCTGATTGATACCTGCAAGTGACAGAACCTTTGATATTACGGAAAGCGGCAGTCCGGGCGCTATGCCGAACATAACGCTTATCGCAGACAATACTCCCATCGGAATAAGCATTGTCAAAGGCGCTTCCCTGACATTCTCCGAATTCTTTGATGGTACACCGAAGAATGCCGAATGCATGAACTTCACAAAATAGGCCATCGTAAGGACACTTCCGGCAAGTGAAAGTATCGCAAGGAAAACCTGCCCCTTTTCCATGGCCGCCTCGTAGATTATCCACTTTGAAGTAAAGCCGCTGAATGGCGGTACGCCTGCAAGCGATAACGCTCCTATCATGAAGAATGAAAGAGTTACAGGCATTTTTCTTCCAAGGCCGCTGACGTCGTCCAGATTTTTGACGTGCGCCTGAACCATTATCGCACCCGCAGCAAGGAAGAGGAGGTCTTTAAAGAACATGTGGTTAACAAAGTGCAGCATTGCGCCCGTAAGTCCAAGTGTCGTGCCAAGGCTAAGACCAAGAATTATATAGCCAATCTGGCTTACGGTGCTGTAAATCAGCATCCGTTTTACCCCTCGCTGCACAAGAGCCATAGCGCCTGCGCCCAGAATTGTAATTCCTGCAATCCATGATACTGCGCTCATCAAAATCGAGTTTCCGCCCGCAATTCCGAGGCGTCCGACTACAACAGCACCACCCATGATGAAGAACAGCTTTATCAGCCCGTATGGTGCGCTCTTCAGCAAAACGGAAGAAATATAACCGCTGACGGGTGTGGGCGCGGTCGCAGGGTGCATCTGGAAGTCGATACGCAGTGGCAGCGCGGCGGCTTTCATAAGAAATCCAATCGTTATAAGTGAAAGCCCAAGTCCCGCGGTGCCAAGATCAATGTTTTTCAACTGCTGAGCAAGCACAGTCATGTCAAAAGCGCCTGTATTTGCGGTTATAATCAATATTCCGAGGAATGCAATGCTCGCGCCGATATAGTTGAATATGAAGTATTTGAACCCTTCTTTAAGCGCATCCTTTGTTTCCTCGTGTATGATGGAGAAATACAGCGTCCAGCTGCTCATGATTTCCCAGTATATAAAGAATGAGAAGAAATCCTTGCTTGTAGCGACGCCGACAAGTCCACCGATCATCATCAGGAAGAACATGTAATAACGGTTCTGAGCGTGCCCATGTCCCATGTAGCCGAGTGAGTAAAGCATATTGAGCAGCCCGACAAATGCAATAAGAAGCGCGAAGCTTAGCGAGTATATGTCAAATTGCGCATGTGATATGGCAATTGCGGCGAGCGTTGCGGATATCACCGCCACGGCTGTCCATCCGGCAACTTTGGGGGAACGTCTGCCGAAGAAGTAAGCCAGCAGTCCGCCGAGCATCGGAATAATAATGATAACGGGCCAGCTTACCTGAATTTGCGGTATGGCGTTTATAGCCATTCCGCCTTTTTGTGCAACATATTTTGCGGCGGAAGACGCAAAATGCAGTGCGTACTGAGGGAACAAGCCGTTGAAAAGCACAAGTCCCGTCAACGTCCCAATCGGAATGAGCATTGAGAGCGGTCCTTCCTTAACGGCAGGTCCTTCATATTTTTCAAAGAAAATCGTTTTGATAAGTCTGATATAGTAGATTGCGGCGATAATACTGCCGAGCAGGATAAAAGCTGCGATGTACCAATAACCGGCGGCAACGGCGGCGTAAAGCATCAGGAATTTGCTGATAAAGCCGTTGAACGGAGGAAGGCCCATCATTCCGAGAATACCGATTGACAGGCATCCCGCAGTGAATGGCATTACTTTTCCGATTCCCTTGAACGCGGTTATTTCCCTTGTGCCGAGCCTTTGTACCAAAAGTCCTACAGCAAGGAACAGCAGGCCCTTCATTATCGCGTGGTTCATTACATGATAGAAACCCGCGACCATGCTCAGATACGTTCCAAGCCCAAGTGTTGTTATGATTTCACCGACCTGTGCCATTGTCGAATATGCAAGAAGCCGCTTCATATCCTTCTGGCGCAGAGCCATGATTTCGCCGTAGAAAAACGTTAACAGTCCCAGAGCTGAGATTGCGATACCGACATATGAGTATTTTCCGGCTGAACCAAGCTGTATAAGCAGGCTAACTCCGAAGATACCGAACAGTACCCGTACCATTCCGTATACGCCGATTTTCGTAAGAATACCGGAAAGTATCGCTGAAACAGGCGACGGAGCCGCCGGATGCGCTTCAGGCAGCCAGCTATGCATCGGCACAAGTCCGGTTTTAACGCCTGTACCTATGACAAACATCGCAATGACCGCAATCAGCAGGCCGGGCGCCATTGATGGCAGCTTGCTCGAGATCGCCGCCATATCGAGAGTTCCGGTGTACTTTTGCAGAATCAGTATTCCGAACTGCATAACATAAGCCCCGGAAGTACACATCATGAAGTACTTAAAGCCGGCCTTTAAGGCTTTCTCTGACGGTTCATGGACGATGAGCAGATACGATGCCCATGTCATCAGTTCCCAGAACACATAGAAATTGCCGAATTGTGTGCTCGTGGCAACGCCGATAAGGCTTCCCAAAGTCAGCAGCAAAAAGAAAAAATAGCGGTTATTATGCTTTTCACCTTTGAAATATCCGATTGAATACAGTGAAGCCAAAAACACAATGACCGAAATGATAATCGCGAACATTCTGGACAAGCCGTCAATTTTTCCGTCCATCCAGACCATTCCGACTGTCACGGCGCTGATACCAACTGCAAGTATTCCCCTCAGTTTCGGCAAGAAGTGACCGATCAGGAAAACGGCAAAAGCACCGATATATGGAACAAGAACAAGTGTCGACCACGGCGAGTCAATAACAGGCAGTTCGGTGAGTTTAGTTCCGAAAAGTGAATTTGCCAGATTCCCGCTGTATTCTACCAATGTCTCGGGGTAAAGTGAAACGAGCGCAGTAAGCGCTGCGAAAATAAATACGACCCCGTAACAGATTCTGCTAAATATAGTAATATCGGCAATCTTTGTGCCTTCGACGTCATCAGCTTCTGCAAAACACACCTTGTGTATAGTTTTAATAAAGTACCATGCTTCGATGATACTGCCAAGCATTGCCGCCGCGGCGAAAAAGTAATTGCCATTTTCGATATTGGAATATACAATCAAAAATTTACTGACAGAACCCTTGAACGGGGAAAGACCCATAACAGAAAAGATACCAAAAGCGAACATTGCAGAAATGAATGGAGCTTTTCTGCCGAATCCCTTGAGCTTGTCAGTTAATTGAGTACCCCCGCGTTTCACAATGACAAAAGCCGCCAGAAATACAAGGCCCCTCATAAGGATCTGATATTCCATATGCAGAAGTGCGCCTGTCTGCCCCGCGAAAGTTCCGCTGCCGATTCCGAGGAGAATATAGCCCGCTTCGGCAATCGTTGAATATATAAGCAGCGGCATCAGCTTTTTGGTCCTTATGACAGCGACTGCTTCAAAGAGCAGCAGGATTACTACACCTGTTATTGATAATGCGTTCATTACAATTATCCCCTCACTTTTTTAGTTGGCACACCGCAAAAGGCTTGTACCTTTTGCAGCCTCAGGGAATATGAAAAAACAATTCCTGATTCAAATTTGTATCACTTATTCTTACTTAAATTAATACAAAATCGTTCAATGCTCTGCTGATCTGAAATGATAATTTTAAGCATTTGATTTTTGAATGTCATTTTGTATGTCAAGTTCAGTTTCAAAAATTACATTTTTGTTTTCTCACCCAAAGTCCAAACTGAAATTTTTTAACCTCTACGGTTTAATTGAAAATGCTGTAAGTATCCAGAGATTAAATATGCCGACAGTCCTACTAAATCGTACTAAACCTGCCGGTACGATATCCGATTCGGTTGACGCGACTTTCATTTCCGTATTCCGGAATTAAATTTGCAGTACTGCCCGCACCCCCTTCGATACTTTTATGTATAGCATTTTATACATTTCATCGCGGATTTTCCGACTCAGTTTTAACTTCATTAACAATATAATATTTTTTCACTAATAAATCTAACAAAATTCTTTATAAACTATTTCTATTTTTTATGGAAATTTTTATTTGTGGTTAATTCTTATTATATGTAGTACAATACTTTTAGGGATGTATCGTTTTAAAGCGGCCCAAAAATACTACCGTCTTCAGCATCAACAAAATTTATTACTTCATGTAACGCAGAACAAAACAGGCATTAACGATAAGGGCAGAAACCGGATAACAGCTTGGAATTCGTTCCGTTTGTGCCTTAGGATAGCGAAAGGAGTGGTCATATGCTAACCGATTTCAATCGAAACTTGGAATTGCTTGACAGTCTTGAATCCGACTACCTTAAGCTTTTATACTACGATCTTTCACCAATGAACTGTGATTACAAGTCGTATGAATACAGCAGGCTTTGCACGATAATAGAGGGCTACAAGAATGTTTCAGTAAATAATGGCACCGGTTTTACATATAAACCGGGACAGTTTATTCTGATGCCGCCGCATTCGAAAATCCATATGGAAATTGAAACTCCTACGAAAGCGCTGGTCTTTGAGCTTAACGAGAATTTGTTAAAAGCTGTGACCGAGAAAATAAGTGTTGACATGGATGCCGACTACGATTCCCTTAAAGAGAACCGGGTTTTTCTCGGAAATGTAAACGGCGAACTCGGGAACTGCTTGAACAGGCTGACGAATGTCTCCAAAATAATAGATAAAAACAAGGAATTTCTGCTTGACCTTTATGCACAGGAGTTAGTGTATAATCTTGTTCAGATCAAAGGAGTGCAGCAGATAATCAATCTGGAACATGACAATCCGATTTACAAGGCACTCAAATATATAAAGGAAAATATCAAGCAGCCGATCAGTATAAGTGAGCTGGCATATAGTTTGAATATGTCAGACACTAACTTTTGCAATTCATTTAAAAAAGTTATGGGGATTACTCCAAAGGAATATATAACAAATCTCAAGCTAACACATGCAAAGGAATTACTGAAAGATCAGAATGTTACGGAAGTAGCATTTGATCTGGGGTATGAGAACATTTCACACTTTATAGAACTCTTTAAAAAAAAGTATGGCATTACGCCAAAGCAATTTAAAAGTATCGGCAAAACTCCCGTTGCTTATAAATAGCAAAAGCAAGGCGCTTTATCAGTCATTTCAAACAGCAAAGTAGCTTTGAATAAGAACCACCCAATTTATCCCCATTAAAAGCGGGAATGACTGGGTGGTTCTTTATTAGTTAATATCCGGAGCTATTTCTTATAAAAATCACGTTTCCAACGATTGTATATATGTATCGATCGCATCCGCAACTCTTTTTGATACCTTGACCGCTTCAACAACCGTTTTGGCTCCTGTTACAACATCACCGGACGCAAAGACTCCCGCTTTGGTCGTGCTTCCGTTTGTATCCGTATTGATAAGGCCGCTGTTGTCTATCTCTATACCTTTGGTGGAAGAAACTATATAATTGCGCGGTCCCTGGCTTATCGAAACGATTATCGAGTCAACTCTGAAAAGCTTCGGTGTACCCTCCACCGGAACAAATGTCTTTTGGTCGGGTTCATCCCCGTAGGTAACAGTATCAAGATAGAGTATGCCTTCATCTGTAAATTCAACAGGGGTTTTATTCATTTCAAATTTAACTCCATCAATCTTTGCCATTTCAACTTCACGTTTTTCGGCTGTAATACTCTCTGCATCGCCCCTATAAAGAATGGTTACACTGCGGGCGCCGTTGCGAATAGCCGTTCTTGCCACATCAATTGCAACATTTCCGCAGCCTATAATACATATTTTTTCCCCAAGATAATAAGCTTCCGGATTTTTAAGGTAATCTATGGCATAATGCACATGACCAAGACTTTCGCCCTTTATGCCAAGGCTCCGCGGTCTCCAAACGCCTGTACCGATAAAAACGGCCTTGTACCCGTCTCTGAAAAGGTCGTCTACTGTTAGTACTGCGCCAATGAGAGTGTTGGGGCGTATTTTTATGCCCATTTCATGTATTTTAGCCTTTAACTTACCAAGCACCGCTTTAGGCAGGCGAAACTCAGGTATACCGTACATAAGTACACCGCCGACCTTGTCGTGAGCTTCAAAAATGGTAACATCGTATCCGCGTGAAGCGAGGATAACGGCAATAGTGATACCTGCCGGGCCGGAACCTATAATAGCAACTTTTTTGCCTTGTTCCCTTTTTGCGCTCGGCGTTATCAGATTGATGTAGTAATCGGATATATAATGTTCAATGTCGCTGATATTTACCGGCTGTCCCTTAATTCCCAGAACACACGAACCCTCACATTGTTTCTCGTGCGGACATACAAGCGAACAAATCAGCGAGAGCGGATTGTTTTCAAACAGCATCTCTCCAGCCTGCAGAATTTTACTGTCCAAAAACAGCGAAATCATTTCCCTGATAGGTGTATTTACAGGGCAACCCTTGCTGCATCTTGGATTTTTGCATTGCAAACATTTCTTGGCCTCATTGATCAGGTTGTTTTCCATTCTGAATTTTATTCCTTTCTTATGTGGTTTTCTTGGGCAATACCAGATTTATAATTGTAATATATGGCGGAAAATCTGCAAGTGCACGCAAAAGGCACAAACTGTAAGGTGTGCGGTGCTGCCCTTGGTTTATACCTAAATTATATAACGATTTATGTTCAAGCACATCAGCATATTCTTGGCAATTGATCGCCTGTCAGCATATCAACAATTCGGTTTCCGCCTGCAAGCGTACTCATGTAGACCTTATCCGGAACGGTATCAGTTACGATTCCGATAATGGCGGCGTCATTTCCATACGGGCTTTCTTTTAATTTTTCAATAATGCCTTCCGCCCGGCTGCTTTCGGCAATAATCAGAACCTTTCCCTCATTAGCCATATACAGCGGATCCAACCCAAGCATTTCACAAATGCCCTTCACCTCTTCTTTTACGGGCATTGAATTTTCGTTAAGTTCTATGCTTAAACCGCTGCCTGCAATTAATTCGTTCAAAGTGGTGGCAACGCCGCCCCTTGTCGGGTCCCTCATTACACGAATAGCACCGGAAAAGCTTTTAATCACAGGCTCAAGCATTAAATTCAGCGGGGCACAGTCACTTGATATGCTGCTTTGAACATTCAGGTTTTCCCTTTCCAGAAGAATAGCTGTACCGTGGTCACCCATGGTTCCGGAAAGTATGACTTTGTCCCCCGCACTTATCTTTTTTCCCGACAGCTCCACGCCTTGATGAATAAATCCGATACCGGAAGTATTAATAAAAATTTTGTCGGCGCAGCCTTTTGGCACTACCTTCGTATCACCGGTAACTATGCTGACTCCGGCTTTTTTTGCAGTATCAGCCATTGACTGTGCAATGATTTCCAATTCAGACAGTGCTAAGCCTTCCTCAATAATAAATCCGCAGCTTATATACTTGGGAATAGCACCGCTTACGGCAAGGTCGTTTACCGTACCACACACCGCAAGTTTGCCTATATTTCCTCCTGAAAAGATGTAAGGATAGATAACGTAGGAATCCGTTGTAAACGCGATTCTGCCTTTTTCCGCCGCGAAAACGGCTGAGTCACCTTTTTCAAGCAGAAAATCGTTCCTGAAATATTTATAAAAGAGGTCGCTTATTAACCGGTGCGTCAGCTTTCCTCCGCTTCCGTGGGCAAGTGTAATAATTTCATTCATGTTTCTTATGCGTCCCCGTTTTCTATTATTTTTCTTATGGCTATAACAGCTTGTCCGAGTGAAATTCCGCCATCATTGGTCGGCACTTTTCTATGCGTATAAACCCGAAATCCGCTGCGTTCCAAATTGTCCATTGTAAGGCTGAGAAGAAGCAGGTTTTGGAACACTCCGCCACTTAATACAACATCATTTATACCGTACTTTTCTCTGAGCAGACGGCATATATTAAGCGTTATTCCGGCAATCGTAAGGTGAAACGAGCCTGAGATAAGCGAGACTTCCCTGCCCTTTAGCACATCGTCCACTATGGCCGAAATCAATTGACGGACCCTTATTTCATAACAGTTTTCCCTTTGAGTTATATCATATGGATACAGGCAGCTTTTCTCTATACATGCGTTTTTTTCGAGCCTTATTGCCGCCTGACCTTCATATTCTATAACATTGCACAGTCCGATTATGGATGATACCGCATCAAACAGCCTTCCGAGACTGCTTGTAAGCGGTGCGTTTATTCGTTTCTTTATTTGCTGCAATAAAATTTCTTTTTTGTACTCGCTGACATGGTTAAGGAATGGAAGCTTTAACGTGGTTGAATGGTCCCCGTATATCTGAAAGAGGCAGCTTACGGCCATCCTCCATGGCTCTTTAATGCTTAATTCTCCGCCGGGCAGGGGAACATACTCAAAATGAGCCTGCCGTTCGAAACCTGAATAATCCCCGACAAAGAACTCCCCACCCCAGATTTTGCCGTCATCTCCGTATCCTGTTCCGTCAAAAGCGACGCCGATAACATCTCCAGAAACATTGTTTTCAGCCATACATGAGGCTATATGTGCGTGGTGGTGCTGAACTGGAATTATCGCAATGTCTTCAAGACTTTCCGCGTATTTAGTGGAAAGGTAATCCGGATGTTTATCGCATGCAACTGCCTTCGGGATAACGGAAAATATTTTTTTAAAGTGGTCTATTCCGGTTTCGAAAGATTTCAGTGTTTCAAAGTTTTCCAGATCACCGATATGATGGCTGATAAAAGCTTTTTTGCCTTTTGTAAGGCAGAAGGTATTTTTCAGTTCTCCCCCACAGGCAAGTACTGAGGGAATTTGGTTACAAGCCTTTACAATGGAAGAAATATCGACAGGGAGCGGGACGTAGCCCCTCGACCGTCTTATTATAAATTCCCTATCCCTGAATACGCTTGTAACAGAATCGTCTGTCCTAATATAAATATCCCTGTTATTAGTAAGAAAATAGTCGGCTATCCCTTTAAGACCGCGTTTAGCTTCTTCATCTTGATAATAAATCGGTTCGCCGGATATGTTTCCGCTTGTCATGACAAGCAGCTCCAATTTTCCGGTAAAAAGCAGGTAGTGCAAAGGAGTATAAGGCAGCATAATTCCTATTTTATTGTTGTCCGGAGAAATATAATCTACCGCAAGTTCAGTTCCGTGCTTGCGTTCAAGAAGGACAATAGGTTTTCTCACGCCTTGTATGATTTCTGCCTCTTTTTTATTTATATAACAATATTTTGAAATTACATCAAGGCTTTTTGCCATCAATGCGAAAGGCTTTCCGTCCCTGTTTTTCCTTTTCCTAAGCAATTGAACAGCTTTATCATTTTGGGCGTCGCAGGCAAGATGATAGCCGCCCAATCCCTTAATGGCTATTATTTTGCCGTCACTCAATAAATCTATCGCTGTTTCAATCGCGCTGCACCGCGGCATCGGATTCCCATTTGAGTCAAGCAAAGCAAGAACAGGGCCGCATCTGTCGCATGCTATAGGCTGGGCATGAAATCTTCTGTCGGACGGGTCTTGATACTCCTTTGCGCATTCTTTACACATTCTAAATGCACTCATGGTCGTATTGACCCGGTCATATGGGATGCCGGCAGTAATCGTAAATCTCGGCCCGCAATTCGTACAGTTGATAAAAGGGTATCTGTATCTTCTGTTCTTTGGGTCATTCATTTCGTTGAGGCAATCATCACATACCGAAATATCAGGTGAGATATACGCTTCATCAGCGCTTTCAGTACTGCTTTCCCTGATTTTAAAATCGTCATATCCAGCAGGCACGGCGGTTTTAATGTCAAATGCGTCTATTGAAGAAATCGGGGGGGCTTCTTCTTTCAGCCGTCTGACAAAGCTTTTCAAATTTTCTTCCGCGCCCTCCGCCTCGATATGGACTCCGCCGGGGAAATTGTTCACCCAGCCGCGAATTTTGCAGGATACCGCCAGATTATATACAAATGGTCTGAAACCAACTCCCTGCACAATCCCGTTGATGACTATAACCAAATGAATAACTTCATCTGACAAAATCAACATTCCCCATTATAAAATTTCTGTCTGTCAAATCGTTCAGGCTTTGCCCCGTTTCTCTTCTACCTTATTTTTTAACCATAAGCACAGTTCGTTCAGTCCCGCATCCGTTTTGCAGGAAGTTTCAAAAAAGGTTACCTTGTCATTGATTGATTTAACATCATTATAAAATGTCTGCTTATTGAAATCCGTATACGGAAGCAAGTCGATTTTGTTCAGGATAACCGCTCCTGATTTTTCAAATGCGAGAGGATATTTAAGAGGCTTGTCGTTGCCTTCTGTTGTACTTAAAACTGTTATCTTTATATCTTCGCCGATTTCAAATTCGGCAGGGCATACCAGATTGCCGACATTTTCGACAATCAGCAAGTCTATGCCGTTAAGATCAAGCCCCTCTATGGCATCCTTAATCATATAAGCGTCAAGATGACATGCCCCGCCTGTGTTTATCTGAACAACCGGTACATCCTTTGCCTCTATCCTCTGGGCGTCCATTGTCGTATAAAGATCGCCTTCAATAACAGCTATTTTAATATCGTCTTTCAGTTTCGTAATGATTTTTTCAAGAATTGAAGTTTTGCCGGAACCGGGTGAGCTCATCAGGTTTATTACATAAATCGATTTTTCATCAAGTTCTTTTCTGTTCTTGGCTGTAAGTTCATCATTTGCCTGCATGATATTAGTTACGACTTTTATTTCACTCATTTTGATTCTCCTTAAGCTATTATTTTAAGCTCATCGCCCTCGTTTATTGTTCCGCCGTGAATGACTTTTGTAAACACACCTTCACGCGGCATGATACAATCACCCATGGTTTTGTAAATCTCGCAGCCGCTGTGACACTCCTTACCTATTTGTGTGAGCTCCAATACAACATCGTTGCATTGGAATCGCGTTCCAATCGGGCAATTTTTAAAATCAATTCCCTCAACAATAAGGTTTTCCCCGAAATCTCCGTCTTTGACTTTGGCCCCTTTTGCCCTGAATGCCTCGATTTTTTCATAGGACAGCAGGCTCACCTGCCGGTGCCAGTTGCCCGCGTGGGCATCTTTTTCGATTCCAAAATCTTCGATGAACTTTGCAGAATGAATATTCTTTTTTTGAACGCCCTTGATTTCGCTGACACATACTGCGATCACTTTTCCCATTTTAACCTCCACCCCGCTATGCAAGCGGGAACACAGACGTGAATGTTTCACGCTGTTTTCCTTTACTTTCTGGCGCAGTTGGACGCCTCACCGGTAAGTATATCAATACCGTGCTTCAGTTCCGGCAAGATATATTCAAGACATTCTCTGACCGCTTTGGGACTTCCGGGCAAGTTGACAATAAGCGTGGATTTTCTGATTCCAGCAGCTGCACGGCTGAGCATAGCCCGTTTCGTAAACTGTGAGCTGTATGCCCTCATTGCTTCCGGAATACCGGGAACGTCCTTTTCAATAACAGCTTTGGTCGCTTCCGGCATACAATCTCTTGCTGAGAATCCTGTTCCTCCGGTTGTGAAAATAACATCCGCTTTGTTTTCATCCGCAATTTCCTTCATCATATTACTCAGCATTTGCTGTTCATCCGGCAAAAGCGTCATCGACACAACTTTATAACCATTACCCTCTAATATTTCCTTAATTACTTTTCCGCTTAGATCTTCTCTTTCTCCACGATACCCAGAATCACTTGACGTAATAATAGCTGAGCGTACCATTTACTTTTCCCCTCATTTTTGCCGGTTCAACATGAGCTAATTCCGGCTTTTTTTATAAACTCCACTGCAATTGCCATTCAATCATACTTTTAACTGTTGTTTAGCATTTTATTCTCTTCAATATATCATATTGCCTCGGTACATTCAACAGAAATATTTCACTTTTTGGCTGGATTTTTATGTACTTAATTCAGGATTTACTAAAGAATAAAATATTTGCATAAGTGAAATACTAACTGTGATTTTTTGAATCATAGGAATTTATAAAGGAAATCGTTTCAAATGTTAAATTATATAAAAAGATTTAAGTACTATAACAGCAAAAATCTTAATACCGAGGATATAAACACAAGTGATGTTTCCGGCAAACCCTATACTGATGATGAACTGCAAAATATGAAAATATCCTCCAATTTGGCAGGAAACATCGACACGATTAAAAAAATTCTTGGTAACTCCAGCGATCTCGTAATAACAAATATCACATTGGGTCGGGTTAG
>DATALE010000288.1:0-2490 GCA_036261235.1 Ruminiclostridium sp. | reverse complement strand
GCAAAATTAGCTTAATAAGTAAATTAAAGTATTGACAATTTTTTGGTATCACTTTATAATTAATTATGCAAGCAGCTTGTATTATAATTACAAAGGAGGGCATAAAATGAAAAAAGTTTTGGCGACAATTATTGCGGTTCTTACACTGTCAGTTTTTGGCTCGGTATTCACTGCAATGGCTGAGGTGACGCCTGAAGGTCTTGAATGGAATCATGGTTCCTATCTTTCAACGTCGGGCAAAGTAGCATATTCTAATGGATACAGTTCATACCTTGATCATGCCACAACTGCTGAAATATCAGGTAATCATAATAATTCCGGAAGAGTCTATGCGGGTAGTTGGTCATACGCTTCAATAGCCGGATACATATGGGACACAGCGTATGCATATTATCACATTTATTAATCCGGTAAAATAGCGGGTTTGGCCCATCGCTTATAGTTATAATTGTAAGTGACGGGCCAAATTTTATACTATCATCACATCAGGGCAAGACCGCGCAATTCACGGCTTGTGCCCGGCACGCACTGCTTTTTCACCTAACGGCAGACAACTTTACAGTATTTTTCTCTGCCGGGTTTCCGTCGCCGGCGGGCGGCAACCCTCTTTCCCCACTTCCCTGTTGGTCAAAAAAGTCCCCCGCAAATCTTGTCCGCCGCTTGATAGAAATCAGTATTAACAACAAAGGAGACAATATGAAAAAATCGATTATTGCTGTTGCTGTAATCGCACTTATATTCGCCTTTGCAGCGGGATTGTCTTTCGACAAACAAAAAAACGACGCAATGTGGGCTGATTACGGTAAATCACCATCGAGCTTCAGCATATATGTTACGCCTTCCGATCGGTCATTGGATTCTGCTGCCATTTTTTCCTTTTTAAAAGACGCGGCCGACAGATATAACGCCAACCTGATAAAAACCGATTATACTGATGAAGGGTCTAATACTATAACAGTCAAATCGGTGTATCTTACATTTGAAAACCCTGTCTTAACAAAAATTCCGCTGGAAAAAGGAACCTTGCTAAAGCCAGAAGGTATGTCAGATAATTATGTGGTCCAAACATCGAATATTGCCGTACCTGCCGGATATAACGATATTGGAACGCTGAACAGCTTCCTGGGATCTGAAAAAATAAGGATACAGCCGTTTAATAAACTGCTGTATGATGAAAAAACGATAGCCGGTACATATGAAGTCCAAATTAAGAATATCGAGAATAAAGACAGCTTCATCGAAACCCTCTCTCAGAATCTGAAAATGAAGCCAAAAGATCTTACCACCCAGAAGGTCATAAAAATACAAAGCAGCGGTTTCTTTATTTTTGCGAGCCTCGCAATCGTTTTTATATGCTTTATCCTCTTCGCGCTTTTAATGACTTACCATATTGTGCGCGGCTTCAAGAAAACCGGTATTTACAAGCTTCAGGGCTACACTGACTTTTTTATATGGAAAAGTATGCTGTCACCTATAGTTTTCGCGCAGTTCACGGCGGCATGCCTCGCTATTTTAGCATTGAGGCTATTTACGGATATACCGCAGCAGTACCTCGTTCAGCTGCTCTTAATCGGCGTTATGATAATCGTGCTGACATTGGTTATCGGACTTGTGTTCCTCATTTTTATACATAGATACACAATTTCCGATCTCATCAAAAATAAAAAGCCCTTCCGTCTTGTATACATTGTAAACCAAGGTATTCGGTTTGTATTGATTCTGACAATTCTGGTGCTTTTTTACAATAGTGCTGAAAGCCTTATCGCTTTGTCCAATCAATACAAAACAGTGTATCAGTGGGATAAGTACGGAAATCAATTCGCGGTTTTTGATTCAAAGGTCACTGACGCGGACAATACCGATGAAGAACAGAATACTCACATTCTGGAACAGAAATATGCCGATTTTTATACATACCTGAACGACGAGGGGGCTGTTTATTCATCTGTTTCCGAATACGACCCTCTCAAGGTATTTTTAAAACGCGATGAAAACGGCAATGTAAAGTATGAGAACTATTTTGATAAGAACTGGGTTCCAAAAGATTTCAGGCCTTATGTGTTTCTTGTAAACCCCAATTATCTCAAGCTTTATAAGCTTTACGATGAGAACGGCAATATTATAAATATCAGTGAAACTCAGAAGAAGGGCATATATCTGCTCCCCGCAAGCTATATGGGCAACGGAGAAAATCTTCAAAAGTTATTCAAAGCAGATAGGACAAGAAATGTTGAACGCTCCCAGCGCTACGCGGGCAGGGACAATGATAAGATAAAAGATGCCGAAATAATTTATTATAAAACGGATATAAATGTTTTCAGTTTTGATACACGGGCGGGCAAAAGCTCTGATTACATGATAAAAAATCCGGTTTTTAAAGTTATGACACAAAACAACGGATTGTTTATCGACAAGATGAACCTTAACGGCATGGACGTCAATTCACCGCTCAAAATCAGTCTGAACGGCAAAAGCGCCGAACAGGTATTT
>DATALE010000284.1:0-3914 GCA_036261235.1 Ruminiclostridium sp. | reverse complement strand
AAATACTCTAAGGTAAATTTAAATACAAAATGTTAATAATTATCTTAATACAGCAATATTATATCATGTTTTCTATATTAAGTGCTATAATAATACAATTTATTTAATAATTTTTAATTGTTCGTCAAATTCAATGCTGCGGTAATATGTAAATTATTTTGTTTTAGTTTTGTTGAAGTTGCAAACAGCCTCAATGAATGTTATAATCTTCAAGATATAAAAGAATTTTTTATTATCCCGAGGAGTGACTTTTTTTGGAAATCCTAACTCAAAAAGATTATGATTCATACAAGAAGTTTATAGAGAAAAACCCAAAGGGGCATTTTATGCAGGGTCCCGAATGGGGAAAGGTCAAAAATGAATGGAAATGGGAAGCTGTCGTCGAAAAAAATGCCAACGGTGAGATAATTGGCGCCCTTTCTGTACTTATCCGCAAAATGCCCGGGCTCCCTTTCACGATCATGTATGCGCCGCGCGGCCCGGTATGCGACATTCATGACAAAAACGTTATTGCTTCGCTGTTCGGCGGTGCAAGAGCGCTTGCAGTGAAATATAAATCCTACATTTTCAAGATTGATCCCGATGTTCCCGTCGACGACAAAGAATTTATGGCGACAATGGGCTCATTCGGCTTTGAGCTACACGGTGACGGTAAAAATTTCGACGGAATTCAGCCGCGTTTTGTGTTCAGACTGAATATCGAAGGTAAAACCGAGGACGAGGTTTTCGCAGGATTCCATTCCAAAACACGCTATAATATCCGCGTGGCAAAAAAGCACGAAATCGAAGTAAAAATTGCTGACAAAACCGCTCTACCCGCGTTCGTTGAGATAATGCGCGAAACGGGAAAAAGAGACGGCTTTGCGACGCGGCCGATTGAATATTTTGAAGGCATGCTCGATGCTTTCGGCGAGCAGGCCCGCCTTTATATGGCATATTATCAGGGAATACCCGTCGCCGGAACGCTTGCAATCCAGTACGGCGACAAGGTCTGGTACAACTACGGCGCTTCGTCCAACAAATACCGCAACATGATGCCGAATTACCTTTTGCAGTGGGAAATGATTCGCTGGGCTGTAGAAAAGCACTGCCGGATTTATGACTTCCGCGGCGTTTCAGGCGACCTTTCACCGGATAACCCTCTCTATGGACTTTACAGGTTCAAAAAGGGCTTTAACGGTGATTTAATCGAATTCTGCGGAGAATTCGACCTTATTCTGAATCGTTCCGTCGCTTTCTGCGCTGATGTCGGAATAAAACTTCTTAAAAAAGCCCGCCATATTAAAAACAGAAGACATTCTGCAAACAGCATCGAAAAATAATTCTTTTTTATTCTTGTACAAATGGAAGGACTGTAAAAAATGACGACGCTCGTCGTGGAAAAACAGTTTATTGCCGATAATTATAACGCCATGAGAAGTGAAACGGGAGTTTGTGTCATACCTGTTCTGAAAGGTAATGCTTACGGTATGGGCGAAGCAGAAACCGCGCGTATTTTATGGGACGCGGGCGCGCGTCTTTTCGCCGCTTCACGGCTTGAGGAAGCGCTTGTTCTGAAGGCTGAGCTGCCCGAAGCGGAAATTCTTCTTTTGACGCCTTACGGTTCAGAAGAGGACGTCGAAAAGATTGTTTCAAACGGAATTACAGCTGCTTTGGGATCATATGAAAGCGGTGTCCTGCTGAACGGCATTGCAGAGAAACATAATGTCAAATGCCGTGTCCATATAAAATTCGACACCGGTATGGGGCGGTTCGGCTTTTTGCCGCAGGACGCGGAAAAAGCGGCGCAGGCGGCGAAATACCTGACCAGCCTTACGGTTGTCGGCAGCTTCACCCACCTTTCCAACTGTTTCGGAAAAAGCCGAAAAGATGTGATGCAGCAGCTTGCACTTTTCAAAAGCTGTCTCAACACACTTGAAAAAGCCGGAGTAAACCCGGGGCTTAGCCATATTGCGAATACAAACGGCGCTCTGCTTTATCCGGAACTGAGGCTTGATGCGGTTCGCTGCGGCTCCGCGCTTATCGGCAGGCCCGGCGTTAAAACAAAACTTAAGTTTCAAAAAGTCGGTCATCTGCAAAGCAATATCTGCGACATGCGCTGGATACCCGCCGGTCATAACATAGGCTACGCGAACACTTATAAAACCAAAAAGCCTACCCATATTGCGGTGGTTCCCGTCGGTTACTCTCAGGGTTTATTTACCAGAAAAATCGACGATACCTACCGTTTCCGTGACTTCCTGAGGTGTAGTTTTCATGATTTCATGCGTCTTTTCGGCGAAGGCAGGATTTATGCAAACGTTTATGGCAAAAAAGCCCGTGTCGTCGGAAGAGTCGGTATGTGCAATATTGTTCTTGACGTTACCGACATTGAATGTAATGCAGGCGATCTTGTTTCTTTTGACGCCAATCCCCTTTTAATAAATGCCGATGTTGAACGAAAATATATATAACGCTCCCCTTTATTCTTCTTTAATAAAATACTGTGAACAGAATCCGTCGAGGTTTCATATGCCCGGTCATAAAGGGGCAAAGTCTCCACTTTTTGATGTGTTCGGAAAATCGCTTGGGCTTGATGTTACGGAGCTCCCCGAAACCGACAATCTTTTTGAAGAGACGGGGGCTATACTTGAAGCCGAACGGCTTGCAGCAGAATTTTACGGTACCCGTGAAACGTTATTCTCCGCGGGAGGATCAACTCTCTGCATACAGGCTATGCTGCGCCTTGTTTCAAAAGGCGGCGGCAGAATTATCTGCGCGCGGAATATCCACCGCTCAGCTGTCAACACGATGGCTCTGCTCGGTATCGAACCGGTTTTTATATGGCCCGAACCTTTCGAGGGTTCAGCACTGCCAGGTGCAGTCACCGCAAAAAAAGTTGAAGAAGCGGCTTCAAAATTCAGTGACGCCTGCGCCGTATTCTTAACAAGCCCGGATTACTACGGGATCATTTCAGATATAAAAGGAATATCCGAAGTCTGCCAGAGGCACAACCTTACATTAATTGTTGACAACGCGCACGGCGCTCACCTTAAACTGCTCGAAGGTAATCTTCACCCGATTGACAACGGAGCGGATATGGTCTGCGATTCGGCTCACAAAACCCTACCCGCCCTGACGGGAGGCGCTTTTCTGCATATAAACTCCTCCCGATTTTCCAAAGAAGAAGCAAAACGTGCGATGACGCTTTTCGGCTCAACAAGTCCGTCCTACCTAATAATGCTCTCGCTTGACATTGCACGCGCATGGGCGGCAAAGGAAGGCAAATCCGCTTTCAGGAAGCTCGCACAAAAGGTCGCGGATATACGCGTACTTTGCAAAAGCATAGGTTTTTATTCACCTTACAACGCGGTATTCGACCCCGTCAGAATCACAATAGACACGGCGTCGTGCGGTATAACCGGAAACAGTGCGGCATTATTTATGCGCAAAAACGGAATTTCACCCGAAATGAGCGACGAGCGCCACCTTGTCCTTATCCCTACGCCTTTTAATTCAGACGAAGATTTTGAAAGGCTCAAAAACGCGCTTATATCGCTCAAGCCCGGTAAACCTATCCCATTGAAACAATATTTGCCGAAAAAGCCCGAATGCGTCATGCCAATTAAACAGGCTGTTTTCTCCGAAAGTATCCAAAGAGATATTCAAGACTGCGTGGGACGGATTTCCGCTGAAGCAAAATGCCCGTGTCCCCCATGTATACCATTAGTCATGCCCGGGGAGCTGATTACGCAGGAAATTGCCGAGGCCTTAAAAAGCTATGGTGTTTTAAATATAAAAGTGGTACAATTATAATGAACACTGCTCAAAGTGTCTTTTGACTATTTTTAACATGGAGGCGGCTTATAATGAAATTAATTTTAGCAATTGTCAGTAATGATGACAGCGCCATGGTGTCCTCCGGCCTTACGCGT
>DATALE010000279.1:0-10976 GCA_036261235.1 Ruminiclostridium sp. | reverse complement strand
ACAGGAAGGTTATATTTTATCTTATTACCCAAGCAGACTGCTAATAGTTTAAAAGCAATAATTATTAAGGACAAATACCCTAAGTTTTTCAAATCAAAATAAACACAAAAGGCTATATCAGCAGCTGATAATTTCAGCGTACTGATACAGCCTTTTTGACTAATGATCTATCAGTTTTCTCTTAATTTGAATTGTGAAATATCCGATTTGAGCTGTTCCGCCTGACCGTTCAGTTCTTCACTTGCGGCGGCGCTTTCTTCAGCAGACGCTGAGTTTTGCTGGACGATCAGCGAAATCTGCTGGATGCTGCCGTCAATCTCGGTGATACCGTTTGCCTGTTCATTCGAGGAAGCTGCGATACTACCGAGACGCTCGTAAACATCGTTTACTCCGTCTACTATATTGCTGAATGATTTGGCGGCGCTTTCGGCGATTTCCGTACCGTTCTTTACTTTGTTGATCGTATCGGCAATCAGCTTTGCCGTATCTTTCGCATAAACGGCGCTGCGGGAAGCGAGATTTCTGACTTCTTCCGCAACGACCGCAAACCCTTTGCCGTTCTCACCGGCTCTTGCCGCCTCAACAGCAGCATTGAGGGAAAGAAGGTTCGTCTGGAATGCTATGTCGTCGATTACTTTAATGATTTTCATGATCTCGTTTGAAGCGCTTGCAATGTCTTTCATTGAACGGAGCATGTTGTCCATTTGTTCGCTTCCGACCGAAGCGTTGGTTTTGACCTGTTCTGCGAGTGTACTTGCCTCGTTTGCAGTCATTGCATTACCGCGCGTTTGTTCCGAAATTTCTGTTATTGAGTTTGAGATGCCTTCAATTGCGCTGGCCTGCCTTGTCGTTCCTTCGGAAAGAAGCTGGCTTCCCTGAGAAACCTGTGCGGCGCCTGTTGCAACTTCGTCCGAGGTGATATGTATATTACCGATAAGTTTATTTAGAGAATCGAGAATACCGTTCAGCGCGTCTGACATCGGCTCAAAATCTCCGCGGAAATTATCAAGCTGCTCAATGCTTAAGTCACCGTTAGCAAGATCTGTCATTTTTTCGGAAAGGTTTCCGACAATGCTTTTCAGTGTTGCGGCGGTATTGTTTACCTCATTTATGACAATATTGAAATCACCTTTGAAATTGCCCTCAATTCGCTGATCAAGCTTGCAGCTCGCAAGTGAAGCCATAACCTCTTTGATTTTATCAAACGGCGTTTCAACTGAATTCAACAGTTCGTTTATTGACTCAATGATTTTTTTGTATTCGCCTTCGAACTTTGACTCGTCGCCTCTTACGCTAAGGCTGCCGTCTGCCGCGGCTCCGGCGATTGAAGTAGTTTCGTCAGCAAGTTTTTTGATGCTTTCCGTCATCTTTTTAAGGGCGGGGATAAGCTGGTCGTTTTTGCTCTGCTCTTTTAAGTTCAGATTATCTAATTCACCCTTGGAAATTTTGACAGCCGTATCCTGAATCGAAATAAGACTGCTTCTTACATCTTTGATAGCGTTCTCGATAAGTTTAAAATCGCCTTCGCATTCAAGCCGTATATCACTTGAAAAATCATTCTGCGACATTTTATTAAGTTCTGAAGAAAGAACAGAAATTGGTTTTGAAATTGCTTCAAGAGTTTGATTGAATCCTTTGATGATTTCCCTGTAATCACCTTCAAAACTGCTCTCATTGCCTCTTACTTCAATCACGTTGCCTTTTGCGCTTTCTCCGGTAACGCGTTTGATTTCATTAATAAGCTCATGAATTGACGACATCATCAGCGTTATTGCAGGTATAAGGCTGTCGTTTTCTGAAAGGCGTCCCAATGATTTGTATTCATCAAGGCTGCTCATGTCACCGCGCGATATTTCGTTCATGGTTTTCTGTATATGAAGCAGTCTTTCTCTGACAGTGTTTACTTTTTCAGCAAGTTCACCGAACACGCCGCTGTAATTGCTGCTCACTTCAGACGAAAAATCGTTTACTGAGATTTTGTTGATAACATCGCCAACTTCAGCGACAGGCTGAGCAACGCAATCCATCAGGCGGTTTATTTCATTAGCGAGCAGCTTCCATGTGCCATTATATTTTGAGGAGTCGACACGCTGTGATAATGATCCGTTTTCAGCGAATTTAATAATGTTCTGTGTCTCTTCGGTAATTGATTTTATTGTTGAGATTGTATTGATCAGTGCAGGTGTAATTTCATCTTTATCATCTTTGACGGAAATTTCCGCCGACAGATTGCCGTTTGCAATGTCGTTCATTGAACCTACGACATTATTGCTCAGATTATCTGCAAGGGTGTTCATTGCCTGTGCCATTATTCCGATTTCATCTTTTGATTTAACGGTGAGGCGTTCGTTTATATGACCGAGTGAAAGCTCCTCAATCATGTGCTTTGTTTTTTTGATCCTATCTGTAACAACATATTTAATTAGCAGAGAGCAGATAATAATTGCAAGCAGGGTTGAAAACACGCTTAAAACGATAATGATTAACGCAATGTTGCTGACTGATTTAAAAAGCTCATTTGGCTTTGACATTACGCCGTAGAACCAGTCGGTTCCTGAAATCGGCGTATATGCCATATAATTAAGGTTGTCGTCGAAGTTCATTGTGATTATTCCTGTCTTGCCGCTTGTCATTGCTTTCCGGTCATCACCGCCGTTATTCGGTTTTGCACCGGAAGGCGGCGCTGAGCTGGAGCCCGAGCTTACATTGGAACCTGATTTGGAAGAAGTGTTCTGTGGGCCGCCTGCATTGCCGGACATCTGAGGCCGTGCGATCATATTGTTGTCGGAATCGACAATCATAGCGTCTTTTGCTGTTGTATCATTGCTGAGCGCGGTATAAGCAGACAGAAATGAGGTGCTTTTTGTCGCTATAATAACTCCGGTGATATCGCCTGCATCGTTTTTGACCGGTGATGCTATATAAATATTTGAAATTCCCCCGCTGCTTTCGCTTGACGTTTCGTCACCGGTCAATGTAGTTTTACCAGCTAAAGCTGTTTTAAAGTAACTTTTAGAAGCAACGCTTCCTGTTGAACCGTCCTGATACATAATATTTCCGTTTGTATCGGCTATTCCAAGCTTGGTGAATCCGTCGGATTTTGCGGACGCTCTAAGCAGTTTTTGTTTAGCTGAATCGTCGGATATAAGGTTTAGACTTGTTGCGGTTTTCTCGACGAAAGATTCATATTTTGATATTTCTTCCGAAAGACGATTAGCATTTTTAACAGCAGTATTTTGCAGGGACGTTTTGATGTTATCCTGCATGGCGAGAGACATGTTATAATAAGAAAGGTAAGACAAAGCTGACATTGACACTGCAATAACCAAAGCCATACAAAGCGTAATTTTTGCTCCTAGACCAAACTTGAATAAATGTTTTTTTGCGGATGCTTTCTTTTTTTGTGGACGCTGCTTTTTCATTTTGATACCTTCTTATTTTTAAATTGAATTGTAGAACTATTTAACAGAAAATATTTTAGCAGAATACAAATATTTATTAAGCAATATTTAGTTAAATTTATATGTACAAATTATTAATACAGGTTTTGCAGCATAAATACAATTTAAGAGAAGAAAAAAATTCCCATGTGATCTGACACATGGGAATAACACTATTTGGCAAGCTTTTCGCTTTCTATTATTCTTTTGTCAAGCGTGGAGTTCAAGCTGCCGGTGCTGTAACCTTTTAAATCAAGTGAAACATAAGTAAAACCCAATGTCTTCAAAGTCTCATAAATCTTCTGATGGAGTCCGTTTTCAAAAACTTTTCTCATTTCCTCCGGCAGCAGCTCAATCCTTGCGATGTCCCCGTGGTGCCGAACCCTCACTTGGCTGAATCCCAGATCTATCAAAAACTGTTCCGCTTTATCGATAAGCGTAAGCTTTTGCTTTGTTATTTCCTGCCCGTACGGAACGCGGGAAGCAAGGCAGGCAAATGATGGTTTATTCCAGGTTTTTAAACCCATCTCTTTGGAAAGCTCTCGTATGTCATCTTTTGTAAGTTCAGCATACCTCAAAGGGCTTACTGTTCCGCATTCGCTTGCGGCTCTCAGTCCAGGTCTGTAATCGCCCAGGTCGTCCATATTCGATCCTTCTGCGATAAACTTAATATTGTTCGCATCGGCGGCTTTCCTGATTTTTGTGAATAACTCGGTTTTGCAGTAATAGCACCTGTCAACCGGGTTTTGACTGTAGCCTTTGATATCAAGCTCTTCCGAATCAATTAAAATTTGCCTTATTCCATATGCTCTGGCAAATTCTATGGATTCTTTAAGTTCACGTTCGGGAAAAGTCGATGAACGGGCAGTGACAGCCAACGATTTGTCTGAGAGTACCTCATGGGCGCATTTCAGAAGAAATGACGAATCGACCCCGCCGGAAAACGCAACGGCGAGACTGCCCAATGATTTTAAATATGAATAGAGTTTTTCTTTTTTAAAATGCAGTTTATCCATTTACACAAACCTTATAAATAAATTTAGAATGAAACGTTCAGTATGTTTATGAGCATACCTATTATTTTAGTATATAATAAAAACATCTAAAGTCAAGTAAGATTTCCAAATAAAATAAATTAAACCTGAAAAAAACAGGAACGGTTCAAAACCCGCTCCTGTTCAAACTTAATATTATTGTCCCAGATGTGACTGCAGCTCTGTTCTGCCTGCTTCAACATTCTGCTTTTCTTTCGGGCAGAGGCGGTAAAGCAGTTCGGAAAGCTCGCCGACATGACGCCTTTCTTCATCAGCGATGTGATAGAGAATCTTCTTTGCGTTTTCGTCGTCCGTCGCCGACGCATGCGCCTCATATCCTATGATTGCCTCATATTCTCCGGCAATGTCAACGCGAAGAGCCTGTGCCAGCTCGTCAGGTGACAATTTTTTGGAAACATCCATTACGAATGGATTGCCAAGCAGTGCCATAATAATACACCTCCTGTTTTCTTTATTTTTTTCAGGAATATGTGAATTATTATGTGATTTTCAATTACTTTAACATTTCCTGTTTTAATTCCCACAAAGGCCTTGATAGGTCAACATAGTATTTGTGAGGATTTTCAAAGCGCAATACCTCATCCCAAAGAGTATCAATCTGTTCTTCGCAACGTTTTTTAATATCTTGAAGTTCCGGAAGGCGGTAAACACATTTCCCTTTTTCAAATATTCTGACCAATAATTTTTTTGCGGTAAAGTTTGTCAGTGTCTTATGCTTCCAGATATGGTCGGGGTCAAATATTTCATAAGGGCGGTTCTCATCTATGACTTCTTCATTTAAAGCGATGACGTCCGCGATTGCTTTCCCGTTTTCTTTGTCAAAAAGCCTCCATACCTGTTTGAATCCGGGATTCGTGATCTTCTCGACATTTTCGCTGATTTTTATTTTTGGTGTAATTTTTCCGTTCTCTTCAACTGCCGCCAGCTTGTAAACTCCGCCGAAAACAGGTTCTGAACGTGATGTAATCAGCCTTTCGCCAACTCCGAAAGAGTCAATTTTTGCACCCTGAACCAGAATGTCGCGGATTATATACTCATCAAGTGCGTTTGAAGCGACAATCTTACAGTCGGGAAATCCTGCATCGTCAAGCATCTTTCTGGCTTTGATTGAAAGGTAGGTTATATCACCGCTGTCGATGCGTATTCCGGCAGGCCTGAAGCCTCTGGGAAGTACATCTTCGTTAAAGGCGCGGATCGCGTTCGGAACGCCTGATTTTAATACGTTGTATGTGTCAACCAGTAAGACGCAGCTGTCGGGATAATTCCTCGCGTAACACTTGAACGCTTCGAGTTCAGAGTCAAACATCTGAACCCAGCTGTGAGCCATTGTACCGAGTGCAGGTATCCCAAATTCACGGTCGGATATCGCGCATGCAGTGCCGCTGCACCCACCGATATATGAAGCGCGGGCGCCGAGAATAGCTCCGTCAGGGCCTTGCGCCCTCCTTGAGCCGAATTCCATAACGGGCCTGCCCTGTGCGGCACGCACGATTCGGTTTGATTTTGTGGCGATAAGGCTCTGGTGGTTAACAGTCAGGAGTATCATTGTTTCAAGGAGCTGTGCCTGTGCCGCCGGGCCTTTTACGGTAACAATAGGTTCACCCGGAAAAATCGGCGTCCCTTCAGGAACTGCCCAAACATCACACACAAATTTAAAGTTTCTGAGATAGTCCAAAAATTCTTGGCAGAAAATATTTTTACTTTTGAGATATTCGATATCATCTTCACTGAAATGAAGATTGTTGAGATAATCTACAACCTGTTCAAGGCCGGCCATAATTGCAAAACCGCCGTCATCGGGTATCTTTCTGAAAAACATATCAAAATACGACGTTTTGTCCATAAAACCGCACTTAAAATAACCGTTTGCCATAGTCAGTTCATAAAAATCCATGAGCATTGAAAGATTGCTGCGCTTTTCTGTTTCCATTGTTTTACCTTCATTCAATAAATATGTTAAATAATTTGTTTAAACTGTCGTTTTAATATGTTGATTCCGATGTTTTGAACTTATAATAACGCAGAATATGTATTATTATTACCTATATATAATTATGTTTTCATGAAAACGGTTTGTCAAATGATTATTCAACAATTCTGTTTGACATATATGGTGAAATTGTATAGAATATGTATAGACTCGAATTTAGCATCACATATTAAGAGATAAAATGCGGATGGAGTGAGCTGTAATGAAAAAAATCGAAGCTATCATAAGGCCGGGTAAACTGGAAGAAATAAAAGACGCACTTGCAAAATTCAATATAAAAGGATTAACTATTACTCAGGTTATGGGGTGCGGCCACCAAAAGGGTATAACAGAAGTATACCGCGGTGCCGTTATTGAACTGAAGCTCCTTCAAAAGCTTAAAGTCGAAATAGTGACCACCGATGAAAAGGTAGATGAAATAGTTAAGGTCCTTTCCGAAACTGCGAAAACCGGTGAAATCGGTGACGGAAAAATATTTATATATAACATTGAAGATGTAATAAGAATAAGAACCGGAGAACGCGGGGAATCGGCAATTTGATTATGACGGTTCTGGAGGCAAAGAAATACTGCCTCACAAAGCCAGGTGCTTTTGAGGACTATCCTTTTGACAATGTAACCCCGGTGATTAAAGTTATGAAAAAGATGTTCGCTCTTTTCGGCGAAAATTCGGTTTCACTGAAATGCGACCCGTTTTTGTCGGGTGATTTAAGAGCTCAGTATAAGGCCATAACGCCGGGATATCATCTGAACAAAGAACACTGGAATACGGTTTTGCTCGACGGTTCCGTTCCGGACGACACGATAACTTTTCTAATTGATATGTCATATGAACTTGTTACGAAAAAAAACAGTAAGAAACAATAGCTTTAAAGAAGCACCCGAAGCCGGGTGCTTCTTCTTTTGGTTAAGTAAAAAGTGATGCTGCAAAAATATAATATAAGTAAAATTGCTTTTCATCGGTTAAAATTGTATATTTACTTAAATAAACTTTCCAATAATAAAATATTGTAGTATACTGTTTGAATCGAAAACAAGAAAGGCTGATATTCAAATGAGAAAGCAGAAACTGATCATTCCGCTTTTATCCGTTATCACCGTGCTTCTTACAGCGTGTTCATCAAAGAATCCGGTATCTGTCAAAACCGAATCGTCGTCTGCATCGTCAAAAATCACATCGTCATATTCTTCGGACAGCACGTTATCCGTCACGTCATCATCAAAACCGATTTCAAGCTCGAAGGAAAGTGCGGCAGATAATACTGATGAAAACATTGCCCAAAAGACAAAAGAATATATAACAAACGGGCAGAAAGATAAATCCGAAGCGGAAAAACTCAAATGGAGTACTGCGTTTTTAGATAAAGCTGATATAAAGGGCGTATATCGTAAATATATAGCTGCAGGCGGTAAAACAGGAGATATTGAAAGCTTTGCCGAATATCTCACAAAAAACGCTCCTGTTTTAAATAACTGGAAAGAAATATTTGAAACGGATTTTGCAAACTCATATAACCAAAAAATCACCCGATATGAGCCTTTGCAGGATAATTTATATCAGGTTTATATCAAAAGCGGCAGTTCTGAAGTGCCGTTTGTAGTTGTCAATGCGAGAACGGGCTATTTCCACGGATAAATCCCACCAATTTCTGCCTGACTGAAATGTCAGGCTTTGATTTAACTCAAAAAAGAGTATAGTCTAAATTTGTACACTTAATTTAGTTAAGGCTTTGCGTGTAAAACCTCTGAAAGACGTTTTTTAAATAGTTTTAATAAACAGTTATTATTATAAGCTGATAACAAATACAAATAATATTAAAAGAATGGAATAAATGTTGAAAAATATACTTAATTAAATTATAATATGTTATAAAGTTATGCAAATATTGGAGCACCCGATAATAGAACCTCGAACTATACGCAAGGCGGATTATCGGGTGCTTTTTTTAAAAGGAGGTGACACTATGGACTATTATATGGGTTGTATTTGTCTTTTTGCGTTCAATTTTGCCCCGCAGGGCTTTATGCTTTGCAACGGTCAAACCCTTCAGACTAATGCAAATGCCGCATTGTTTTCTCTTATAGGAAAAACATATGGCGGAACTGGATCAACTACATTCCAACTGCCAAATCTGACAGGCGCTTCACCGGTTTCCGGAATGCAGTACTACATATGCACTCAGGGACTTTACCCACAGAGACAGTAATCGTTATATTTCAAAACAAAAACGGAGGTGAATGCTGTGGATGAAGATTTTATTGGAGACATATGCCTTTTTGCGTTCAATTTTGTCCCGCAAAATTATATGCTCTGTGACGGCTCTTCAATGAATATCACGCAAAATCAGGCGCTGTATTCCTTAATCGGGTGTTTGTACGGAGGGAACGGTACGACTACATTTAATATTCCAAATCTTCTTGGTACCGAGCCGATTCCGGGAATGAAATATTATATTTGCACTTCTGGAATTTATCCGCCAAGACAATAATAAGAGGAGGTGGTGAAAAATGGCAATTACTAATGTTGCGCTAAACAAAACCGCGGTCGCCAGCACTTTTATTCAGCCGTTCAGTCCCTTAAAAGCGGTTGATGGAAATTTAGACCCAACAAGCAGGTGGGTAAGCCAGGTAGCTTCAGGAGGTCGCCAGCCGAATCCGGTGGCTTCACTAACCGTTGACCTCGGGGCGACAATGCCGGTTATTAGCAGCTACAAACTGTTTAACATGGCATATGCCGGCTGGGACAATAGATACATTAATCAGAGCTTCACAGTTGCGACAAGTCAGGACAATATCAATTGGACAACAGTTGATACGGTAACCAATAACGCATCTTCTGAGAATCAAAACAGTTTCTCCCCAGTTATCAGCAGATATGTAAAAGTAACGGTACAAAAGGGTCTCACTATAAATCCGGGTGTGGCCTCCATTTTAGATTTTCAGGTAATGGGAACCGCGAATACATATTTAAAATCCCTCGTTATAAACGGCGGAACGCTGACAACACCGTTTACTCCGTTCACTAATTCCCTTTCAGCGACGGCAAGTTCTGCGACAGACAAAATTACCCTTGTTCCTACAGCTTTTGATTCAAACTTAGCAATAACAGTAAACGGAACAGCGGTTAAAAGCGGCGCAGCTACATTACCGATCAATCTTTCGTTCGGCAACAACAATATTACCATTATTTCCGGTGTTGGAACAGATAATCCTATTACATATATGCTGAATATCGTGAGACAGTGCAATTACCTTTCAAACCTTGCGTTGAGTGAAGGGAGCACATCTATTACGCTCAGCCCGCAGTTCAGCAGTATAGCACAGACCTATACCGCATATTCCGATTATGAGTATTCCAGTATCAATGTTACTCCGACGGCGATTCTGCCTGACCAGGAGACTATAACTGTTAACGGCTCGACAACGCCTACGCCGAGCGGAACCGCGCAGCCGGTCAATGTAAACATTGGCGACAACAACATCCCAATCGACGTAAAAGGTTCCGACGGTACGACTTTTGAATATGTGGTCACTGTGACAAGAGCGAGCTCGCCGCTGCTGACAAGTGTAATAATTGGAGCTGTGACAACAACAATAGATCCTGCAAACTTCAATTACTCCTTCAACTTTAGCGGCTTAAAGATGAAGGTTACGTTATATGCGGGAGATCCGAACGCGAAGCTGACGCTTATTATCGGAACGACTGAAACCACAATGACTTCCGGAACGGCTCAAGCTTTTACCCCGTCGTCATTCAGCGTCAGGGTGAGCTCCGCGACGGGAAATGAAACGAAAACCTACCAATTTACGAAGCAGTAAGATGAAATTTTGTAATGAAGGGTGCGGATATGAAAGCTTATACATTGCGCGGCAGGATTTTGGCAACATTTTTGTCTGCTGCTGTTTTGACCAATCTGTTTATCAAAGCGCCGGTTAAGGCCGCCGCCGAAGTATTGACAGGCGGCACCACGCGTGCGGGCGCGACAGAATTGTTTGAAGGCAAACAGGATATATACACAGCCGGAGAAACCGGAACAGGCGGTCAAACACTTTTTAACACCTGGTACAAATTCACTCCGACTGTGAGCGGTAACTTTGTCATAAAGGCTTATTCCAGCGCCGCCGAGGGCAGTGACACGGAGGCGAGCATTTATTCGGCAAATTATATCCTGAATTACGATTACAGCACCGACCCTGTCCAGCAAACGCCGGAATATGAAGCCTCTCGCTCTGATCTTGGTGATGGGTATATCGCCGTGGACAATGGAGCTGTGAACTATGGCGGCACAAATCCGAACGATTTCGGATTTTCAATTAATCTAACTGCCGGTACTACATATTTAATGTTTATCGGCAACTATGGTATTGATCACGCCTTAACGACCCTGTATATCAACGGCCCGGTGAACAGCCTTAAATCGACCGGCGCTGCACAGGATTCGATAAGCCTCGGATGGACTATTCCGGAGGATATCGGCAATTCAAACTCAA
>DATALE010000118.1:0-17499 GCA_036261235.1 Ruminiclostridium sp. | reverse complement strand
CCAGAAAAGGCAGAAAGAGCCGCTGGGCGCTGCGCCCCCGTCCCCGCTGCTGGGGGCACGAAACCGGGCGCGAATTTCTCAGCGCACCACTAGAACAAGCGCGGCATAAAAACACCGGAATCCGTTCGGCGAAAAATAAGTATCTTGCCTCACAACCGGTGTTTTTATAGTTTGCCTGCGGCAAACTGCCCGCTTGCTCCCGATTTATAGCAAATCGCCGCGTACCCGTTTTTTGCGCGTGGCTTTGAAGTTTCGTTTTGGTTTGGGAAACTAATAAGCTACTTGTTCTTATTTCCACTCGTTGGCGGTGTGCGCATTGGTTTAATATTTAAAAGAAACTTACTCAATCTTTTTACTTTCAGCAACGGCGAAGCCGTCACTTTTCACCGCGCGGCATGCGCTGTGCCATAGTAGGTGGTGAGCGGTCGCCGAAGGCGATAAAACGGCATTTCTGTTCGAGCCCCGGCGAGTTAAATGCCGTTTTAAGCGAAATTGTTCTTTAGAAGGAGAGAGTTTTTCGCCGCGAGGTTTTGTGACGGCTTCGCTCCCGGCAGGCGCCTTTAGTTCCTTTGGCGCGTCAAAGGAACCGCCCGCCACGGCGTGAGTGGCAAAGTACTGTATATGAATTTTATTTTAAACCGCAAAAGAAAAACAACTGCTTTCCTTTGGCGGGTCAAAGAAAGCGCCTGTCGCGGCGCAGAGCGACATAGTCCTTATTGGCTGTTGCTGTTTTTTAACCGTGTAAGATTAGTGATTACCTTTAGTTCCTTTGGCGCAACAAAGGAACCGCCCGCCACGGCGTCAGTGGCAAAGGCCTTAAATAGCTGTTTCTTTTTTGAACTGGATAAAGAAAAACATTGCTTTAAATTACAAAGACCTCATAACTGCCAAACGGTCATGGCAGTCATGAGGTCTTTTGTTTGCTGTCAGTTATTTATCTTTGTGAAAAATTAATATCGCCGCTTATATGACTGACTTTGATTGTATTGTTTCCGGCATCCCCGATAGATGCCTCTGCGCTATGCTTGTTATTCCCGGAATAGCTCATTGCAAAATTTGCATTGATATCACCCGAAACGGTTTTAGCATCAATTTTTGCTCCGATGCTCTTATCAATTCCCAGATCAAGATCACCTGAGGTCGAATTAATGTCCAAGTCACCGTTCAACGCGGCCAGATTGCAGGTAATGTCACCTGAAACAGAATTTATGCTGCCAAATCCGGAAAGACTTTTTATTTCCATATCTCCGGATGTGGAGTTAATCTTATATTCACCCTCGATATTTGCAATATTTAAGTCCCCCGACGTTGACACAATTGTTATCTTGTCGGCTTTAATACTGTCCGCTTCCATATCACCGGAAACCTTATGCAAATTAATATTGCCTAATGAATAATTGCCCTTAAACGATATATCACCGGAAGCAAGATCCCCCATGATATCCTTATTATAAGATTCCGGAACTTCAATATCTATATGCTGTCCACGGAATCCAAAGGAAAACGGAAATACAAAGTACTTATTTTTCTGAACGATATAAAGTTTGTCTCCGTCCTGCTTAACCGTGTATAAGTCTTTAGAATCTCCATATCCTGAAATATGTACCTTTATACTGTCCGACGTGGATTGTGTGAAGTTAACATCTGCACTCGCCACTTTGATATCTATCTCACCGATACTTGAAGATGTATAAGATTTATCCACATAAATAGTCTGAGTACCCTCAAAAGAGAACGCATTAAAAATTTTGTTTCTTAAAAAGAAACCGGAAACAAGAATACCTATCAGAACAACAGCAATGATAGTCCATATTGTAATAAAAACAATACCTGTCTTCTTATTCATTATTTTCTCCTTATCTGAAACGCAAGCTTCAAGATATTCTGGATGGCAACGCCGATTATAAAGATTATCCATGTGAATTCCCAGCCACCGTAAAGCATGCTGACTAAAAGATAAATCGCAACGATAATAGGCCACATTGCCGCAGTAATAGAGCGATAGACCTGTCTGTCCTCCGAACTTGTATGTTTCCACTCCTTGAATTCTTCAACTATCGTGTCATCGGCCTTGTTGTATTTCGGGTGTGACATAGCATTGAACACAATAAGCGAGGTTGCGATTGCAAAGATTACAAACATGAGTACCGTACCTATTACAGGGGCATTTCCCTCAAAAAGTGCACACAGAATCTGGACTGCGATTGCTACGATATAAAGTCCAACTGCGGTTGAAACGAGGACGGCAGAACGGCGTCTGTCCGCTTCCCTTCTCGCATAATTATAAATTTTATCGTTTTCAAGGCCTTTTATCAACTCATTCACGTCTCCTATTCCTCCGATTGCAATTTTATACGCTTCTTCCTCGGTTCTTCCCTGCGAAATCAAATCGTCATATTTTGCCGTCAGGTTGGATATCAGTTCTTCCTTAAGTTCTTTTACCTTCACCGTATCCGGTGCTGTTTCAAAAAGCTGTTCGATATAAGAACGAATCTCATCTCTCATTGCTGCTCCTCCTCAATAAGTTTGTCGATTATTTCTTTGGATTCCTGCCAGTCTGCAATATTTCTCTCAAGTGTCTGCCGCCCGAGCGACGTCAATGTATAATATTTTCGCCTCGCCCCTGTGCTTTCATCACCCCAGTAGGAATAAATCAGTCCGCTCTCTTCAAGCCTCCTGAACGCCGAATACAGCGTTGCTTCCTTTAGCTCGTAGCGGCTGTGCGTGATCTCCTGTATCGACTTATTGATCTGATATCCGTAACTGTCATGCCTTTTTAATTCCGCAAGAATTATCGTGTCGGTGCTGCCACGAATAAGGTCGGAAGTGATTGACACTCTTTCACCCCGTTTCTATATAATATGAATATTTCCTTTATCACAATACTATTATAACTCAATATACTGTGTCTGGCAAGGTATATTTGAAAATAAAATATTATAATTAAAGATTTACAGTTACTTTCCCTAAAATGTAAGCTCATTGATAAAAATTATAAATGCTTGCAACTCAGCTGATTATATAATTAGTAAATTTAATTTTTTTAAGTCACGTTTAACAAATATCATTGTTTTATTATAAAAATGTTATTATAATATAGATATAAATTCCGTAAAGTTACGACTAATAGGAGGAAAATATGTTAGAGCAGCAGAATGCAAAAAGTGGTCCAAAACCTGTTGCAGCTGCGGTAAGAGTTTCTGTCTCATCTGACTTAATGCAAGCGGGAATGATTATTGATCCGCCAAAATATCAAGGCGCCGACGTAACCGCCCAGATGATAGACGACGCTTTGAAAAATGCCAAGGTTACATATGGCATTGATGTGCAACTTCTGCAGAAAATTAAGGCAAACCCTCAGCATTCGCGTGACTATACTATAGCGCGCGGGGTTGCGCCTTTAAACGGGACTGACGGGTCAATAAAGTATTTATTCAATACAAATACCGAATCTCACCCAAAAGTCCGTGAAGACGGCACGGTGGATTACCGTGACCTTGGCATCGTGGTCAACGTAAAGAACGGCCAGGTGCTCGCGGACATAAAACTGCCCACAAAAGGCGTCGAAGGCATGTCCGTAACAGGCAAAAAACTTCCACCTACCCCAGGAAAAGCAGTTGCATCGCCTGTAGGGCGAAATACAGCCCTCAGTGATGACGGAACAAAATTATTCGCTACAATAGACGGCCACGTTACGCTTAACGGGACCCGCATCAACGTCGTAGATACATTTATCGTTTCAGGAGACGTTGATACTTCGACCGGCAACATTAAATCTGTCTCAAACGTATCGATAATCGGCAACGTTCTTGAAGGCTTTACAATTGATGCAGCGGGAAATGTCGATATAGGCGGCAACGTTGAAGGCGGTTCGGTCAAAGCAGGCGGAACCGTAACCGTCCACAGGGGCATTGTCGGCATGGGTCACAGCAAGATTGAATGCAAAGGCGATCTTAAAAGCACTTTTCTTGAAAACTGCGACGTTACATGCGGCGGCAGCGTCAAAACAGAAAGCATAATGAACAGTAACGTAAAATGCGCAGGTAAGCTTGAGCTCATCGGTACCAGAGCCAAAATAATGGGTGGGCGCTTTGTCGTAGGTGATGACGTTATCGCAAACAGCATCGGTTCTCCGTCTAACCTTTACACAGAGCTTATTCTCGGAGCGGATCCTTCAATAATGACCCGTTACGCCTTACTTGCAAAAGAAAAGGTACAGCTTGCCGAACAAATTGAGAAACTCAAACAAATCATCGACTTGCTGGGAAAATATCAGCAGGCGGGCAAGCTTCCGGCAAGCAAACGTCAGATGCTCCAAAATTCACAGATAAGCCTTGACGCGAGCACAGCCAAATTGAACGCCGATGTAAAAGAATATGACGCGCTAAGCGCACAGATTGAAAACTCCGGCAAAGGCAAGGTAATCTGCCACGGCACTTTTTACCGCGGAGTTAAACTGACAATCGGTTTTGCGTCCATGAAAGCCGAAAACGATATCACGTCGTCGTCTTTCTCACTCGCTGACGGAAAAATAGCTATTACCCCGACATCTTCTTATTGACAATACAATTTTTGTAAAAATTTATTTATTGATTTCGGTCAGATTTACGTCTAAAATGTAAAGTGCCCGGAATAAATATAATAGAACAATACATAGAGAGGGTGGAATTTCTAATGTTTAAATCTCTTTTCAAGAAAGTCAGAAAATCCAAAGGCGGCTTTACTCTTATCGAACTCATCGCGGTTATCGCAATACTCGGTATCCTCGCGGTTATCCTTATCCCGACAATCGGTTCTCAGGTAAATAAAGCAAAACAGAACGCGGCTGACACTACAGCAAATTCGATATTCACTGCGCTTCAGCTGTACCAGAACGACGAGAATGCAGCAGCTACACTAACTGAAACTTCATATGATTTGACTAGCCTTCCAGCCGACGTGTGGTCATCCAGGTACTTCACAAGCATAAAGAAGAGTAGTTTAAAGAGTCTTACAGTTACCCTCACCAAAGGTGATGTGGATTCTGGTAATACAGTATCTTCAGTTTCAATTACAGATAATAATAATAAGACTGGTACATATCCGAAATCATAATAAATTAAAACTTAATTCTAAAAGTTTTGCCGCCGTGCCCTTTTCCGGGTTCGGCGGTTTTCTATTGCAGAGAAAATACCGCCGGTTTTTAAAACCGGCGGTATTTTTGCGCTCTGCTATAAGTTTATTTTACATCGAAACGGTAAACTGTGGTTTCGTCATATTTCTCTCCGGCTTTTAAAACGGAGCTTTCAAACTGCGGCTTATTAACAGCGTCGGGTGCGTATTGCGTTTCAAAGCACATTCCCGCGCGTTTTTCATAGACAAAGCCGTCCTTGCCCTTTTGGTCGCCCGTGATAAAATTGCCGCAATAAAACTGCATATCTGGGAGCGTTGACGAGCATGTCATAAGCCGCCCGCTGTTTTTATCATAAGCCTCGGCGCAAACACCCATTTTGTGTCCTTTGTCCATTACCCAGTTGTGGTCATATCCGCCGGCATATTTCAGCTGATAAAAATCTGATTCAATGCTTTCGCCGACAGTGTGGAACTGGCGGAAATCCATCGGCGTTCCCTCAACCTTGAGCAACTTTCCTGTCGGAATACTCTCCTCGTCGGCTTCGGTAATATTTGAAGCATATATTTTTACTTCCTGCGGAAGAATACTTCCGGACTTGTGCCCCGCGAGGTTAAAATAGGAATGGTTTGTCAGATTGCAGATAGTATCATTATCGCTTTGCGCTTCATAGCGGAGGGTAAGCTCGTTTTCGTCGTTCCACGAATATGTCATCTTTATGGAAAGGTTGCCGGGATAGTTTTCCTCACCATCCGGGCTTGTGTAACGCAGTTCGAGATAATCGCCGCTCGCGCCGGACTTTACCTGACAATTCCAGACCTTTGTATCGAATCCGAAGTTGCCTCCGTGCAGATGATTTCTTCCGTCGTTGCAGTTGAGCTGATAATCCTTGCCGTTGAGGTTAAACCTGCCCCGCCCTATGCGGTTGCCGCATCTTCCGATTGCCGCGCCGAAGAAATACCGGCGCGATTCATAGCCCTCAATATTGTCATAACCCAGCACTATATCGTCAAATTTTCCACCGCGGTCAGGTACTTTCAAAGAGACAATCGAGCCTCCGTAACTGATAACCGACACTTCACAGCCGTTAATATTTCTGAAAGTAAAAAGTGTTACCGGCACGCCGTCTTTGGTTTTTCCGAATGGTTTTGTTGTAATTCTGGTCATTGTTGTTTGCTCCCTTACTGAAATTTTTAGTAGGATGTTATATATCGCGTATGTGCGTTTCGTAAAGTGAAAAAATCGCACACGCATATGGCGTTTAGCCTGAACTATAAACCGAATAATGTATTAAAACATTATTCGGTTATTATAGTATCCTTTTATTGTAATTGTATTGGCAGGAGTCTTAAACAGTTATATTTAAATTTTCAAGATATACTCTTAAAAGAATTTGCTGAATACCAGGATTACCGAAAGGGCAACGATAAAGGATACCGTTGCAATCGAAACAACGTTCTGAACCTTACTGTTAACGTACTTCCCCATAATCCGTTTATCGTTGACAAGAATAATCATGAATATAAGTATTACGGGTGACAGAATACCTGCTATCTGCTGGGTGGCGACAGCAAGCTGAACAAGCGGCAGGCCCGGTATCAGCACAAGCGCCGCGGACGCCGCTATCATAAATGTAAAAATTCCGAAGAAGAACGGCGCTTCTCTGAAATCGTTATCAACCCCGCTCTCGAATCCGAATGCTTCGCAAACGGCATAGGACGTCGAAAGAGGTATTATTGCGCAGGCAAGCAGTGAAGCGCCCAGAAGCCCTATCCCGAAAAGCACCGACGCATACTGCCCGGCAATCGGCACGAGCGCTGTTGCCGCCTGCTTTGCGGTCGAAATCACAATATGCGATTTAAAAAGCGTAGCGGCGGTACACACGATTATAAAAAACGCAATGGCATTGCCCCACACCGCTCCGAAATAGACGTCGAACTTCTCGTATTTGTAATCGCGCAGTGACAGGTGCTTGTCGACAATGCTTGACTGGAGATAGAACTGCATATACGGTGTGATTGTCGTACCGATAAGCCCTATCAGCACAAGGATATATCCCTTATCCATAGCCGCCAGCGACGGGTGAACCATGCTGCCGAAAACATTCGACCAGTCTGGTTTTGCCTGAAACGCCGATATGATATAAGCGAAAAAAGCAATCGTAAAAATCAGGAACACCTTTTCCACCCTGTTATATGAACCTTTTGTGATAAGGAACCAAATCAAAACGGCGGAAATCGGTACCGAAATAAATTTGCTGATCCCGAAAAGTTCAAGGCTCATCGCAACCCCGGCAAAATCAGCCATAACGAGCGTGAAATTTGCGACAAGCAGTACAGCCATCGCGAAAAACGCCCATTTTACCCCGAATTTTTCTCTGATAAGGTCCGAAAGCCCTTTTCCTGTTACAACCGCCATTCTTGCGTTCATTTCCTGGACGACCGAAAGGCTCAATGTAATTATAAGCAGCCCCCAAAGCATGTTGTAGCCATAGGAAGCCCCAACCGTAGAATAGGTTGTAATGCCGCCGGCGTCGTTTCCGGCGTTAACAGCGATAATTCCGGGGCCCAATATTCCCAAAACGGAGAGAATACCGCGAAATTTTTTTCTTGCTGTCTCTTTCATGCCGCAGTTCCCTCCCTTTATTTGAATTTCTCGCGCAGCAGGTTGTCGACAACATCACCGACAACAACGACCCCGAGCAAAAAGTCGTCTTTATTTATTACCGGGACGGCGAGAAGGTTATATTTATAGACAATCTCGTTGAGTGTTTCCATGTCGTCGTCGTCATAGACAGAAATAAATTCCTTGTCCATGATTTCAGACAATTTTACATGAGGTTCCGAAATGACAAGGTCGCGCAGAGAAACGGTAGCGACAAGCCGCTCATTAAGGTCAATCACATAGAGATAGTTTATCGTGTCCGGCTCAGGTTTTAACCTGCGAAGCGTCGAAAATACATCGGCGACGGTATAGTCGCTGCTGAAAGACAGATAGTCGGTTGACATAACGCTGCCGACAGTGTCCTCCGGGTATTCCATAAGTTCCCTGACCTCGTCCGACGTTTCACGGTTCATTTCACGCAGAATACGCTCCGCCCTGTCCGTATGCAACGCGTCAAGAATATCCGCGGCCTCGTCGGACGGCATTTTTTCGAGAAGGTCGGCGGCTTTGGCGTCTGTCAGGCTTTCGATTATGTTAGCGCGGGCCTCAGGTTCCATCTCTTCGAGGATATCCGCGGCCTTTTCCTCGTCAAACGACGCAAAAACCGAGTTCTGCGCCGTGCGGTCAAGCTCTTCAATTATATCGGCAACGTCTGAGGGGTGCAGAGTAAGCAGTTTTGAGGACTGTTTTGAAAGCTTGATTCCCGGCCGCCCGGTATCAATTGTTTCTACATCGTCCCACAAAATAAGCTTGCTTGGAATCGACGCGCCAAACCTTTTGAGGGCATATTTAAGCGGCTTTGCGACACCGAGACGGCGTAAAAGCCCCTCAAGCCCGACGTCAACGGCGACAAGACAGGTGCCGGCGGAAGTTATGGCGAGCCTTAAATCGTTTACCCTGACAACCTTGTGGCCGTCGGTGTCAACTATCTGTCTGTCCTGTATATCGCGGTCAAGGAAAATCACGTTTTCATCAGAAAGCCCGATTGTTTTGATTTCCTTGCAGAAAAAGACGTATTGGCCGTTATCTTTGATTATGTCGATTGTGGCGGAATCGAGTATCCGCCCGTCACGCAGGGCAACGCCGACAACCAGCGGGTGCTGTGAGCCGATTTCGACAGCAAGATCGGCAATTTTCCCGATAGCGGTTTCGCTGTCACTGAAAATGCTGCTGCCGATAATGCGGCTGAGATAAAAGGTTGAAACAAGGTACATTTAAACCCCCCATTCTTTTTTATTTTATTGTGCCAAAAAAATTGTTTAAAATTTGGTACAGGGTAATTTAAGCAATAAAAAAGCCTTCACCTATAAAAACGCAGGTGAGGGCTAAGACCACTCGTACGAGTTTTAGCACAAAAAGGCGGTGAAATTGAAATGGGTCAGGCCTTAGAACGGCGAAACCTGTTAACCAGTTGGAACTGTCTCCAGCTCTTCACGGTATCAATCCATATCCTTTAAGTAACCTCACCTACCGAGAGAATTCAAATCAGGCGATTACATTTTTACCATAACTATGATAGTTTATATAATCCCCCGTGTCAACCTTTATTTTAACTTTTGTGCTCTTAAAAGAACCTCAGTATAGAAAGTACAATTAACAGAATACCGGGCAGAACGGAAGTGACGGCGTCGTATTTTTTCGATAATACCGAACATTTCTCACAAAGAAACTTTCCCGTAAGAAGCCCCGCGCTCAGAAACGCCAGCTGGCAAATGCCGACCGCCGGGGGTATATACCAGGCGCTCAGTCCCGACATTGCGCAGCCTATGCCCGCACCCAGCGAATCGACCGAAAGCGCAAAGCCGAGCAAAACCGCCTCTTTTTTATCAATAACACCTGACGCGTCTACGTCACCGGCGGCGGGGTTGTTTTTAAGAATCTGAATGGTAATCCCGAGCGATTTTATTATTATTTTGCAGAGGGTTTTCGGGCTTTCATCACTGTCTTTCCTTTTTGAATCGGGTTTTATCCGTGATTTTACAATCATAAAGACTCCGAGAGCCGCGAGAATCGCCGCTCCCGTAATTTTCCCGGCAATCGGGGGCAGCAGCCCGGCAAAGGCGCTGCCGAGCAGCAACGCGGCGGCACAATAGATTACCGAAAACGCACAGATTATCAGTTTTGACGTCAAAGGAATCCGCGTTCCGTTCAGTCCGTAAGAAAAACCGGCGAACAGCGCATCTATGCTCAACGTCACCGACAAGATTATTATTCCAAGCAGCAAGGCAACCAGCTCCGTTATGTAACTTTTGAAACGATGATTATAAGGATAAGGCTGTACAGAATTTTATTAAATCAAAGTTCCGTTAATACTCCTGCCGTACAGTATATGAAAATTGAACATGCAATGTTTCCGAGGTGTGATAATAGAGCTTGTTTTCGAATAGATATATATTGCTTATCTGTCTTTATCACAGATTTTTACTGACTGAAAATAAACCAGAAATCCCTGATGAAAGGAATGGTTACAAAAATGACGTTGACCGGCAGGAGAAAAGCTCAATCGGCAGCAAAGGGTCTGAGCGAACATGAGGCTGCGAAGCTCCTCAAAAAACACGGCCCCAATGTGTTTCAGCAAGGAAAAAAATTGAGCGCGCTGAGTATATTTGCGTCGCAGTTCAAGGATATTCTTATAATCATCCTTATTGTTTCGACACTTTTATCGTTTTTGATGGGTGAATCAACTGAAGCCATAGCCATAATACTCATTATATTGCTTAACTCCATAATGGGATTTGTCCAGGAATACAAAACCGAAAAAACGCTGGACGCTCTCAAAAATATGGCGGCGCCGACAGCGCATGTTATTCGTGACGGAACGGCAAAGGAAATACCGGCGGCAGATATCGTTCCGGGGGACGTCGTGCTCCTTGAAGCAGGCGACAGAGTTCCGTCGGACGCCGAAATAATTGAAGCCGCCGATTTGCAGGCGGACGAATCGCTTCTGACAGGAGAATCAATTCCCGTTGAAAAGAGTGAGGATACCGAGGGTGACACAGGGAGCGTCTTTATGGGCACCATGATAACCCGTGGGCGCGGCAAAGCCGTTACCGTAAATACGGGCATGGATACCGAAATGGGCAAAATTGCGGGAATTCTGACGGAAATAGAGAGCAGCGAGACGCCGCTCCAAAAACGCCTGTCGGAACTCGGAAAATTCATCGCTATCGGCTGTCTTCTAATCTGCGGTGTTGTAACTTTAACAGGTATCCTTCGCGGCGAAAACGTTATGACAATGATCATTACGGGCATTTCGCTTGCCGTCGCTGCGGTTCCGGAAGGACTGCCTGCTATTGTTACAATTTCCCTTGCGCTCGGTGTCAGCAGGATGCTCAAGCGCAACGCGCTTATCCGCCGGCTGCCCGCCGTTGAAACTCTCGGCTGTGCGACAGTCATATGCTCAGATAAAACCGGAACGCTCACTGAAAACCGGATGACAGTCCGGAAAATCGTCACGCCTTTGCACGAAATTGACGTATATTCAGATAAAAGCGGTGTTAATTTTCTCTGCAGCGGAGCAAATGTCAGCCCCTCGGCGCTGAACGATGTACGCCTTGCACTTGAAACCGGGGTAATATGCAATAATGCAGAGCTTATTACCGGGCGGGAACTGAAGGTGAACGGTGATCCGACGGAGGGGGCTTTGCTCATTGCCGCATACAATGCCGGGATAAGCCCTGACAAAGTCAACCGCAGGACACAAAGAATTTCCGAACTGCCCTTTGACAGCGACCGTAAATGCATGTCGGTTTCGGCACTTGAAAACGGGCTTGTAAGGCTTTATGTAAAAGGCGCACCCGACGTAATCCTGGACAAATGCTCCCGTGTCTACAAGGGCGGCGAAGTTTCTTTCACCCCGTCAATGAAAAAAGAGATGATTAAAGCGAACGACTCCATGGCGGACGGGGCTCTGAGGGTTCTCGCGCTCGCCTATAGGGATTTGCCGCCCGATATCGAAAATATCACCGCTTCGCTTGAAAACAACCTTGTATTTCTGGGTCTTGAAGGCATGATGGATCCGCCGCGGCACGAGGTTCACGGTGCTGTCCGAAAATGTGTCCATGCAGGTATCAAGACTGTTATGATAACAGGCGACCACAAGAAAACAGCTGCCGCGGTCGCCAAAGAACTCGGAATTCTCCGGGGTTCGTCCTCGCTTGTTGTTACGGGTGCGGAGCTTGACAAGATGAGTGACCGGGAGCTTGCGGCAATCGCGCCGCAGGCCTCGGTTTTCGCCCGGGTTTCTCCGGCGCACAAGCTCCGCATAGTTAAGGCTTATAAAAAGAACGGAAATGTTGTTGCAATGACAGGCGATGGTGTGAACGATGCGCCCGCAGTTAAGGAAGCGGACATCGGGGTGAGCATGGGTATAACCGGAACTGATGTGACAAAAGAAGCATCCGCGGTAATTCTCCTCGACGATAATTTCGCGTCAATGGTTGCCGCTGTTGAGGAAGGGCGCGTTATTTACGGCAATATTCGCAAGTTCATCCGCTATCTTCTCTCGTGCAACATCGGCGAGGTCCTTACGATGTTTATCGGCATGCTTATGGGGCTCCCCGTCGTTCTGACTCCAATACAGATTCTCTGGGTCAATCTTGTGACAGACGGGCTTCCGGCCATTGCGCTCGGCCTTGACCCGCCTGACAACGATGTTATGAACAAGAAGCCCCGGGGTGCCAACGAAAGCGTATTTTCCAACGGTCTTGCGTCAATGATGATTTTCCGCGGCTGTATAATAGGTCTTTGTACGCTTGGAACATTTATTACAGGTTTCAAATACGGAGGGCTTACGGCCGCCCGGACCTGCGCTTTTGTTACACTTGTCGCGGTTCAGCTGATTCATGTTTTTGAATGCAAATCAGAAACCAAAAACATCTTTCATATCAAACTCTCAAACAACCCTCTTCTGATCGTTTCCGTTATAATATCGGCCCTGCTGGTTCTCGCGGTTATATATATTCCGGCATTACGCCCTGTTTTCGGCACCTGCGAGCTTAGCTTCCGCGAATACCTATGGATATTTATGTATTCAATACTGGGGCCTGTCGTCTCCTCAATAATTTTCAGAGAAAAGAAAAAGAAGGCTTTTGATTAAAAAGCCCTCAATTAAACGTTGCGTCCGCACTTGACAGACTGCATACTTTTATGTATAATAATATGCGTCTTAAAAACATGCGGATGTAGCTCATTTGGCAGAGCGCCACCTTGCCAAGGTGGAGGTAGCGAGTTCGAATCTCGTCATCCGCTCCACCAGTTGCACTGAGGCATAACGCGCACTTCACATTTGTGGGGTGCGTTTTGTTTTGTTCTGAAACCCGGAACTTATACAAACGATTATCATAGAGATTTCCGAAAAAAGCCACCGGATTTTGATATGCTCCCTTCATGTTTAACAGTGTTTTTCTTTTTTCACTGTTTCCTATAAAGGGAGCATATCAGTTTTACCCCAGTGGCCTTATCAACACTCTTTGACTTGTAACTTATTTATTTGTCGGTCGTCCAATCAATTATAAAACTTATCGATATACTTGCACACGGTCAGTACGTCTGTTTCACTCAACCCATAGTGCATCGGCAGTCTTAAAAGCCGTTCGCTCTCTTTGGTGGTATAGACATCCTCACCGCTAAACCGTGCATACTTTATTCCGGCAGCGGCACTGTGAAGCGGTATGTAGTGGAACACAGAACCTATTTCATGTTCACGCAGATACTTTATAAGCTTTTGGCGCTCATCAAGATCCCTGCACTTGATAAAGAACATATGTGCGTTATGTACACACCCCTCAGGAATAAACGGCAGTTCTATAGCCCCTTTGTCCTTGAGCTTTGAAAGTTCACGATAATATATATTCCAGGAATTCATTCTGTCATTAAAGATTTTATCCGCTACTTCGAGCTGGGCATAAAGGTATGCCGCATTTATATCACTTGGCAAATAACTTGAGCCCTTGTCCACCCAAGTGTATTTATCAACTTCTCCTCTGAAAAAGCGGCTTCTGTCAGTGCCCTTTTCCCTGAGGATTTCGGCTTCATTAAAATATTCCGAAGATTTTATTAAAACAGCGCCGCCTTCACCCATCGAGTAATTCTTGGTCTCGTGGAAGCTGTAGGCGCCGAAGTCACCGATAGTTCCAAGGTATTTGCCTTTATAGGTTGACATAACGCCCTGAGCGGCATCTTCAATAACCATTAAATTGTGCCGCTTTGCAATATCCATGATTGTGTCCATCTCACAGCTTACGCCTGCATAATGGACAACTGCGATTGCTTTCGTTTTTTCGGTTATCGCGGCTTCAATCAGGTTCTCATCAATATTCATTGTGTCAGGCCTTATGTCAACAAAAACCGGAACGGCGCCACGCATCAAAAAAGCATTGGCTGTGGATACAAACGTGTACGCCGGCATGATCACCTCATCGCCTTGTTTTAAGTCCATGAGAAGAGCGCATATTTCCAGAGCATGTGTGCCCGATGTTGTCAAAAGAACCTTTTTTGCGTCAAACTTTTTTGTCATCCACTCGCTGCATTTTTTTGTAAAAGGGCCGTCTCCACTTATTTTATGATTCTGTGTTATAGCCTCTCCAACATATTTCATTTCGTTTCCCGTATAAGGAGGGACATTAAATTCTATCATGCTGTTATACTTCCATTTCTTCTTTTTTTGAATCGTTTCCGTTCAAAATATCTCTTATTATGTAAAGGGGCCTGTGCTTTGTCTCATTAAAGATGTTTCCTATATACACTCCTATAACACCGAGATTTATCATCAGAAGCCCTCCGATAAAATAAATCGACGCGATAAGACTGGTCCAACCGGATAACATCTCTTTTGTAACAAAATATTTTATTATGAGAAAAACTATAAATAAAAACGACAAAGTCGATATCAAAACGCCGAGTCTAATCGACAGCAAAAGCGGTTTATTGGATTGGGACAGGATTATTTCGGACGCAAGTTTGAATCTTCTTTTAAAGTTGTAAGAAGACTTTCCTTCAGCGCGCTTATCATGCACTACGTCAATACTGGTTACATTAAAGCCCATTCTCATAATAAATATGACGAATGCCCTGTTTTGCTCACGCAGCTTGCAGTAATTATCGATAACAATTTTTTTTGAAATGCTGAAATTACAAACACTCGGATCATAGTTCCCATCGGAAAAATAATCATTGATTTTATAAAAAACCGCTGAGACAGCTTTTTTCATGAATGAATCCTGACGTTCCTTTCTTCTCGCAAAAACAACGTCATAACCCTCCATTGCCTTGTTATAAAGGTTTATGATTTCCTCCGGGCGATCCTGAAGGTCACAGTCCATTACGACAACCCAATCGCCGCTGCAATAATCAAGTCCGGCTGTCAACGCTTTTATCTGTCCGAAATTCCTTGAAAGGTTGATACCGACTACCCTTTTGTCCGTTTTGCATAATTCCTCAATGACTTCCCATGAATTCTGGGGGCAGTGGTCATTAACCAGAACCAGTTCAAAATCATCCGTAAGCTGTGAAACAGCGCGCACAGTTCGCTCGTACAGCTGTCTTAATGCGGCTTTACATCCATAGACCGGAACAACCACTGATATTTTCACAATACATCCTCCTGATTTGCTGCGCTTTTTTATATATAAAAAATAATAATTCCGAAAATTATAACAAGATTTCCGACAATATTCCTAACAGTTATTTTCTCTTTCAAAAAGAATCTGCATAAAAGAAGAACAAACAGATAACCAAGCGACTCGATAACCGGGCCGTTTTTATAGTCAAGCCCTTTAAATGCCATTATCGTAAGAATCGTTGAGCAAACGAGCAGTCCATAACCGGTGATAACGTGAATGTTAAGGTATTCCTTTAAAAACGAATCGTGTTTTTTGTTTGCGCTTATTTTTAAAAGGACCTGTGAAACAGCGGCAAGCACAACAGACAAAACCATAAAAGAATAATATTTAATCATTGGCAGTGCCTCCGCTGATTTCTTTTTTTCTGCCAGTGTTTACGATATAAGCTCCGGCAAAAATAATGATAACGCCGATTATATTTTTTTACCGTTACTTTCTCGCTGAAAATCAGGGCTGACCAGACAAGAGACCAGAATATTGCCACTCCCCTGTTGGCATAGGCGACCGACAAGTCAAACTTCTTTATAGCCTGCTGCCAGAATAGAGCATAAACGCCCAAAATAACAATCTCAATTCCGTAACATATGATGAATCCCAGAGACAGAAAGTTGTAGTGCGACGCAAACTTTGCCGCGATTCCCGAGCAGGTGTAAATAACAATAATCAGCTGCAAAATGATTACATCCGCAAGCCTGATTTTTGGCTTTGAATCAGAATTCATATATACCTCTTATTTTTCGAGCCGCAGCAGCCGATATCCCTGTTCAACGCTGTCGCATGCCAGAATAAAGTAACCGTAGCGGGAAGAGCTGTCCGTAACATCATGAGTACCCAAAGGCTCGATATCGCTGACTCTGTAGATTGCCCCCGGATTGCGTGATTTGATATCTTCAAGCAGTTCCAAATCTTTTTCGTTAAAAATAAAACGCACAAAAGCTGCTTTCGGTTCACAGCACTTTGTAAAATCAGGCGCTGTCCCGCATGCGGTATCAATCGTCATTTTCAAAAAGTCGTACCCAGTTGAAATTTTAACGAGATCTGACCCGATGCAGTCTCCGCCCATGCGTCCGCCGATTTCTATGATGTTGATTTCGCCGTCTTCGGAAATTTTGAACTCCGGATGAGCGGCACCGTTCATGATTTTAAGAGCGTCAAGCGCTTTGCTTATTTCTTTTTTGATTTTTTCGGCAGTCGGGGTGCTTACTGCCGCAGGCTGCATATGTCCTGTTTCAATAAAATGCGGCACGCCTGTCGTAAATTTCTTTGTAATGGCAAGCATGTGGTGCTCTCCGTTAAAATTAATAAACTCGGCGCTGAATTCCTCACCATCGATAAATTCTTCAATGATTGCCTTTTTTTCAAATGAAACATCAATACAGTCCCGGACAGCTTTTTTCATATCGTCTATATTGTAAACTTTTGTAACGCCGCGGCTTCCCGAACGGTCAGTCGGTTTAACAATCAGCGGATATTTAAGATTGATGTTTTCGCAGTCCTTGACACAAGAAACAAGTTCGAACCCCGGGGTCCGAACTCCGTTCTCTTTGAAGCACCGGCGCATTTGGTATTTGTTTGTCGAAACTATTGTAGAATCAAGGCTGTTGCCGGGGAGCCCGAGTTCCTTCGCTATGTAATTTACCGTCACAACCGCAAGGTCAGACGCTATCGATACAACTCCGTCAGGTTTTACCTTTTTGCATATCTCGAGTATTTTCTCTTTTTCAACGATGCTTATAGGATAGAACTTATCTGCGTTCTTTTTCCCGACCGCTCCGTCTTCCCATGCAAAAACGTGAGTTTCAAATCCAAGTTCATGTGCTTTTCTTATCAGCTGATCCTGAAAATCATTCGCGCCGATAACACATAAAGATTTTTTCAAATTTATCACTTGCCTTTTCTCCTGCTCAAAGCCATAAAGTCAAGCCTTCCGCTGAGCATTTCCTTTTTGTAATCCAGCATCATGTCCTTGAAAGATTTATACTGGGGAACAAATCCGAAATCTTCTTTTGCTTTTGTCATATTAAAAAGATAAGACGGAGTGTTATTTTTCAGTTCGGGACGGTAAACTATCTTTGAACGTTTGCCGTTTTCAGAGAATATATC
>DATALE010000271.1:0-3751 GCA_036261235.1 Ruminiclostridium sp. | reverse complement strand
TTGATACCACCGGGGTTAAAAGCGTCACGGTGTACGTAAACGGAACTAGTGTCGGCAACGCAAAAACAGGGCTGCTGCGTCCGGATGTTGACAGAATTATTAATACGTCGGGTGTTTACAAGGGTGCTGCAAACAGCGGATACTCATTGACCCTTAACACTTCCTCGTATTCTCCCGGAACTTATACAGTTAAAGTAATTTCAACGGGAAACGGCGGCGCGAAAGCCAGCGCGACGACATATTTTAAAAAGCCGTCGCCCTACGTCTGCATAGACACACCGGGGCCGCAGCCAAAAAGCATCAGCACTGACTTTAAAATTCAGGGGTGGTCGCTTAACCCAAGCGGCGTAAAAGATGTCCAGATTTCTATTGATGGAAATGTCGTCGGCAGTGCCGTGACAGGGATTTCAAGACCTGATGTGGATAAAGTAATGAACAGTCAGGGTATCTATCCCGCAGCGGCGACAAGTGGATTTTCATATTTAGTCGACAATGATTCTTTGTCCCGCGGTCAGCACACTTTTACAGTAACATCTGTCGGAAATGATGGTACGAAAAGCAGTTCTTCGTTTAGCGTAAATGTTGTTGACCCATCGCCTCTTATTTGTCTTGATGTACCTCAGAACCTTTATCTGAAAAACGGATTGACGGTAAATGGCTGGTCACTGAACAAAACCGGTATTAAAAGTGTTGATTTTTATATTGGTTCGACCAAAATCGGAAGTGCTGAAACAGGTTTAATCAGAAATGATGTTAATACTATCATAAACAGTGACGGAGCTTATAAGGACGGTGACAAGAGCGGATTCTCATTTGCTTTTTCAGATATTTCTTCATTTGCACCCGGAAATTATACGTTGAAAGCTGTCTCAACCGGCTTTGACGGCACAACCGCAGCCCAAACAACAGGTATCTCAAGACTTGGCTCTGCAACATATATTGACAGTCCCGCGGAAGGCGATACCGTCAGGACAGACTTTAATGTCAGCGGATGGGCGGTAAGCGCTGAAGGGGTTAAAGAAGTACAGGTTTATATAGACGGTGTGCTTTTCGGAAATACGCAGGCGGATATAACGAGAAATGATGTGCGAAATCACTTCATTGGTATCTATGGCACTGACGGATACAAGGATTCAGATAAGAGTGGTTACAGCTTTAAAGTAAACATCGACAGCCTTAATAACGGGTCACACAATGTCACGGTTAAATCAATCGGGCAGGGCGGTTCCGTAAGCCAGAGCTCCGATAGCTTTAAATTGTCCAAGATTCCGCCGAATCTAAGTTTAGATTACCCAGGCAACGATAATCCTTATATGACCGATTCACTTACGGTAAAAGGCTGGGCAATAAGCGCAAAAGGCGTTGAAAATGTGGCAGTCTATATCGACAACGATTTAATCGGAAACGCAAATCTCGGTTTGAGCCGCCCCGATGTCGGAAATATATATAGCGGTCAAGGCTATTTAAATGCCGGTACGAGCGGTTATTCACTTACGGTAAGCGGCAGTGCGCTTTATAAGTATGAGCCCGGGAAACACACTGTAAAAGTCGTTTCGACAGGAAATAACGGCGATACAGCCTCATCAGAGGCGCAGGTTATAAAAAGCAGTCCGGCGATTTCAGCTGATGGGAGCGTAACTGCTTCAGGTGACTTTAAGCTTTCAGGCTGGGCAATCAACGCATCAGGGGTCAGTAAAGTAGATGTTTACTATGGTTCGGTGTTGATTGCAGAAACGGTTCCTAATTTGAGCAGCCCCGATATCACGGCTCTGTACGATAGCGCGGGAATAAAATATGCAGGAATCGACCACAGCAGGTTTTCGGTTGATATCCCTATTGCCTCCATACCGTATGGGAACGTCAGTCTGACCTTAAAGGCTATCGGCAACGACGGAAGTATCGGCACAGGGACTGCATCAGTTATGGTAAATAAGCCCGCACCGAACGGATGTATTGATACTCCTGTCAGCAATTACAATTATTCTTTAAATGACAGCAGTTTTGTAATAGCCGGATGGACACTAAACGCGACGGGAGTAAAAAGCGTCTCAGCTTATCTTGACGGAAATTCAGTACCGATTACCTATGGACTTGCCAGTGACAGCGGAATTATTAACTTGGCTAACGGTAAATATGCCGGCGCCGAAAATGCCCGCTTCAAGTCTGACCCGATTGATCTGACAAAACTATCGTTTTCGGCACATACAGTCAAGATTGTCGCGATCGGCAACGACAACGGAAACTATGAATTTTCTACAGTATTTTACAGGTCATCTGTGATATATTCGAACTACAGCGAGACGTTAAGTTCTTTGATTACTACCCAGCTGGGTATGAATCCAGGCCCTGGCTATTATCTGAATGGGTGGAAGTATATTCAGACAACACCCGGTGTTTACTATTATTACAAGTGGAACGCTGACGGCAGCACTACCTATACAAAAGTGAGCGATCCAGCAGCATATCAGACAATATATAATAACCTGACAAAATATATCGATCCGCAAAACCTTGTCGGCACAAGCTCTGCCGATATTTATCAGTTCATGAAGCTTACGTATTTAGATGGGGTTAACGCGGGGGGACTTAACACCTTTTTCAACAGTTCCGGCGTATTGAACGGAATGGGTCAGACATTTATCGACGCAGGCAAAAACCATAATGTTAACCCTGTATATCTTGCAATGCACTCAATTGAGGAGACCGGAAACGGCACCTCTCTGCTTGCAAAAGGAGTACAGGTAACAAACGGCAATTATACGATTAACGGAATATCCTATACTTCGGCCGTTAAAGCGACAGGTACCTATTATAATCTCTTTGGAATCGGCGCGGGGGACGGAGACGTTTATCATCAGGGCATCGAAATGGCATTGAAAAATGGATGGAATTCGGTGCCGAAAGCAATTGACGGCGGAGCAAACTGGATCAGTTACCAGTATATCAATACAAGGGATTTACTTGGAAGCGCATATACGAATCAGAATACCCTTTATAAAATGCGCTGGAATCCCGAACATCCGGGCAGGTCGCAGTATGCCACCGACATACTCTGGGCACACAACAGTGCTGTTTATATAAAACAGTATTTCGACAAATATACAAGCTCACAGCTCGTTTTTGACATACCGGTCTATCAATAATCTTTTAAAGCACGTCAAACAAACAGAAAAACGCCGGGGCAGTCACACCGAAAAGGTGAGGCGGCCCCGGCGTTTTTATACTAAAATAACGCATAACGAATTTGATTGTTATTTAAACAGGTTTACTTTTTACTATAGAACATTTGGATATTTCTGTCGATAGTATAGAGCATTTATAATCACTGAAGTTCTAATACTTATTCCAAATTAAAAGTCTCAAAAGAATTTGCGTCAAAATCATTGATTTACGATTTTTACGCAAATTCTTGCCTTAAGTTTATTTGGAATTAGTATAAAATACAGATAATTATTTTTTAATTAACAAAAATAAACTTGTTTTATATGTTGATAAAAGCAAATATTATGTTAGGGGTGTTAAAATGATTGGAACAATTAAAAGTTTTGATAATGAAAACCGCTCCGGTGTAATATCCTGCGAAAGCACAGGAGAAGAAATACAGTTTTCTTATCCGTCAATTGCTTCGGCAAATTATAAAATGTTTCATCCCGGACAAAAAGTTACTTTTTTCGTTGAACAGGGCTCACAGGATAAAAACCAGCACGTTGCAACAAAGGTAACGGCAATTGAATAACAGAAAAGCCGTCTC
>DATALE010000268.1:0-1583 GCA_036261235.1 Ruminiclostridium sp. | reverse complement strand
ATATATATTTACCCCAGCTGAAATTATATGCAAGAAGCGCTGTAAATGTGCCCCCAAACATAAGGAATATCGCGAGCCCCGTTGCAAGCGCGCGTGAACGCGTCACAGCACTCAGCGCAAATGTGAAAAAAGCAAGGTTTTCAAAGAAAAAAGCTCTTTGGATTCGGACAGAATGCAGATCGCTGTGAATAATTATTATATTAAAAACAATGTCAAACCTGACACGGATATGATGACTTATTACTGGGACAATGTCTGCACTTCGGGGTTATGGCAATTCGTTGCACTGCTTGTTATCATAGCATGCTCGACGCTTGTCGCGGGTGAGTTTTCAGAAAGTACTATGAAGACAATGATTACCCGGCCGTATAAGCGGCGGCAGATACTTTCGGCAAAGTTATTGGTGATGATCGGGTACACACTTTTTCTGACAGTCGTTTCCTATATTGTCGTCCTTGTCTCAGCAGCCGTATTTTTCGGAACAGATGGAGCTAACCTTAATGTTCCTATGTGGATTTCGGGAAAACTTTATGCCGTTCCGGGTTTTGCAGCGTCACTTCTCACATTCGGGTTATACTTCTTATCGACGCTTGTTTATACCGTTTTCGCTTTTGCTATAAGTGCTGTAACGCGTTCACGAGCGGTTGCTACGGGGCTTTCGATATTTCTTATGTTCGGCGGCAGTTTTACAAAACTGTTGAGTTTGAATTTCAATTGGGGTAAATATATTTTCTTTGCAGACACAAATTTTGAAGCATTTGTACTGAATGGCGCGCCCTTCTATGACATTACTCTTTCACTTGCGCTTGTTATCTGTGCCGTTTACTGCGCCGTGTTCCTCTTTATATCTTATTTTACGTTTGAAAAACGGGATATTTCTTAATTAAATTGCCTTGTTCAGTGCTTTTCCTTGACACATAGATGACAACGTCATATAATTAATATTGACTGTAAAACCGTGGAACAGCGAAAGCTGTTCCATTTGATTATTATAAAAGTTTCTTCCGGTTGAGATCGAAAGGATGGGCATAAACATGGCAGAACTCGCAAAAACATACGAGCCGCAGGAGGTTGAGGACAGAACCTACAAATTCTGGCTCGACGGCGGCTATTTCCACGCGGTGCCGAACGCAGTTGACGAAAGCGGCTGCAAAAAAGCACCGTATACGATCGTGATCCCACCGCCGAACATTACCGGTCAGCTTCATATGGGACACGCTCTTGACGAAACACTGCAGGATATCCTGATACGTTTCAGGCGCATGCAGGGTTATGAAGCATTGTGGCTGCCGGGAACAGACCATGCCGCAATAGCGACAGAAGCCAAAATTGTTGAGGCGATGGCAAAAGAAGGCATAAAAAAAGAAGATTTGGGACGCGAAAAGTTCCTTGAACGTGCCTGGGCATGGAAAGATAAATTCGGCGGACGCATCGTCGAGCAGTTAAAGAAGCTCGGATCATCATGCGACTGGGAACGCGAGCGCTTTACAATGGACGAGGGCTGTTCGAAGGCTGTCCGCGAGGTTTTTGTCCGCCTTTATGAAAAGGGGCTTATTTACCGCGGCGAGCGCATAATCAACTGG
>DATALE010000266.1:0-2267 GCA_036261235.1 Ruminiclostridium sp. | reverse complement strand
TAATATAGGAACGTACAAATTCCAGTTCATTTTCAAGAGGGATTACGTCATTGAGGTCTTTAAAGTCAAAACAGCCGCGCAGATAATTGCTGAATTCCATCAGAAGCTCCTGAGCGCGCGGCACATCCTTACGGGACACGGGAAGAATCGTATTTAAGGCGTTGTGTATAAAATGCGGGCGTATCTGTGATTTCAGGAACTTCAGCTCCGCCTGACGCTCGTTCTCGGAAGAAATCTGCAGCTGCGCCAGAGCCTCGTCTTTTTTTTGGATGGTAAGGGTGAAGCTTTCCGCCAAAATATGCGCTTGCATAAACAGCATAATAAAGAACCCAATGGGGATAAATTCAAAGAAGCTCCCTATCATACTGTTCTGAAACATCGTATCGCAAACGGAACACAAAGAAAGAACAATACAGCCGATCAGTGTAAGCGCGGCGTGCTGTCTGTCATGCCAAATGGCTAAAATCATTTTAATCAAAATATAAGCCGTAATCAGAAACATTGCAATTTGTGCCAAAGGGGTAAGGGTTGTAAAAAAGGATACCGGTGTCAGCAGCGTAATGGCCGTCATAATGATTGTGTAATAAAGAAAAATTTTTAAGGCTTTTTTCCCGAATTCCTCCCGGAATAATTCTCTCAACAGCAGCGCCAGCATGGACGTAAACCAGTACATTGCCATATAATCCAAGCGTATAATAGCTGAAAACGGTATGGAAGGGAAAATCGTATTGATAAAATAGCTTCCATGAAGCAAGGTCCGGCATGCGGCAATTCCACAGAGGAATGCAAAATACAAACTTCCTTTTTCCTGTCTTCGAAAGAAAAAGATGGCACTGTAGATAAAGGCCATCACAAAAAAGCTTCCTAATAAAAACAGGTCGCGGCAGAGAATGCCTTCGTCTATATTTACCATCTTACGCGGAGAACCCAGATAAAGCGTGTACCACATCCCGCCAAGCGCATAAGTATAATTGGAAACCTGTATGATGATATCAAAATTACTGTTTTCGGGAATAAAAATCGGCTGATTTGGATGGTACTCCGGTTGGTGATTTATTCCATCCGCTGAAACGGTTCCGTTTGACGCCAAAAGGTGCTCATTAATATAAAGGCGGTAGGCGGTGGAAAATGTAGGAACCCAAAGGGTAAGCGGCTTGCCCTTCTGTGCGCCGGTCACTCTCAGCCGATAGGTTCCAAACCCGAATCCCGGAAGATTTTTACCGTTAATCTGATACCGGTTCCAAACCCGGGGAACGTTTTGAATCAGGTCGGGCTTTACCCCGCTTTTTAAATCCTGATAAGTAATCAGCCGGTTCCAGTAAAATTCCCAGTCCCCTCCGAGCGAAAGGACTCCGTCGTTCTGGCTGTTCCAGCCGGAAATGTCAACAGACCCGTTTGTGATTGGAAACTTTTTCCCGCCGCTATTATGAATATACAAAAGCAACACGTTTGCCAGCAGTACGATAATTGCAACAACAACGAAAAACAAAGCCATTTTTTTACGATATTTCATTTTTATACCTTTTAATCTCTAATTTATCTATCAAAAATGACAATATCTTTCCTATTATTTATAAGATAGAAAAAGCTAATTGTCAACACCTTCCAAACCCGGATGCAGCATATAGCAATAACTTTATTCCTGATCTGCCCACGCGATGTGCGGGTCAGGTTTGAACCGACGTTACTGTTGAAACTATTCATGCCGGTTGGAATAAAAAAGCCCCTAAGCAGACAGAGAAGTTTCTGCTACTCAGGGGCTGCGTTTCAGTTCAGTGTATTTTTATGATTTCGGCTCAAATATGCCGACCTGCCTTTTGGAGTCGCCGTGCGGCTTCTTATTGACCACAACATTGATTCTTGTTGACGCATGGGTAAGAAACTTTCCTTTTCCATCATATACGTCGAACATGATGTATGCCTGACCGTTACTCAGGGCGGTCGCCGTGTAGTTCCCGTTTGCAAGCTTTATCACCCCGGCTACTGCAGGATTGGCTGAATAAACCTTCATGTATCTTTTTTCCGCACCCTGAAGATTAACGCCGATCTGATATTGGCCTGCTGCGGGCATATTGTATTCATGGGTGTCCAGAGTAATGAAGCAGTTTGAAATCTGTGAAACCGCATAGCAGCCGTTTACCTGGCTGGTTTTGAAAATCAGCATGCCGTTTTGCAGCGCTGCGCCCATGTCGGTGAATGTGCCTGTGGCCGCATTATACAAATATACGTGCACATTTCCGCTCATGCCGCCGGGAACAGGCAGCTTC
>DATALE010000258.1:0-1668 GCA_036261235.1 Ruminiclostridium sp. | reverse complement strand
GAATATCCTTAATATCGTCAAAAGACTCATCACTGCCTTTTACCGCGAGGTAAGATTCAATAGCACTGTCTTTATCCTTTGTGAAAATAAGTTTTCCGCGGTTTATAAACGTTATATAGTCGGCGATTTTCTCGAGGTCGGTCGTTATATGTGTCGAGAATAAAACACTTCGTCTGCCATCTGATATATATTCCTGTAAAATATCAAGGAGCTCCGTCCTTATAACCGGGTCGAGGCCGGAGGTCGGCTCGTCAAGCAGCAAAAGCTTCGTATCGCGTGACAAAGCGGCGGCAAGCATGAGTTTTGTTTTCATGCCCTTTGAAAAATCTTTAATTTTTCTCCCGGCCGGCAGATCGAAATTCTTTATATATTTATCAAATTTTGCCGCGTCAAATGTTCTGTAATATGACGAAAGCACCTGCTTTACATCATAAACCTTCCATTCTTCAACAAACATATTTTCATCCGAGACATACCCGATTAATTCTTTGACCGCGACCTCGCTCTTTTCACTGTCATTCCCGGCGACATTGATAATGCCGGCGTCTTTTTTTATCATATTTAAAATAAGTTTTATTGTCGTGGTTTTTCCCGATCCGTTTGGCCCGACAAGACCCATGATATAGCCCTGATCCAGCCTGAAACTGATATTTTTGAGTTCGAATCCTTTAAAGCTCCTGGTCAGCCCGTCGACCATAAGTACCTCAGTCATTCTCATTTTCCTCCTTAAACATGCCTTTTAGTATTTCAATAAGTTTTGTTTGGGGGATTCCGGCTGTTTTTGCGTCTTTTACAGCATTTTCAAGATGCTCACTAACTTTTTGAAGGTATTGTTCCTTAACCGCTGCAGAGTTGCCGGATAGAACGTAATAGCCTTTACCCTGCATTGCCGCGAGAAAGCCTTTCCCTTCAAGCTCGCTGTAAGCGCGTGCCGTCGTAATAACACTGATTCTCAAATCACGTGCAAGCTGCCTGATGGACGGGAGAACATCACCCTCTTTTAATTCCCCTTTCATTATCAGTTCAGATATCTGCAGCTCGATTTGTTCATAAATAGGCACGCCGGATTTGTTGGAAATTAATATGTGCACAAAGCGTCCCCTTCCCGATTTTTATACTGTGAATTAAGTGACTATACTGTATATATATTATATTAACAGTATAGTCAGTTTATATGGAAATGTCAATAAAATTATAAGAAAGATAAATTTTACTTTATATTTTGTAAAAAATCAGATATAATTAATAATGGTCAAGGAACAGTTTTTGATTTACCGTATAATACATCTTATGGATTTTGACGGATATTCAACGATTGGGGAATATTCTTTGAAACGCTACAAATACATTCTTTTCGATCTTGACGGAACACTTCTTGATACAAAACCCGGCGTGCTCGGGAGTGTTAAAAAAACTTTTGACGAGTTATCCCTGCCGCTTCCTAACGATGAAAGGCTCGAAAAATTTATGGGCCCACCGCTTGACCAATGCTTTATGGATGTTTGCGGGCTTGACGCCGAAACAACAGTTATAGCCACAAAGGTTTTCCGTCGTTTTTATGAGGGCGGAGGCCTTTTCAATGCAAGGCCGTATGACGGAATTCCGGAGCTTTTAAGTGCTCTCAAATCATATGGGCGACGCCTTTTTGTTGCTACATCAAAATACGAG
>DATALE010000252.1:0-6153 GCA_036261235.1 Ruminiclostridium sp. | reverse complement strand
ATATATTACTTGACATTACATCCATTTTAAGTTATCATATATGCAAATAGGAACCATTTGCATGTACGGAGGTATTATTTCAATGGTAAAAAAGTTCATATCAATAGTATTATCTGTTCTGACAGTGATTGCACTTTCAGGTTGCAATGCAGTTAAACAGTCAAATTCGGAAAGAAAAATCAAGGTTTCCGTTACTTTTAACGCCATGGCTGAATTCGTCAGGGCTGTCGGCAAAGATAAGGTGGATATTACGACGATTATACCTGATGGCACAGAACCTCATGACTTTGAACCAAAAGCAAAAGATATTGCAGGACTTGCCGAAGCAAATGTATTTGTCTACAGCGGACTTGGAATGGAATCCTGGGTCAGCAAAGCGGTTTCTTCTGCAAATAATAAGAACCTTATAACCGTTGAGGCATCAAAGGGAGCAGAGCCAATCGCAAATTCCGATTCTGATAAAAAAAGTCAGTACGATCCCCATATCTGGTTGAGTATAAAAGGCGCCCAGCTTGAAATAAAGAATATAAAAGACGCTCTTATCAAAGCTGATCTAAAGGACAAGGATTATTTTCAAAAGAATTGCAATGAATTTGTATCGCGTCTGGAAAATCTTTATTCTGAGTACAGTGTAAAATTCGAGCCGCTTAATAATAAAAGTTTCATTACCGGGCATGCCGCTTTTGCTTATTTCTGCCGGGATTTCGGCTTTAAACAGAACAGCGTAGAGGACGTTTTTGCCGAAGGTGAGCCGAGCGCGAAAAAACTTGCCGAGCTTGTTGACTATTGCAGAAAAAACAACGTAAAAACTGTTTTTGTTGAGAATATGGTAAGCAAATCGGTATCACAAACCCTCGCAAAACAAGTCGGCGCAAAGGTTGAAACCATATATACATTTGAGAGCAGCGAAGATAACCTATCATACTATGACCGCATGCAAAAAAATCTTGAAAAAATATATCAGAGTATAAAATAGCTTATATTTAAATACAGAATGGAGCATGATTTATATGACAAACCATAGTGAACGAGCGGTTTCCTTGTTCAAGGAAGGTTACAATTGTGCGCAGTCCGTTTTTGCGGCATACTGTGACGATCTTCACATGAATCTTGACACCGCCCTCAAGCTCTCATCGTCATTCGGGGGCGGTATGGGTCGGCTTCGTGAGGTTTGCGGGGCTGTCAGCGGTATGTTCATGGTAGTAGGCCTTTTGTATGGATATTCCGAACCTGACCCGAAAGCTAAAAGCGAGCACTGCAAAATAGTTCAGGAGCTTGCAAAACGTTTCAGAGAGCAAAACGGTTCTATCGTTTGCCGTGAACTATTAAAATTGGATCATAAAAGCGATGGCCCGGTTCCGGAAGCGAGAACCGAAACCTATTATAAAACCCGCCCCTGTGTTGAATTTGTTGAAAATGCCGTTAAGATATTAGATGAGTACATAGCCGAAAAATCTGCGGCTTAATCAACAAGAAAATAGATAATAAGGAGACTGTATCATGCGCTGCCAGCGCATGATACAGTCTCCTTATTTTTTGTATTTTTTTCCCCTTTCAACAAAAGCACCATCAAATTAGTTCTTTGTCGCTCAAGCCGCGACGGGCTGTTTCTTTCTGCTCGTCCAGAAAGAAACTAAAGACGACGTAAGGGCGCTGCGCCCCTTAACTCCGCTTTAGAGGCACAGAAACTGGCGCGAGTTTCTCAGCACACCATTGAAACCGGCGCGGCTTAAAAACACCGGAATCCGTTCGGCGAAAAATTAAGTTTCACGCCTCACAACCGGTGTTTTTAAGGTTTGCCTTCGGCAAACTGCCCGCTTGCTCCCGGGCAAAACCTCAGAGCAGCGCGCCCTTTTTTGTGCGTGGCTTTGATGTTTCGTTTGGATTTAAAGTGCTTTGTGGCTATTTATCCTTATTTCCACCCGTTAACAAGTAGTCTCATAATAAAAATATTAAGAGATTATGTTATATGCGAGGTAAAGAAAATACGCACACAAAATGAGCGCTCATAAGAATATCAGTCGAGCGCAAGCGGGGAGTTTGACGGTGGCATTGCCACCCGTCAAACCGGACAAACATCGTTATGCGGCGTGGTTGTTTCTTCACGCCGCTGGATTCTATGTTTGTCCGCCGCGCAGATTGCAAAGGTGCTTCAAGATACTTGCGCTCATTTTGCGTATCGGCAGGCAGGGTACAAGGGGCGGCTAGCCCATAGCCGCCTTTCCTTTCTTTGGCGGAACAAAGAAAGCACCTGTCGCGGCGTGAGTGGCAAAGTGCTTATTTACTGTTGCTGTTTTTAAAAGAAATATATAGCTTCGCAAAAAATTAATTTATGATTCTGTAATTTCCCCGCCGTTCACATGAATAACCTGACCCGAAACATATGCCGAGTCATCACTTGCAAGATAGACATAAGCAGGCGCTATTTCATAAGGCTGCGCAGCTCTTGCGGCAGGTACGTCCTGCCCGAACTTTTCTACTTCCTGCGGTGAAAAACTCGACGGTATAAGCGGTGTCCATACGGGCCCCGGAGCAACTGCATTTACCCTGATTCCTGTTCTAATAAGTGAAAGTGAAAGGGAACGGGTAAAGGAAACAATTGCGCCTTTTGTCGCTGAATAATCCTATAAGCGTCGGGCTTCCCTTATATGCGGTTACCGAAGCGGTATTTATAATTGAAGCCCCGGCTTTTAAGTGCGGCAGCGCAGCCTTTGTCAGGAAAAAGTACCCGAAAACATTTGTAGCAAAAGTGATTTCAAGCTGCTGCGCCGTAATATCTTTAAGGCTGTTTTGAGGGTACTGTACGGCTATGTTATTCACAAGCACCTCAATGTGCCCAAAATCATTCATAGCAGTCTCAATTACCCTGTTAGCTTCTGCCTCTGACTTTAAATCACACATAATAAGCGTACACTTTTTGCCTGCCGCCTCGACAATTTTCTTGGTTGCCTCAGCATCTTCTTTCTGATTATAATAAGCACATACAATGTCTGCCCCTTCTTTTGCAAAAGCCGAAGCTATGGCCTGACCTATTCCGCTGTCTGCGCCGCTTATAACGGCTACCCTGCCTTTAAGCTTACCGGAACCGCGATATGACGCGTTATCGGTAACAGGAGCAGGATTCATCTGTTTTTGATCTCCAGGCTGTTCATTTTGATGCTGAAGTGGAAATTGCCTGGGGTTATTTTGCTTACTTGTGTACGTACTTTTATTATCTTCCATTCCTTAACCTCACAATTTTTTTATAATTTTCTATTATAATGAATAATTGTTAAATTATATTTATATTTATTAGTAATATTAATTTTTTTATAGAATTTCTAGCAAATAAGTGATATAATAAACACAAAATTATTATTACAGCGGAGGGGTTTTAATGCAGGATCAGGACATGACATCAGTTGCAGGCAATGATAAAAAGAAGAGTACAAAAGCGACGGCGGGCTTCGTTTTAGGGCTTGTCAGTATTGTAGCTTGGTTATTGCCTATATTGGGTTATCCTGTTACTATTCTGGGAATCATTTTTAGCGCACTTGGAATGAAATCGAGCAAAAAGAAATTCGCGGTTATTGGACTCATTCTTTCAATCGTATTTCTGATTGTAACACTTATTAATTCAATCGTGGGTTCAATCTTGAATCTACAAAAAGCAGGATTGCTTTAATCCATATTTACCAGAGAAAACTATAGAAGTTAAGATTTAAGGCCCGGATAAGTATAAACGCTTTTCCGGGCCATTGTTATATCTCAGGCCACACCAATAATTTTACCGTCATTTATTCTTATTATTCGTTTTGTTTTATCCGCTACCGAAGAGTCGTGTGTGATAAGTATAACGGTTTTCCCTTCATTGTTAAGCTCTTTAAGCAAATCAAGCACTTCACTGCCTGATTTTGAGTCAAGATTGCCAGTCGGTTCATCAGCCAAAACTACAGGTGGTTTGGCTGCAATCGCACGCGCAATAGCGACACGCTGCTGCTGTCCTCCCGAAAGTTCACACGGACGGTGATTAAATCGGCTCTCAAGTCCGACCCTTCTAAGCGTCTTCGCTGCAATAAGCCGTCTTTTTTCATGATGGATACCTTTGTAAGTCAGTGGAAGCTCAACGTTCTCGATTGCTGAAAGTGACGGAATCAAATTGAAATTCTGAAAGATGAAACCTATTTCTCTGTTCCGTATCTCGGAAAGGCGGGAATCTTTTAAATTAACAACTTTTTCGCCTCCAAGCTCAAAGCTGCCGCTCGTTGGCGAGTCAAGGCATCCCATAATATTCATAAGCGTTGATTTTCCGGAACCAGAGTGCCCTACAATAGCTATAAATTCCCCTGTTTCTATACTTAATGAAACACCGTCAAGCGCCCGGATTTCATTTTCACCGGCACTATAGATTTTATAAATGTCCCGCATTAAAATTAAAGTGCTCACTTGAAACATCTCTTTCAAAAAAATAAAGCACGGCATTTCTACCGTGCTTTTAGTATATCTTTTTATAACCGGATTTAACCATATGAGGGAAAATAACAATTTATTTTTTCGGAACCCTTTCCCAATCCTTAAGGAAACGTTCAATTCCGATTGAAGTCAGTGGATGTTCAATCATTTGCATAATAACCTTATAGGGCACTGTTGCTATATCAGAACCGAGTTTTGCGACCTGAACGACATGAAGCGGTGAGCGGACACTTGCGGCAATAATTTGTGTTTCAATGCCATGAATATTGAAGATATCAACAATATCAGATATTAACTGTGTGCCTTCCCATGCAATGTCGTCAACTCGTCCCAAAAACGGGCTTACATAAGTCGCTCCGGCTCTTGCGGCGAGGAGTGCCTGTGCCGCGGAAAAAATAAGTGTCACATTGGTCTTTATACCTTCAGCCGTAAGAATTTTTACAGCTTTAAGGCCTTCTGCACACATAGGGATTTTTATAATGATATTTTCGTGGATTTTTGCAAGCTCCCTTGCTTCTGATACCATACCCTGTGATTCAAGGGAAATTACTTCAGCGGAAATCGGGCCGTCCACGATAGAGGTAATCTCGGTCACTACTTCCCTGAAGTCTCTGCCTTCTTTTGCGATAAGAGATGGGTTTGTAGTAACGCCGCATATTACTCCAAGATCATTTGCAGCTCGTATTTCTTCGATGTTAGCAGTATCAATAAATAGTTTCATTGGCAAATCCCTCCTTTATGAATTTTGACTAAGTTTTACAAATTATCATATAGCTGGCGAGGAACCCTGTTAAATATTTGTCATTGATTTTAAAATACCGCTGACTATTCGGTTTGACTGCTCTGCCGCACGGCGTTCGAATTCATCATATTTGATAGGTGCATCCTCATCGGCAAGGTCTGAAATTGTGCGTATAATAATAAATGGAACTTTATTAAGATGTGCGACATGACCTATCGCGGCACCTTCCATTTCACAGCATATACCTCCGAGGCTGCTTATATACTCTTTCGTTTCGCTTTTTTCAACGAAACAGTCGCCCGAGGCAATACAGCCAACATAGAAATTTTCAACAATATCTGATGCTTTGCATACGTCTTCAGCTGTTTTTATAAGTTTGCCATTACATTTGAATACATGCGTATTGGGGTAATATTTGTCCAGTAAATTGCCCGGAATAAAGTCATGATACACAATTTCGCTTCCGATAACAACATCAAGCGTTTTTAAATATTTGGCTATTCCTCCCGCAATTCCCATATTGACTATAAAATCAACATTAAAGCAGTCAATGAGTTTTTGCGTACAAGCCGCGGCGTTTACCTTTCCGATACCGCTGCAAGCCATAACAATCTCATTTTCTCCTTCATTGCCTTCATAAATCTTATAAAAACCATTAATGTCCAGTTCTTTTGCATTATACTCTTTTATAAACCATTCAAGTTCCACCGGCATGGCGGATATTATACCGAAACGCGCCATAAATATTGCACCGTCCTTATAATAGACTGTTTGCATTTTAAATATTCCGAAAAAATATTTGCAGACAGACCAAATTGTTTTGTTTTATTATATCATTGTTAATCCATGGATATCAACAAATATATTAAATCGTAAAAGCCGACGGGGGCATAAAATTATAATACTTTAATCTATAGGCATAATATATTAAGTGATTTATTAGCGCGTATATTTATTTT
>DATALE010000250.1:0-2948 GCA_036261235.1 Ruminiclostridium sp. | reverse complement strand
TTGATGAAAAATGTGTTTTTGCCAAAATGAAAACAAATGTAGGGAGTGCCCCAGGAAAAACCACTTGCCAAATGGTCAGGCTGATTGAAGAGAATTTCAGTTATGTTGCCGAGCCAGTGTTTGGAAAATCAGGCCTAATGTCATCTTTGACTTCCGCGAATGGATACACATTAATTGATATGAATAAAGAAGGGCTGCAGAAGGATGAACTTGTGAAGGTCTTTTTGATATAGTGAACATTGCAAGGAGTCGTTATGGGAAAAAGAAATTTATATTTAAGCAATACGCCTGTTGAGGAGGCAATCTCTGCCTATCTTGGAGCACTTGGGAATAATGTAAAAGTTTCATATGAGAAGATTCCTACAATAGAAGCGCTTAACCGGACAACAAAATCTGCTGTTTATGCAAAATATAGCTCCCCGTTATATAATTCAGCCGCTATGGATGGGATTGCTGTAATATCATCCCGAACAAACGGTGCTTCGGAAGCAAAACCTGTCGATCTGATAATCGGAGAAGATTATAAGATTGTTGATACGGGCGATCCGATTCATCAGCCTTTTGATTCTGTAATTATGGCCGAAGATTTAATCAATCTTGGTGACGGAAAAGTAAGGATTATTGCATCCGCTGCTCCTTGGAGTCATATCCGTCCAATCGGGGAAGATTTTGTTGCGGGCGAGATGATACTTCCCAGCAACCATCGCGTACGCCCGATTGATATAGGAGTCTTGCTTTCCGCAGGAATATTGGAGCTGGAAGTAATAAGGAAAACCAGAGTGGCAATTTTTCAAACCGGAACTGAAATTATTGAGCCAACTGAAACACCCAAGGATGGAGATATCATAGAGTCCAATTCTCGTATGTTTGAAAATATGATTACAGTTGAGGGTGGAGTAGCATATAGACATCCAACTATTGAAGATGATTATAATAAGATTAAAGAAAAGGTGAGTGCAGCTGCCAAAGAATATGATATGGTTATTGTAAATGCCGGTTCAAGTGCAGGTATGGAAGATTTTACAGTACATGTTTTAAGGGAACTGGGAACGGTGCTTGTACATGGCGTGGCAATAAAACCTGGAAAACCTGTTATTCTTGCCATCGTAAACGGAAAACCGGTTATAGGACTTCCGGGTTATCCGGTTGCAGCATATGTAGACTTTAAAAATTTTGTGTCTCCTGTACTTGCAATGTCTATGGGCAGTGAAGCAAAAACAAAAGGAACAGTTGTTGAAGCGAAAATTTCAAAGCGCCTTGTTTCAAGCCTTAAACACAAGGAATATGTGCGTGTAAAAGTAGGTCGTGTAGGAAATAAAATTATCGCAGCGCCTTTAGCACGCGGCGCGGGTGCAGCTATGTCACTTGTGCGTTCAGACGGCTTTTGTGTAATAGAGCAGAACAGCGAAGGCGTGGAAGCCGGTGACAGTGTTAAGGTGGAATTATACCGTAGCCTTGATGAAATTGAAAATACGTTAGTTATCATTGGCAGCCACGACCTCATAATTGATGTAATAGCCGACATGATACAAAACAAGTATAAAAATATGTTTGTTTCAAGCACACATGTGGGAAGTATGGCCGGGCTTATGTCGTTAAAAAGAGGAGAAGCTCATATGTCACCGATTCATTTGCTCGATGAGCAAACAGGTGAATACAACATTCCGTACATAAAGCGAATGTTCGAAAATAAAATGGCGATTATTAGGGGGGTCGGAAGAATACAGGGCTTCATAGTAAAGAAAGGAAATCCTCTCGGAATTTACAATATTAAAGATTTAAAAAGATGTCGCTATGTAAACCGTCAAAGGGGTGCGGGTACCAGAATTCTTTTTGATTTCAAACTTAAAGAGGAGGGTATAAGCCCTGCTGAGATCAGTGGTTACGACAATGAAATGACGACCCACATGGCGGTTGCTGCTTTAGTCAAAAGTGAAGAGGCGGACGTGGGGATGGGAGTGAAATCGGCTGCAAATGCGATGAATCTCGATTTTATACCTATTGGACTTGAACAGTACGATTTTGCAATACCGCAGGAGTACCTCAATCTCGATTTTGTTAAAGCTTTTATTGCAGTACTGAAACTACATGAATTTAAAGAAAAGTTAAAAGCACTTGGTGGATATTCGGATGATAAAACAGGTGATATCATAAAGATATAATTACAAAATTTTTATTTTAAATACCTATGAACACAAAAAGCCAGAACAAAAAGTACGTTTTTTTGCACTGACTTTTTTTGTCTCATTAGTACAGTTTCGATGCAGGGTGAGACCGAGGGGTGGCAATGTAAAACACTACTTTGATGCTGTCGAACATGTTGCCCTTCCGGATACCGCGCCCGTCGCGCTACGTCAGGTCGCGGGGACTCATGGGCAATCCAGATGATGGATTACCGCCAGCCTGTCCTGCATATTCGTTCCGGCCCCAATTTTGGATGTGGAGCCGAGTAATATGCGTACCTGTCCCTTGCGAACTTTAGCGAACAGCTCAGCTTTCCTCGTTTCGATGTTGGTGTCGTGGATAAAGGCAATCTTCTCGGCGGTGTCGCGCCATACCTGAAGCACGTAGCAGAGTACAACAACATCGATGAGTTCATGGATTACCTCTTTCGGTATCATCGACATAATAAATCTTCCTTCCTGGCTTGAATTTTATTACTCTAATTCTTGCCAATGAAGATAGTTAATCAATTTACACAAAATTTTGGAAATCCTCAAGACTTTAGCTTGAATGACTTTTTTGCGTATACTTGCGCTATCCATAAAATGCAAAAAGCCCACGAAGTGGCATACTACCTAACTTCGCGGGGCTTTATCATTGGTGCGCCAGAAGGGATTCGAACCCCCGACCTTTTGATTCGTAGTCAAACACTCTATCCAACTGAGCTACTGGCGCGTATCTGTATTTTTTAGTGCTTAGATATCTTATCACACCAATATTATTTT
>DATALE010000241.1:0-2460 GCA_036261235.1 Ruminiclostridium sp. | reverse complement strand
GAATCAGCCGCCGCGCTCGAATTCGGTGTAACATACGATGAAGCCGCAGCAGGCTTTGATGATTCAGGCACGGCAGAACTGCTGTTTTTCTTACAGCCGGGGAATACTGTAGAAATTAAAAAAACAAGCAGCAGTGCAGTAAAAATTTTAAAACCGCTTTTTTTCATTTACGTCCTCCGTTTTGATATGTCATATAGTTAATATTTTAACGCGAATCAAAGCAATTTGTCAATTGACCTAAGGCTTGTCGCAGTTGTCCGGTGTTCCGCATAAACTAAGAACAGGGGGGTGTAAACGAATGAGCTACGAAGAAGCACTTGAAGATCAGAAACGGCTTATTAAGTTCCGTGAACGCCATTATTACAGCGCAAAAACAGAAAAAGAAGAAGAGGAACCGGAGGTTGTCCCGGAAGTCTACAGTGATAATCCGCCGGATGTTCAGATGAAAACAATTAACTGTTATCCATTATAATACATTAAACACCCTTGCTCAGTATAGACGAGCAAGGGTGTGTTATTCTGCCGCTATTCCTAAACGTCATTTTTTAAAAGCTTTAAATAGATTCCGTAAGGAACATTAAATTATTAAAATCTATCGCTTGACTTTTATTCATAATAAAGAATAATATCGTCTTTCTAATTATTCGATTATACCTTAGCAGTTCTGAATCCTCCGACAACGCGCTCAATACCTGCGTAGTCTTTTTTTATAAAGATTTTTTCAAAGCCGCATGCTCCCAAAATATTTGAAACATCCCCGGCTTGACCGGCGCCGACTTCAAAGGCCGCAATTCCGCCCGGCTTCAGGTGAGAAAGATAAAGCCCAGCAGCCCTGTAGAACAAAAGCCCATCCACGCCGCCGTCAAGCGCAAGCCGTGGTTCAAACTCTGCGACTTCCGGCTCAAGTGTTTTTATATCTCCGCTTTCGATATATGGCGGGTTGCAGACAATTGCGTCAAAATCAAAATGGAGTTGTGCCGCGGTTTGTTCCGCCAGAATATCGCCTTTTACTATTTTTGCTCTGTCTGAAAGTCCGTGATACTCAAGGTTTTTTCTAATGTAGAGTAGCGCCTCGTCCGATAGTTCAACGCAAATTGCGGAACAGTTTTCAACATTTTTTAATATAGCTGTTGAAATACAGCCGCTGCCGGAGCAAAGGTCAAGGAGTTTTGACTCTTTTTTTTCGCTTAGAAAAGGGATAACGGTTTCACACAAAACTTCTGTATCAGGGCGGGGAATGAGAACACCTTTTCCGACAAAAAAATCAAGGTCGAAAAAAGTCCATTTACCGCATATATACTGTAAAGGCTCATGCCTTGTCCGGCGCTCAATATCAGCCCAAAAGTCACTGGATATGCCGCTAAACGGTTTTTCACCGTATAAAACGATTTCGTGCCGTTTGTAACCGGTGTGTTTTTCAATAATTTTTGCAGCGTCAAAGGCCGCGTCCCTAATTCCCGCTTCACTTAGCCTTTTGCGCGCTTTGCTGAATGCTTCCTGTAATGTATCCATTTTATCCTCTCAATAAGATGTGATGATCGCTGTTGTTTATATCTCATGCCAAAGCGTGGTGATTTTATTGTCAACAACCGGATAGGGGTTGTCATGAAGGTGCGTATAAAGACTGAGAAGCCCTTATAAATTCGAATCAGCAATTTCCTGATTGTAAAATCAATGATGAGTTACCACTTGTCGTCTTCCGGATTGTCGGAGAGAACGGCCCTGAGGGATTTTATCGCAACTTCGAGCTGTGAATCGTCTGGCTCCCGTGTTGTAAGACGTTGGAGCCAAAGTCCCGGGGCCAGAAGAAAACGCATAACGGAATTGTCATGCCGTCCCGCAAATTTTATGATTTCATAAGAGATACCGACGACAAGGGGAAGCAGTATCAATTTTAAAACAATTCTGAGCCAAAGCGTTTTCCAAGTAACAAAGGAGAAAACAATAATACCGATAATTAATACGATAAGCAGAAAGCTTGTGCCGCAGCGCGGGTGAAAACGCGTATATTTGCGTGCGTTTTCCGGCGTAAGTTCGTCTGAGTGTTCATAGCAGCATATGGTTTTATGCTCAGCTCCGTGATACTGATAAACCCTCTGGATATCTTTAAGGCACGAAATTACTGCGAGATAAGCGACAAAAATTGCAATTTTGATTACGCCCTCGGCAAGTGTTCTGAATATTCCCCAGTGTACAAATTTTTCTGTGCCGCCGATTATTATGGTTGGCAAAATCGCGAACAAAAAAATTGCAAAAACAAGGCCCAACACAAGTGAAAAGATTGTTACTGCGTCCAAAGCTTTATCGCTTATGCCGCCGTCTCCGTCTTCTTCATCTTCAGCTTTTGAAGAATTTCCGGTTTCGCTGTCTTTGCTGTCATCAGAATCGATGCTTTTGCCGGAGTCGTTATCAGGAATTTCGGTTTTTTGAATATAAGTATTTTCGCTGTCAGTCCCCGCA
>DATALE010000236.1:0-5034 GCA_036261235.1 Ruminiclostridium sp. | reverse complement strand
ATGAATACTCAAGAACAGGGAACCCCACGCGTGAGGCGCTTGAAAAACTTATTGCAGACTTGGAAAAAGGTGCGCACGGTTTCGCTTTTGCCTCAGGAATGGCAGCAATCACCGCGGTTTTAATGCTTTTTAAATCCGGCGACAAGCTTATAATTTCAAGTAATGTCTATGGAGGGACATTCCGTGTCCTAGACAAGGTTTTCAGGAATTTCGGCATTACTTATGAAATTGTTGATACATCAAACCTTGAACTGCTCGAAAGCCGAATAAACAAAACTGTTAAAGCATTAATAATTGAAAGCCCGGCAAACCCTCTTTTAACTATCACTGATTTAGCTGCAGCTTCCGAAATCGCTCATCGTCACGGACTTCTCTCAATTGTTGACAACACTTTTATGACCCCATACCTGCAGCGTCCGCTAACACTCGGAGCAGATATTGTTGTTCACAGTGCAACAAAGTATCTTGGCGGACACAGCGACCTTGTCGCCGGACTTGCCGTAACGAATAACGAAGCAATCGCCAAAAGGCTTGCTTTTATTCAAAACTCGACCGGCGGTATACTTGAACCTTTTGATTCATGGCTGCTAATCCGCGGAATAAAAACCCTTTCCGTACGCCTAGACAGACACCTTGAAAACGCTTCTCATGTTGCAAAATTTTTACTCTCCTACCCCGGAGTAAAAAAAATCTATTATCCCGGTTTCAAGGACTTCAAAGGTTATGAAGTCCACAAAAAGCAGGCTTCCGGTGCCGGGGCAATGATCTCATTCGTATTATCTGACGACTATGATATTAGTAAATTTTATAAGAGCCTTTCACTTATAACACTCGGTGAAAGCCTCGGAGGTGTTGAATCACTCGCTTGCCACCCTGCCAGCATGACGCACGCTTCAATACCATATGAAATTCGTCAGAAAGTCGGGATTGTCGATAATCTTGTTCGCTTGTCGGTCGGTTTAGAGGATAAAGATGACATTGTTAACGATTTGATTGCCGCTTTTGAAAACTCAAAAAAATAACTTTATTAAAGCAACCGCTATGCACATAACGGATATGTTGTTTTGAACAGATGCCTACATCATAAACAGTATTTTAACTCCAGCTAACTATTGAATTCCCGAGTTTTTGATAAAGATTATAAATATTATTTCTGGCAATTCAAACCTCAGAATGTTATAATACTTAACATTGCAGCGTTTTATTGCGCATAAAACGGCTTAAAATTATTTAACTCATTCAATTACTATTATTAAGTTAATCTGCCGGTAGCAATATCAGTTTGACTTATCATAAACACACCGTGGAGGAATTCGATGGATATAATTAACACCCTTTCTTCGGAATTCAGTTTAAATTTAAAATATGTAGAAAATATCGTCAAACTCATCGACGACGGCAATACAATTCCTTTTATTGCACGTTACCGTAAGGAACTCACCGGTTCACTTGACGATCAGGTTCTTAGAGAGCTCGGCGAGCGGCTTGAATATCTGCGTTCCCTTGAAAAACGGCGCGGCGAGATTTCAGCTTCGATAAAAGAGCAGGAAAAGTTAACGCAGGAGATCGAGAGTGCCATAGAAAATGCCCGGACGATGACGGAGCTTGAAGATATCTATCGTCCTTTCCGTCCCAAAAGGCGCACAAGGGCTACCATTGCTCATGAAAAAGGATTGGCTCCCCTTTCTGACATAATAATGCAGCAAAAAGCGGATAAAAATCTCATTGAAGCCAGTGCTGCTGAGTTTATAAACCCTGAAAAAGGTGTTTTGTCGATAGAAGAAGCCATTGACGGCGCTCTTGACATAATTGCCGAGAATATTTCGGATGATGCTGCCCTTCGAAAGATTATACGTTCAGTAGCTATGCAGGACGGTATTTTTCATTCTAAATCATCAACAGATGAAGACTCGGTTTACCGTATGTACTACGACTACAGCGAACCTGTTAAGAGAATCCCAGGTCATCGGGTTCTTGCCTGCGATCGCGGTGAACGAGAAGGAATTCTTAAAATTTCAGTAGAACTTGATAAAATCAAGCCGCTTCAATTCATATACAACAAATTTTTTACTTCGAAGTCCTACTCATCATCCCTTGTTCAAAAAGCCGCCGATGACGCTTATGCGAGACTTATTTTTCCGTCGATTGAACGTGAAGTAAGAAACGAACTCAGCGAGGCTGCTCAAGAAAACGCATTGAAGCTGTTTGCACGGAATCTGAAACAGCTTCTTTTACAGCCGCCGGTAAAGGGCAAAACAGTCCTTGGTCTTGACCCTGCGTACAGAACCGGCTGTAAAGTCGCAGTCGTTGACCCGACAGGCAAAGTTCTTGACAAAACCGTCATTTACCCCACTCCTCCGCAAAACAAAATTGAAGAAGCAAAGTCGGAAATACGGAAATTAATTGACAAACACGGTGTCGAGATCCTTTCAATAGGCAATGGTACAGCTTCAAAAGAGACTGAAATGTTTGTCTCTTCAATGATAAAGGAGTTCGGGATTGATATTTCATACATGGTTGTCAGCGAAGCTGGCGCATCTGTTTATTCCGCATCGAAACTTGCCGCAAAGGAATTTCCCGAGTATGACGTTTCTATCAGAAGCGCGATATCGATAGCGCGCAGACTTCAGGATCCGCTTGCAGAACTCGTCAAAATCGATCCAAAAGCAATCGGCGTCGGGCAATACCAGCATGACCTAAAGCCAGCCCGCCTTGACGAAGCACTTGGGGGCGTAGTTGAAAACTGTGTTAATTCCGTCGGGGTTGACCTCAATACTGCGTCGGTTTCACTACTTTCCCATATTTCAGGCATAAACGGAAGCGTCGCTAATAATATTGTTTCGTATCGCGAAGAAAACGGTGCATTCAAAAGCAGAAAAGACCTGTTGAAGGTTGCAAAACTTGGGCCAAAGGCTTTTGAGCAATGTGCTGGCTTTCTTCGTATTCCCGAAAGTGATAATGTATTAGATAATACTTCTGTTCATCCTGAATCTTATGACGCTGCTAAGAAACTACTTGATGTCTGTGAACTGAATTTTACAGACATCAAAAACGGAAGTATCAGGAGTCTTAAAGAAAAGGTATCGCAGTTCAGTGACTCGAAACTTGCTTCAAGTCTGGGTGTAGGCGTTCCAACCTTAAATGATATTATAGCTGAGCTGATGAAACCAGGGCGCGACCCACGTGATGAGCTGCCTCCCCCGCTGCTGCGAACCGACATACTTGACATGAAAGATTTAAAGTCTGGGATGGAGCTTTTTGGCACCGTCAGAAACGTTATTGACTTTGGGGCTTTCGTTGATATAGGCGTGCATCAGGATGGTCTCGTTCATATCTCGCAGATTTGCAATCGCTTTATAAAACATCCGTCAGAGGTTCTGAACGTCGGGGATATCGTGAAAGTACGTATTCTTGAAGTCGACCCGGATCGGAAGCGCATTTCATTGTCGATGAAAGACATATAAAGGAATTCTGAATTTCCGGATTTTTTACAGACGAAAAGCTATCAAAGTTAACCAAAAGCTGCCCACGTTTGATCGGACGGTATCACTTAACGAAGTATCGGGAAGCGGCCCGTTCGGCATGAAGACCCGCAGAATAACGATTCAAATACACCGAAAAACCCTGTTTGTCGCCCGGCTCCGGTAATACTCGGATACATTTTGCGTCTGCAAATACTTTGTCTGCCAAAAAGGCTTCCAGAGTTTCATTTTTGTTCTTGCGCCCCATAAATGCCGCTAACAAGGCCATCCCCAAAGGCCCGCCTTCTCCAGCGGTTTCCATCACCGCCACCGGTACATTGAGAGCTGCAGCCATTAGCCTTTGTCCAACACCTTCGGTCTTAAAAAGGCCGCCATGCCCGAGCAGCTGCTCTAGTTTCACTCCTTCGTTCTCGGTCAGAATATCCATGCCGATTCGCAAAGTGGCCATTGCCGAATACAGAAGGCTGCGCATAAAATTTGCCAGATTGAACTTTGCATCGGGCAGCCGGGTGAAGAGAGGCCTTCCCTCCTCCATCCCTGTAATTGGTTCTCCTGAGTAGTAATTGAAATGTAAGAGGCCGCCCGCATCGGTGTCAGCTTCCAAAGCCTTAAAGTACATTTCATCATAAAGTTCGAATTTAGGAATATCCATTCCGAAACTCCTAAGCACTTCATGAAACATTTTAATCCAGGCGTCCAGATCGCCTGTGCAGTTATTGCAGTGCACCATGGCTACAGGCTTACCAGCCGGCGTAGTCACCATATCCAACTCGGTGTAAACTTTGGAAAGTTCCTTCTCAAGCACCACCATGGCAAATACCGAAGTGCCGGCGCTCACGTTTCCTGTGCGTTCCGCAACGCTGTTGGTAGCAATCATACCCGTGCCGGCATCCCCTTCAGGCGGACACATTGGAATTCCCGGCTGCAATGTTCCTGTAGGATCCAAAAGCCCCGCTCCCTCGGCGGTCAACACACCTGCTTCATCGCCGGCATGCAGCACCCTTGGCAGAATGCCGCTGAGAGACCATCCAAAATGATGCCCGGCAACCATATCTTCAAACTGCTCCATCATCCTGCCGCTGTAGCCGCCTGTACTGCTGTCGATTGGGAACATTCCCGACGCATCGCCTACGCCGAGCACTTTTTGACCGGTCAGCTTCCAGTGCACATAGCCTGCCAATGTAGTCAGAAAAGAAATATCGTTTACATGCGGTTCCTTATTCAGAATAGCCTGATACAAATGGGCGATGCTCCATCTTTGCGGAATGTTGCAGTGGAACTTCTCCGTCAAATCGGCCGCCGCCTGTTCAGTAATTGTATTACGCCAGGTGCGGAACTGTACCAGTTGGTTTCCAGCGGCATCGAATGGCAGATAGCCGTGCATCATACCGGAAATACCCATTGCTCCCACCGTTTTAAGTTTCACACCGAATTTACGCTGTACATCAGCGGCTAAATTGGAGAAAGCGTCCTGCAAACCGGACCACACAGCATTGAGATTGTATGTCCATATTCCACTTTCAAGGTGATTTTCCCAGTCATGCGCTCCAGA
>DATALE010000235.1:0-11804 GCA_036261235.1 Ruminiclostridium sp. | reverse complement strand
GCCTCCCGCAGCGCCGCCTTTTATACCGAATACGGGGCCGAGAGATGGCTCGCGGAGCGCGATTACCACTTTATGGCCCAGCTTCCGCATAGCGTCGCCGAGGCCGATTGTCGTTGTTGTTTTGCCTTCACCGGCAGGAGTCGGATTTACGGCTGTTACAAGAATAAGTTTGCCTGACTGCTTGTCCGAAAGCCTGTCGAACAGTTCCTGTGAAAGTTTTGCCTTATATTTACCGTAATATTCGGTTTCATCCCCACTTATTCCGAGAGATGATGCAATATCTTTAATAGGGCTTATTTTTGCCGCGTGGGCAATTTCAATGTCACTTAGCATTTTTATTCCTCCAAAGAAGTCGTACAGCCTATCAAAAAGGATGAATAGGCCGCTTTTTCACGGATTTAGCAGATAAATAATCCAAACATGTTTATTATACTCATATTTACCTGCCTCGTCAAAAGGTTTTTAACTTAACTGCTTGAAATAAACGCCGCCTCATAATATAATGTTTAATGTGCTGTATTGTAAGCAGCATTTAAATGGAGGATACTTATTAATGGGTAAAATAATTTCAGCTGTTGTGAAATATATAAAGCAGACTGACAGAATTCTGCTGCTTTTTTCAGTTATAGCAGGGATATACGGGCTTATTATGGTCTACAGCGCGACGCTTTTTGTAAACAGGGGACAGCAGATTACCCGAACCTTTCTTGTTCAGGTGGTCGGAAATATTCTCGGTATTATATTAATGATAATTATGTCAAAAATAGATTATCATACGTTTGCGGCTTTTTGGAAATATATAGCGGCAGCGGGTATACTTTTGCTGATGTATACGCTTATATTCGGTTTTGGACGCGCAGGCTCTGAGGATAAATCCTGGATAAGTGTTTTCGGACTAACCACAATCCAGCCTGCGGAATTAATTAAAATTGCTTTTATAATTACATTTTCAAAGCACTTTGATATGGTTAAGGAAAACTTGTCATCGCCGCTGAACGTATTTCTGTTAGGTGTGCATGCGGCAATCCCTATCGGTATTATAGTACTGCAAAAAGATATGGGTATGGCTCTTGTTTATGTATGTATATTCATATTTATGATTTTTTCCACGCCGATAAAAATGCGTTATTTTGCGGGCGGCGGAATAGCGTTGCTGATAGCTGCGCCTTTTATCTGGAATAAGGTTTTCGGTGGGACACAAAGAAACCGTATTCTTGCGCTGTTTGATCCTACAAACCCCAAATTTGCGGAGAAAATGTTCCAGCAGAATCAGGGAGTATCCGCTCTTGCTTCCGGCGAAATCTGGGGCTACGGTTTATTCAACGGGCCGAAAACCCAATCGCTTTACGCATCATCATTGCCCGAACGGCAGAATGATATGATTTTTACTGTTGTGGGCGAAGAACTTGGGCTAATCGGATGTATTGCACTTTTATTTATATTAATTGTAATACTCATAAGATTTATCGTAGTTTCTGCTTCATCAAAAGATGAAATGGGCTCAATGATCTGCATCGGGGCTTTTGCATCATTCGCTGTACAGATGATTATTAATATCGGTATGTGCCTGCGCGTGCTTCCGGTCGTAGGTCTCGCACTTCCGTTTTTCAGCTCCGGCGGATCTACCACAGTTTCATCTTTCATGACCGTTGGACTTGTAATGTCTGTTTATCTTCACCGAAAGAGTCTCCTTTTTGGTAACCAGGATGAAAATTAGATAAATTCGCAATAACTATAGAATTAAAAAGCAGGGAGTAGAAATAATGGCTCATCAGTTTGTACTTGTTCTTGATTTTGGCGGGCAGTATAATCAATTAATCGCCCGCAGAGTCCGCGAATGCGGCGTGTATTGTGAGGTTCATCCTTACGACACCCCTATGGAGAAGTTAAAAAAAATGAATCCCGTAGGCATCATTTTCACGGGCGGCCCGAACAGCGTTTATGACGAGGGTTCCCCGGCATGTTCAGAAGAAATTTTCAAACTCGGTGTTCCAATTCTCGGTATATGTTACGGAAATCAGCTGATGGCAAAAATGCTCGGTGGAAACGTTGTTGCGGCGAATACCCGCGAATATGGCCGCACAGAAACTGAATTTGATAATTCATGCGCGCTTTTTGAGGGGCTTGACAGCTCATCAGTAACATGGATGAGCCACACGGACTTCATAAAAGAACTGCCGGAAGGTTTCACCGCTGCTGCAAAGTCTGCAGGCTGCCCGGTGGCTGCCATTCAAAACCCGCAGAAAAAGTTTTACGGCGTGCAGTTTCATCCTGAAGTCAACCATACACAAAACGGAACAAAAATGCTGCATAACTTTTTATTTAATGTCTGCGGCTGCACAGGTGACTGGTCAATGGGCAATTACGCAAAAAGCACTATTGAACAGCTTCGCGAGCATATAGGCAGCGGCAAAGTTTTGCTTGCGCTTTCCGGTGGTGTCGATTCTTCAGTAACCGCCGCCCTCCTTTCAAAGGCCGTTGGCGAAAACCTAACTTGCATATTTGTTGACCACGGGCTGATGCGTAAAAATGAAGGTGACGAGATTGAAGAAGTTTTCGGCAAGCGCGGCATAAATTTCGTTCGCGTAAACGCTGAAAAACGTTTTCTGGACAAGCTCTGCGGAGTAACCGAGCCGGAGCGCAAACGTAAAATTATCGGTGAGGAATTCATTCGCGTCTTTGAAGAAGAAGCATCGAAAATCGGTGAAGTCGATTTCCTCGCACAGGGCACAATCTATCCTGACGTAATTGAATCCGGTACCGGCAAAGCGGCAGTAATCAAGAGCCATCACAATGTCGGCGGACTGCCCGACAACGTCAGATTTAAAGAAATTGTTGAACCGCTGCGTCTCTTGTTCAAAGACGAGGTTCGTGCCCTTGGCACAGAACTTGGTCTGCCGGATTATCTTGTCTGGCGTCAGCCGTTCCCGGGCCCCGGACTTGCAATTCGCATTATAGGGGATATAACCAAAGACAAACTTGAAATTTTACGTGATGCCGACGCAATTTTCAGAGATGAAATTGCAAAAGCCGGGATGATGCGTGATATAAACCAATATTTTGCGGTTCTGACTGATATGCGTTCGGTCGGTGTTATGGGTGACGGAAGAACATATGATTACACACTGGCTCTTCGCGGCGTCGTAACAACAGACTTCATGACAGCCGACTGGGCAAGAATACCGTATGAGCTGCTTGAAAAGGTATCAGACCGCATCGTCAATGAAGTTCGCAACATAAACCGTGTGGTTTATGATGTCACCTCAAAACCCCCGGCAACTATTGAGTGGGAATGATTTAAAATGGACCACAAACCCGCATAAATACTGGATTTGTGGCAATCACAATTCCCAATTGATAACGGAATGATAACACTGATTATTCCGAGTGTGTTTTAAAACCTATATTTATAAAATCAGACCTTGTCGAAGAAATTCGGCAAGGTCTTTTTGCATTCATTTTTCTTTTTTCCACTGCTTGGGGGTGTCACTATAAATTTTTGATGTTGCAGGCCAGTTGGTTTTCCATTCTTCATATTCCTCTAAAGAAATTACTCCGTCTACAAGCTCTTTCTTGACATTTGCCCACTCGGCCAACTGCGATTCTAAATCTGCTCTATTAAAATATATCCCTGTGTGTTTCATGGGTTCACCGTGTTGGTTGATATATTCAATTTCCTCAAATGAAGTTTCGTTGTAATCGTCGAATTCCATTAATGCAAGCATGATGTCTTTGGAGGTGGCAAATGCTGGTGCTTTCAAATAATCTAGGCTAACGTCCAAGACTTGTGATATGTCAAACAACACTTTTTCTTTTGGCACTCTGGTTCCTGCTTCATATTGAGCCATACGAACATCTGCTGTTAATTCGCTAAAGCCGATGGCAACACCAAGTTCTTTTTGAGTCAGTCCTCTTAAGTTACGAGCCTTTTTAATTCTTTCTCCAATGGTCATATATATTCCTCCACGGCTTCTTAAACAAATATGTTATATACAGTATAGATTATTATGAGTTAGAAATCAATATTCTAAACAATTATGTTTAGAATATTTTTGAAAGTACTTGACATAAACAAGTAAGCTTAGTATAATAAAGATATGCATTAAGCAAAATTGTTTAATGCATATACCAAGCTTCTTTGTTTTACATAGCAGAAAATAACCTGATAAAAACGAAAGGGGGACAAAAACATGTCAAACAACACATTATTCATCAACGCCGATGAAGTCGCAGAGGAGCTTGGAGTATCGAAGCCATACGCCTATAAGCTTGTTAAACGCCTTAACGAGGAACTAAGAGAAAAAGGGTTCCTTGTGATTTCAGGTAGAGTCAGCCGACAGTACTTTATGGAAAAAGTATACGGATCAGCAGTAATTTTAGGGAAGGGGGAATAGCAATGGCAGCCTATAAGGACAAAAATGGAACCTGGTTTACCTCTTTCAGGTACAACAACTGGCAAGGTGAACGAAAGCAAAAGGTTAAAAGGGGCTTTTCTACCAAACGAGAAGCCCTCGAATGGGAACGCCAGTTTTTGCAGCAGCAAACTGCCGATTTGGACATGACCTTTGAAAGTTTTGTAGAAATCTATAAGAAAGACATGCAAATTCGAATCCGGGAACATACCTGGAAAACCAAGAACAATATCATCGAAAAGAAGATTTTACCCTATTTTAAGAACAAAAAAATGTGTCAAATTGCCCCGAAAGACATTATTGCATGGCAGAATGAAATGATGTCCTACCGAGATGAAAAAGGAAATAGATATTCCCAAACCTATCTCAAGTCGGTTCACAATCAGATATCGGCTATTCTCAATCATGCGGTGCGGTTTTATGAATTAAAGGCTAACCCCGCTGCTAAAGTTGGCAATATGGGCAAGAAAGAAAGCACCAATGAAATGCTTTTCTGGACAAAGGCAGAATATCTGAAGTTTGCGGACAGCATGATGGACAAGCCAATGTCATTCTATGCATTTGAAGTTCTTTACTGGTGCGGTATTCGTGAGGGCGAGTTACTTGCTTTAACGCCGGAAGACTTCAACTTTGAAAAAAGTACGCTTAGGATTAACAAATCCTATCAGCGGCTGAACGGCAGAGATGTTGTTACCGAACCGAAAACCCCAAAAAGTATTCGCATTATTTCTTTGCCGGATTTTCTCTGTGAAGAATTGCAGGAGTATATCAAGACACTATACGGTATCAAACCGACTGACAGACTATTTCCGGTCACCAAGTATTATCTTGGCCATGAAATGGCGCGTGGCTGCAAATCGGCCGGTGTTAAAAAAATCCGTATTCACGATCTTCGCCACTCTCAGTATCCCTGTTGATTGATATGGGATTCTCGGCGTTGGCGATAGCAGATCGTGTCGGCCACGAGAGTATTGATATCACTTATCGCTACGCACATTTGTTTCCGACAAAGCAAGCAGAAATTTGCAACCAAATTAAGTGTTGAACGAGGAGAATAGGATGTCACAGAAAAACAAAGATGAGAAAAAGCGTTGGCGTAATAAAACGGTAGCATTCAGAATGTCACCTGAGGAAGCGCAGTTGCTTGATGCTTTTGTGAATTTGTGGGCCTAAATAAACAGGATTATCTGATCAACCGTGTACTTCAAAGAGAAATTGTTGTTCAAGGCAATCCGCGAACCTATAAGGCACTGCGTAATCAGTTGGCGGTTGTGCAGGAGCAATTACAATCTTTTTCTCCAGTTGGTGCCTTATCAGATGAGTTTCTGCAAGTTGTTGACCATATAGCAATGACGCTTGATGGTTTCAAAAATGAGCAAAAATAAAAAGTCCTTATCCTGGCAGATAAGAACTTTTTGTAAGAATCAAACGGCAGGAGCCGTCGGTATCTCAACGCAATAATAGTATACCACGGTTTCCTGCAAAAACACAACGGATTTTGAAAGGAGACCTTTTATGGCAAAATTGAAAATGATCAACATGGCGGAGGTAAAAGCCAAGCAGGTCGAATGGCTTTGGTATCCGTATATACCCTTTGGAAAAATTACAATTATTCAGGGTGATCCAGGCGAGGGAAAGACAACAATGGTGTTACAACTGGCCTCTTTGCTCACAAAGGGTGAAAAGCTTCCTTGCGATAATACAGAGCGTGAGCCAATCAATATTATCTATCAGACAGCAGAGGATGGAATTCCAGATACAATCAAGCCTCGTCTGATCGCGGCTGATGCAGACTGTAGTCACATTCAATATATTGATGAATCAGAAGCACAACTTGATATGCTGGACGCCAGAATAGAGGAGAGCATTGTCGCTTGGAGTACTCGGTTGTTCATCCTTGATCCGTTACAGGCGTTTCTCGGCGCATCAGTGAACATGAACAGCGCCAACGAAACCAGGGCTGTTATGTCAAGGTTGGCAGCAGTTGCGGAAAAGCACAACTGTGCGATTGTTCTAATTGGGCACATGAATAAGGGCAGCGGAACCAAATCTTCCTACCGAGGTCTCGGTTCCATTGATTTTCAGGCGGCGGCGAGAAGTGTTCTGATTGTCGGTAGACTTAAGGACAACCCGGAAGTTAGAGTGATGGTTCAGGATAAATCCAGCCTTGCTCCGGAGGGTGAAGCGATTGCGTTTGAGCTGAACAAAGAAACGGGATTTGCCTGGCTCGGTCATTATGATATTTCCGTTGACGATCTGCTCTGCGGCATTGCAAGAGAAAAGAAATCAGAACAGGCAGAAAAATTGATTCGGGATGAATTGTCAGGCGGAAAATACCCACAGCAAATGCTGCTCAAAAAAGCCCAAGCAATTGGTATTTCAAAGAGGATTCTTGACGAAGCAAAAAAATCAATCGGTGTGAAATCGATCAAGGAAGGCAGTCAATCAATGGTATTGGTGTCTACCGGGCGAGATGACTAATGATGAGAATTAAGGTTGCAACATTGCAGAATTCTATAGTGACGCAACCTTGCAAGCTTCTTTTTTCGGCCGGTAAATGTTCTGGTTTTGTTACTTTTGTCAAAAGTGCTTTGCGCTCTGCGAGGCAAAAAGAACGATCATGCTTAAGAATGGCGGTGTTATATGAAACGCACGATTTCATTTATGGTCGGCAAAGGCTCCCCAAATCACAATTGCCGCACATTCATTGCCGAGAATGTTGATGCTGTCAGAACATGTGATAACATTGAATATTGCAACTGCAACCTGAAGGAATTGTACCATGAAATGTTTGATGAAGCACTCCGGAAATACAATAACAATCAGAAAAGAAGCGATCGAAAAATCGCAGATTACTATGAGAAAATCCGCGCATCCAAGCAAGAAAAACTCTTTCATGAAGTCGTTGTTCAAATTGGAAACATGGAGGATACAAACGCAAGAGGAAGCGACGGTGAGCTCGCAGCCCAGATATTAAATGAGTATGTTCAGGAGTTTCCATCCCGAAATCCGCAGCTAAGGATATTCTCTGCACATCTTCACATGGATGAGGAAACGCCGCACCTTCACATCGATTTTGTACCGTTTATCACCGGCAGCACAAGAGACTTGGAATCTAGAGTCTCTTTAAAGCAGGCGCTTGCTGCACAAGGTTTTAAAGGTGGAACACGGAAGGAAACCGAATGGAATCAATGGGCGCAGTCAGAAAAAGAGCAGCTTGCACTGGTGATGCAGCTCCATGGAATCGATTGGGATAAGAAAGAAACACGCAATGAGCACCTAACTGTTTTGAATTTTAAAAAGGAAGAACGATTTAAAGAAGTATGTATGTTGGAAGGACAAATTTCCGAAAAAACAGAACTGCTTTTCGCACTTGCCGAAAAAGAAAAGACTCTAAGGCCAACAGTTGAAGAGACGGAAAGAATCCAAGGAAAGCTGAGAAATCTTGAAGAAAAAGAGCAGTTTGTTGAAGAAAATCTGTCCCGGTTTGATGCAGACCCAGAATGGCAGCTGCCCAAGCCGACAGCAATGATGTCTGCAAAAAGATACCGAGAGAAGAAAGCTGTGGTGTTTTTTGAAAAGCTGAAATCCCTTCTCCGACAGGTTATAGGCAAGTATTTGCGGTTGAAAGACAAATACGATGACCTTAATAATCGGTATTGGAAGGTGAAAAATCAAAACATGAATCTATCTGACCAGGTCGAAAGATACGAGCAGGAGAACACAAAGCTGAAATGTGTTGCTACGGATTATGGAATAGTCCGAAGGATTTTAGGTGAGGAGAGAATCGATCATATTTTACTCACCCAAAAACAAACTGAGCAGGAATCAAAACATCGTCCCATCTCAAAAAGCCTTGAAAGATAATTCTAGACCATTTTGCCACCATCGGCAAAATGGTTACATATAATGAACGGTATGTAGAAAGGCGTCTATACTAAAAATCGTCAACAGTTGATTGTTGACGATTTTTTGATGAATAGACCCCTCCTTGAAGAAGAAACTTTATTGTGTTATTATCAATTTATTAAATGACATGATTTACAGAGGAGTACTGACAATTATGAGTGATAAAAGATTAACGCCTGAAGAGGCGCTTAATATATGCAATAAGCAGAGCCGCGGTATGCTCAAAATCTTTCTGGGTTATGCGCCTGGCGTCGGTAAGACTTATGCTATGCTCAGTGAAGCAAACAGGCGCCTTAAGTACGGCAAAAATATCGTTGTCGGTTATGTTGAAAACCATGGACGAGAAGAAACGGACAGTCAAATCGGAGACCTCGAAGTTCTTCCCCGCAAAAAAATCATATACAACAATGTGGAAATGACCGAGCTTGACGTAGATGAGGTCCTGCAGCGCCAACCGGGAACTGTGCTGATTGATGAGCTGGCACACACGAATGTTCCGGGCTCCAAGAATAAGAAACGGTACGAGGATGTACTTGAAATTCTTGATCATGGTATCAATGTCATTTCAACATTGAATATACAGCATCTCGAAAGCCTTAATGACGTCGTTTTTCAAATAACCGGCATCCGTGTCAACGAAACGCTGCCGGACTGGATTTTGCAGCAGGCTGATGAAGTTGTCGTTGTCGATTTAACACCGGACGCACTGCAAAACCGTTTGCGCCGTGGTAATGTATACAGAGCTGACAAGGTTCCGCAGGCGCTCAAAAACTTTTTCCGTAAAGGAAATCTCAATGCTCTGCGTGAGCTTGTATTGCGTCAGGCTGCCGAGGATGTCGATGAAGACCTTGATGCATATATGAAACGCGAGGGAATCAAGGATAACTGGCACACCGTAGAGCGGCTGATGGTCTGTATCAGTTCAAGTCCGAATGCGAAAAAACTGATCCGTCGTGGTGCGCGGATTGCCAACCGCTATAAATGCGAATGGTTCGTTGTTTCTGTAAGCAGCACACGCCTTTTCTTCCGCAGGGATGCAGAAGAGGATAAAAAAATGCTTGCCTCGCATACGCAACTTGCAAAGCAGCTTGGTGCCGAGACCGTGGAACTTACTGGACATAGTGTCTCGGAAACGCTTGCGGAGTATGCCAATGAAAAACACATTACCCAGATTGTCATGGGACAGTCGACACGCACGAAGGTTGAAACCTTTTTCCGTGGTTCTACTATTAACAAACTGATAAAAATGGTGCGGAATGTAGAAATTCATCTGATACCGATCGGTTGATTGCCGCGCGCAGTTTTTTCAGTACTGATGTTCCGACTTTTTATTCGTAATTCTTTTTCAAGGGTTTGTCAGTGTCTTGATGAATAGATTCTTGATAGACATCCGCGTAAGTTTTTGTATCTTTGATTAAACCGTCGCAGAAAGCCGCCACATCTCTTCCGGTTACTTCGAGTACACCTTTTTTCAAGGCTGCGCCTTCTTCAAAAAGATCGACAATTCCAGAAAGTAAATCTGACCCGTCGGTTTGTTCAACCGGGCCCACTTTAAAGAAATATTTCTGGATTTCTTTATAAACAATCTGATAATCCTGTGGAAGCGCTTTGACACGGGCCATATGTGCACGCCATTCTTTTTTGTCATCGATGATATTCTTTATACTCATTTTTATCCTCCTAATCTACCTATCTTTTTCGCAATATTATTGTTGAGTTGTTCGCGCCACTTGTCGCGATAAGATTTTGCCCCTTCGCCGCCAACCAGTGCTGAGCAGAAACCTTTAATATCGTCGCCAAAAACCTCTTCAACATTCTGCCCGTCAGCCGCTGTTTCTTCAAGAAGATCGAGTACGCCGTCAAGAATAGGCAAGAGGCTGCGTCCGGTAAAATCTGAATGCGGCCAAAGATTGGTCTTGATTTCTTCCCATGCCGTTTGATCATCAGCCGGCAGCTTTTTTGCGCGTAACTCAAAAGCTTCAAGTGTTTGTGTTATGTCGCTGCCTGTGATTTTCTCCCATAAGTTCATTGCTTACTCTCCTTTAGCTCGTTTATTTTTGATGATACGAACTTCCATTTTTCCCAGAAGTTCTGCAATTCCTCACGCCCCGCATCAGTGAGCCGGAAAAATTTGCGCTGCGGTCCCATTTCGGATGGCTTTTTTTCGATGTCCACGAGTTTATTCTTCTCAAGCCGCACTAAAATGGTGTAGACAGTTCCTTCCACAACATCCGTGAAGCCGAGTGCATTTAAACTTCGCGTAATTTCGTAGCCATAGGTTTCTCCACGGCTTATTATTTCAAGAACGCAGCCTTCCAGTACGCCTTTGAGCATTTCTGTTAGATTTTCCATACGATCACCTTCTCTACTATGTAATACTTACTACAACTATATAGTATCACATAGTAGTTCCTATGTCAATTATAGAGATTCATATAGAAAAAGCGCGGAGGAAAATCCTCCGCGCTTAAAGTTTTTCTGCCGCAAGACAGAAAATATATGGTGGGGAATCCGCCCCACGGCAACAGGTATAACCCGTAAGGCGTTATTTCTTTTGCAAAAGATTGTAGATTTCAAGGTTTGCTTTCAAAACATTCACCCTTTTTTCACCGAATATGCCGAGATCACGATCGGCAGTATCGTCTCTGATGATTTTTTCAAGATCAGTTTTACTGATACCGGTTGCCTTTACAATTCGATCAACCTGCACTTCTGCTGCAGCGGGGCTGATGTCGGGGTCAAGACCTGAAAATGAGCTTGTAAACAGGTCGGCGGGCAAATTTGTTTCTTGAACTGTCGGATTCTGCTTTAAAAATTCCGCCACATCGTTTTTGACTCGTTTCGTAAGGTTCGGGTTAGATGGTGCATAGTTTGACGAACCGGAACCGGCGCTCATATCCTTTGGTGCTGTCGAAGCCGTGAAGGTATTGTAGTTGACAGCGGAAACGCGCCCATGGAAGAAACGGTTGTCTTTAAAGTCCTGCCCAATCAGCTGGGAACCCACAACTTTTCCGCCTACTGTAACCATACTGCCGTTTGCCTGCCAGGGGAAAGCAAGCTGCCCGATCCCAAAGACAAGCAGAGGATATGCAAACCCGCAAAATAGAATGAAAACAATACCGACTGTCAACGCGCGAAAAATATTTTTCATAAAGCTTTCCTCCTCAACCCAAACCAAGAATGTGCATCAGCGGGCCGACGGCAAGATCAATCAGCTTGATGCCGATAAATGGTGCAATGATACCGCCAAGTCCATAAATCGTCATGTTTTTGAGCAGCATTCGGTCAGCGCTCATGGGCTTGAACTTAACACCGCGCATGGCAATCGGAATCAGCAGCGGAATGATAATCGCGTTGAAAATAAGCGCTGAAATAATCGCGCTGTTCGGTGACGAAAGCCCCATGACGTTTAACAGCTTCATGTTTGGGATGGAAAGGGTAAAGATTGCGGGTAGGATGGCAAAGTACTTTGCCACGTCGTTC
>DATALE010000228.1:0-14935 GCA_036261235.1 Ruminiclostridium sp. | reverse complement strand
TAGGCATTTCTGTCCGATTCGATATTTAAAAACACCTTTTCACCATGCTCGGTAAGGGCGATCGTTACATATCTTCTGTCATTAGGGTCGATATCTCTTTTGACAAGATCGCCGGTAACCAGTTTGTTGACGGCTCTGCTTGTCGTACTGTTATCAACATTCAACTTTTTCGACAGCTCGTTCAAGGAAATGCTTTTCGCACGACCTATTTCAACCAGAGCGTGGCATTGAGCCATTGAAATGCAGCAGCACGCTTGCTGATTGTCCTGCAGGATACCAAGCTTTCGCTCAAGCTGTCGTATATTTTCACGCAACTGAAACGGCTGATTAATATTCATAATAATTTCCTCCTGCAATAATTGTATCACATAATAGTTGTATAATGCAAGTATTATGCAAAAGAAGGGGCTGCTTGTTTTGCAGCCCGTACTAATGACATAATTAATTGCAGCAACCACAGTCACATCCGCAGCTGCACGATTCAGTACCTTCATCTTCGCCGAAGTATGCAATCGCATCGGCAGGGCAAAGGCTCTGACTGCCGTGACAGCCCTCAACGCATCCTTCCGGAAAAGTAACGATTGGTTTGCCTGCTTCCTTTTTAAATACATCATGTGAGCACTTATCAAAGCAAGCGCCGCATTCCACACAGTTTTCCTCGTTAATGACCGGATACCAAGTCTTCGACATAGAATCTCTCCTTATACGATAATTTCAGAATTTTCAGTTCGACGGATTAAATCTTTAACCTTTGCCTCAATCGTTTTTGCAGTATTGATAAACTCGTCTTCTGCTTTGCCTGTCGGGTCAGTAAGGCCCCAATCCTCCCGAAATTTGCAGGGAAGGAACGGGCACGCAACACCGCAGCCCATCGTGATCACAATATCTACCGGCGGTATTTCTGCAAGCAATTTCGGCCGTTGATTGATGCTCATATCAGCGTTATACAGCTTTTTTACAACACGCACAGCGTTCGGGTTGATCTGACTTTTTATTTCAGTTCCCGCGGAAAAGGCGTCGTAAATATCCGCTGCATAGATTCTGCTGATTGCTTCCGCCATTTGTGAACGGCAGGAGTTGTGCGTACAGATAAAGGCTACTTTTGGTTTTCTGCTCATTTTTGCACCTTTGCTTTTTTCAGCGGCAGCCCCGACTCATCAAAAAACTTCCCTTTGAAAAACAGCGCCAGTCTTACGAGCAGAATCATGACCGGAACTTCGATCAGCGGCCCGATCACGGCGGCAAACGCCTGACCGGAACTGATGCCGAAAACCGCGACCGACACGGCGATAGCAAGCTCAAAGTTGTTGCTCGCGGCTGTAAAAGACAGCGTGGTTGTCTGATCGTACCTGAATCCGCTTTTATAAGAAATAAAGAAGCTGATCACGAACATCAGAATAAAATAGATGAGTAGGGGAATCGCGATTCGTACAACGTCAAACGGAAGCTGAACGATCAGATGCCCTTTGAGCATAAACATGATGATAATGGTGTAGAGAAGTGCAATCAGTGCGAGCGGTGATATCTTCGGAATAAAGGTTTTGTTCAGCCACTCTTTTCCCTTGACGCGGATTACTGAAAATCTGGTAACAATACCGGCGATAAAGGGAATACCGAGATAAATCAGTACGCTGTGTGCAACATCCCATATGGAAACATGAACTGCCTCTCCACCCCATGAAAGATGCAGCAGTGAGGGAAGCAGCGTGACAAAAACCCAGATGTAGACAGAGTACAATAAAATCTGAAAGATGGCGTTAAGAGCCACGAGTGCTGCGCAGTATTCATTGTCGCCCTTTGCGAGAGTGTTCCAAATGATCACCATAGCGATGCAGCGTGCAAGGCCGATGACAATAATTCCGATTGCGTATTCCGGCTTGTCGGGCAGAAAAATGGCTGCCAGCGCGAACATCAGAAGAGGCCCAATCACCCAGTTCTGTAACAGGGAGAAAGAGAACACCCGCTTATTATTTGCTACCTTGCCGATTTCTTCATACTTCACCTTGATAAGTGGCGGGTACATCATCAGAATCAGTCCGATGGCGATTGGCCATGAGATTGTGCCTGTACTCAAACTGTTAATCGCGTTTGAAGCAGAAGGAAAAAAGTTGCCCGTCACGACGCCTACAGCCATAGCAATGAATATCCATAATGTCAGGAATCGGTCAAGAAATGAAAGCTTACCGCCTACCTTTTCCATTTTAATAACCTCAATTCAATATTATAATAATGTTTCTGTTTAGCAACATTCGCCGCTGGAACAATCGCAGGACGGCTCGCTTCCAGTCAATATTCCTTTGATAATAGCCGCCGCACAACCGACACCCGGTTTTACAGAAATCGCAGAGAAAGCGCAATTTTTGGAACAGGCACCGCATTCCATACAGCTGTTGAAATCTTCAATTTTCGCTTTCCCGTCTGCAAGTTCGAAAACATGATGCGGGCAAACAGTAACGCACATGCCGCAGCCGACGCACTTTTCCGAATCAAGTTTCAGTGTTACAACGTTTTTCAGGTATTGATGCTTCATCATCATCGCCCCCTTATGAGAATATCTTTATGATGCTATCAACAATCAGCGCAATCATCCCAAGGAAAGACACACCGAGTATAATCGGGATGGCAATATGCATTTCCTTGTTTACACCGGTTGGAGAGGTATAAGTCGAACTTCCTGTAAAGTTCATTCCTGTGTAAGCGGAAACAGAGGGCAGTAAAAGAATGTAAGATATTGCTTTCAGTACACCAAGCCCTGCGAACCCACCACCTAAAAAGATGCTTGCAGCTGCCCAGATCACGCCGAGCAGAGCACCTTTCAATGAGAAAGCCCTCCCCGGTATCCATGGTAGAAGAATTGGCGTTATCACGCAGCCTGTTATGACTGCACCTAAAAATCCAATGAGTTCCGAAAGACCGAATCTTCCGAGCCCAATTGCGTTCAGGACAAACAACGCGCCGAAGAAGAGAACAAGCGGTTTCATCCAGTAAACAAGGTCGACCGGCGTCAGTACGACTCTGTCTTTTATCGTGAACTTGACTTCACGCATTTCCGGCGTCGCTTTCATTCCGGCTTTCAAAAATTCCGGAATATCCGTTGCCCGAACCGGTCCGTAAACAACATGGAACCCGCTTAGTTTAGTGACCGCGTGGGCAGCAACACCTGTTGCGCCGAGCTGCGGCAGGATAAGGGTTCTGTGCTTAACAATTTCACCGAGTTTAACAGCCTTGATCCGAAAGACCAGTTCTTTTGTCCCGAAGGTGCCTTTTCCTGCGGCGCACCAGACATTCACGCCCTTTGTGTTGAGAACCAGAATCCACAAATTTAACCCCGTCAGTTCTTTTCGCAAGCTGTCAAAGGTCAGTTTATAATTTGCAGTAACAAGAACCGGTGAGTTTTCATCCGGCTTTCCAATGCTGTAAATTCCCGGTTCAACCTTGTAATTCATTCGTCCGATGCCCCACCGGACACGGAAGGCTCCTAAAACGTCTTTTGCGGAAAGCTCCGTCTTTACCGCAGGAACAGCGCCGACAGACGTTTCCGTTGATCCGATAATATACGGCGCTTCCGGAATTGCCGGAGCGCAGCAGCATACCGCATTTTCACCCGCCATTATATCAACTCCCATCTAAATTATTTTTGTGTGCCACACTCCGGGCAGCTTGATTTACCGCTTGCATGACAAATGCAGTTTTCTTTACTGCTTGAAAGCGCATTCCAGTATTCCGAAATTTGCTTTGTGATATCGCCGTTCAATGTATAATGCATCCATGCTCCGATTCGATCGGCATGAACGATACCGCATTCTGATAGAATCTTCATGTGATAAGACAAGGTAGGCTGGGTGATGTTAAAGTATTTCAGAATATCACACGCACAAAGTTCTCCGCATGACAACATGTCGATGATCTTGAGTCTCGTTTCATCCGACAAAGCCTTGAAGAGCAGGGCATAGTCGGCATAATTCTTTTCCATTTGAGCCTCCATATAGATATATGTAAATGATATTTAACTATATCTATATGATATTGGAACAAGAGTAATTTGTCAATGCATTTCTTAAAGATTGAGAAACCGGCATTAAAAATACGCTATTTCTTTCTTGTCAAAATGTGAGCCATATAAGCTCTTACACTCATGCTTTTTCGTTGATAACAACAGCTTCGCCTCCGAAAATGAATCCGGCGCTTCAAATATTGTATTTAAATCCAATAATGCAGTAAACATCAATGGCAGTTGGTTTTCGTATATGGCTTCGGTTTCCGACCCGACATCGCAGGGATATATTCAGGTCAGTTCGAACAACGGCGCGAACAGTGGAAACCATTCGTAAACCGGATGGAGAAAATACCACACAAACAATTTCCACCGATAAAACGACATTTTGATTAAGGACAAAGCGGGAGACAGCACCGGAACAGTCCAAGTATTTGTTTCAAGCAAAAATGACGGAAATTATTATCAGCTGCTTGGTACAACTAACATTCTCCGTCATCCACGACATGCAACCTTGTTTATGCGGCTGGGGCTGGAGGTGCCATTTCGGGAAATGCAAACAGAGCGTTTCTCATGGAGCTTATGGGACATCGGTTACAGCTGTTGCCCAAGCCGGTTACAATTTTGTAAAATGGAGTGATGAACTTATATCCGCTACAAGGCAAATTTAATAATAAAAATAAAATCAACGCTGATCTTCCCAAATATGTCAACGCCGGAATAAAAACAAGGGAAACGCCGGCTAGAGTTTGACCCAAAACGCCGCTAAAATCGCCGGTTTTCATCCAACAATTCGCCCCAAACACTGAAGAATTTGTTGCTGGTTAAAATGATACTGCCGGTTTCATACCGTTCGCAGATGAGCTAAAAAAGTTCAGCTCATTTCCGGCCGAGCTGAATGCATGTATCCAGCCTCGTCCACAATCAGGATGTCAAGCCGGGTGTAAACTCGCCAATGCCTTTCCAAGCGGCTGTGCTCCAATTCAACCATGAGAAGCACCCCTACAATTTCATCATAGGCACTTAAATCCCGTACTTTTGCGATTTGCAGTTTTTCAGAACGTGAGTAGTGCTTGTCATTTTGCGCATCTGCTTTTTTAACAATACTGTTTTACTATTCTTATAAGGAAATTTTACATGTCCTATATTTTAGTCAGATATGCAAAATGATATATTTTTCTTAAAGTAAAATAGTTGATGAAAGAAAGGGAATTTATGCATATTCCTAAAATAATACTTAAAATGAAGTCCGTATTACCATCAATCAGAGTTACCAATTTTAACCTTGAAAAGCCTGAAAAAAACAGATTGACCGTAGGACTGAAAATCACATCTTGCATGTCTGTTTTGCTGATTGCCGCAATGGCTATTACCGGTATTTTGATTTATAGGCAATCTTCCGGGAACCTTGAAGATGAAATAAAAAGCAACCTTCAAAGCGTTACTAAAAGCGAGTCCAATCTTATTGAACAAAGGCTTAAAAATATACAATGGCAGGTTTTTAATGCAACTAACGACGCAAATATAAAATCACTTGACTGGAACACTCAAAGATTGAACCTGATGGACGTAATAGGCAGGCTTGACTTGCAAAGCTTAGGTGTCTGCACCCTTGACGGCAAAGCTACCTTTATTAATAACAGTACCGAAAATTTAAGCACACAGGACTTTTTCAAGAAAGCAAAAACCGGGTCTGAAGTCATTTCCGACCCGGTTTCCAGTGCCTCACAAAATAACCAGAAAATGCTTTACATCTGTTCGCCGATAACTGACGGCAATAATCAGACAAAGCAGCTGCTTATCGGAACTCTCAACGTAAATATCCTCTCAAGATACATATCCGATGTAAAAGTAGGCAAAACAGGCCGTGCCATTATATTAGATAAAAACGGCACTGTTATTGCCTCGAGCAATTATCAGGAAGTATTAAATAAGGAAAACGCAATTGCAAAAGCTCAAAAGGATTCAGGTTACAAATCGCTTGCTGATATAGAAAAAAGCATGACAAGCGGAGCTTCCGGACTTAAGACCTACACGCTAAACAGTTCGGGCTACTGGATGGCCTATGCGCCGATAGCCGGAACATCATGGTCTCTCGGCGTAACCGTTCCGTATAAAGAGGTAACAGGGCCGCTCGGCACGCTTGCGAATATCATCGTGTTAATTACAATTGTATTTTTATTAATAACCATTGCTGCCGTCACACTTTTATGCCGTTTCATGATTTCAAAACCGATTAAAAAAACGCTTGATTTTATAAGTGAAATGTGCAAAGGCCATTTAAACAAGCGGCTTAACGTGAATAGCAGCGATGAAATCGGAAAAATGACAGTCGCCATGGATGATTTTGCAGATTATATAAGCAGCGTAGTTGACGCAATGAAAAAAGTTTCGGTCGGCGATCTTAATGCCGCTGTCAAAAGCAGAGATGAAAAGGATGAAATTGCTCCCGCCGTCAACGGAACAATTAAGGCAATCAAGTTGCTTGTCAAAGACTCAAAAATGCTGCTTTATTCCGCAATCAGAGGGGTTTATGATAAACGTGCCGATGAATACGCCCACAGTGGCGATTACAGGGAAATTATAAAAGGTTTTAATAAGACCCTTGGCAAAGTGACCGAATCATTCTATTTTTATGAATCTGTTATAGATTCAATAAGGCTGCCGATTTTCGTTACTGATCTTAATAAACATTGCCTGTTTGCGAACAAGGCAATGGAAGCCATGACGGGAAAAAGCAGAAATGAAATTGTAGGCCACGCGTGTGAATCATGCGGAAATGAGCTGTGCGGCACAGGCATCTGTGCGGTAGACTGCTTTAAAGCCGGAAAGCCTCTAACTCCTTATGAAGTTAAAGGCAGGCACTACAAAGTCCGGACATCTGCACTTAATGATTCAGCAGGCAGTCACACGGGGTATGTTGAAGTAATCGAAGAAGCTACCGCTTCAATTGAAAAGGAAAAATATCTTCGGCAGGAAGTTTCAAACCTTGGTAAAAGGCTCCAGATGGTGGCGCAGGGCTCACTCGATTTTGATTTTGAAATAGGTGACGGAACTGAGCATACTGATGAGGAGAGACTGTTCTTCATTGAAATAAACGGCGACCTTAAAGTTGCATGTGATTCAATAAGGTCAATTTTAACAGAGCTTTCATGCGTTAATTCAAATATCCTTAACGGCAACCTTTCCGCCAGAGCGGATTCTGACAGTCAGCAGGGATTTTATAAAGATATCTGCAATGGGTTAAATGACGCTTTTGAAGTTTTAACGGGGCACATAAAAAATATTTCCGATTATATAAGTATGATAAGCAAGGGTGAAATTCCTTCGGAAATCGTGGAAGAATACAGCGGCGACTTTGAAACTATAAAGAACTCCGTGAATGGCCTTATCTTAACCATGAACGGTTTACTAAAGGAAACATCGCTGCTGATTATGGCATCACGGGAAGGTAAACTTACAAAGAGAGCCGATACATTATTGTTTAAAGGCGAGTGGCAGAACCTGCTCTGCGGAATCAATGATATGCTTTCAAATTTCACTGCGCCTGTCAATGAGATTTCTCGGGTCATGTCAAATATTAGTGCCGGCAACCTTGATGAAGATGTGTCAGGTTCATACAAAGGTGATTTTGCTGTCTTTGCCAATTCTGTAAACTTTATGCAGCAAAATTTAAAAAATATGATATCAGATATATCGGATATCCTCGGAAAAATTGCAGTCGGCGACTTAAATATTCCGAAAGTAAGCGATTATGACGGAGGATTTATTCATATTTCAAACTCGCTGAATAAAATTTTGGATTCGTTAAATATTCTTCTTCAGGACATGCAAAAATCGGCTTCAACCCTCGAAACAGCAGCCACACATATGTTTGATGAAAGCTCAAGCCTTTCGCAGGAATCGGCAAAGCAGGCGGAAACAATAGAAAACCTGATGAATCTTGTTTCAGTAGTATGGGACAAAGTGCAGGAAAACGCGGCAAACACAAAGAAGATGAGCGAGGCGGCCATAGCAACCAGAAGTAAAGCTCTTTCCGGCAAAGATTATATGTATTCTCTGCTCGAATCAATGAAAATAATAAACAATTCGTCTGCCAATGCCGGAGATATTATTAAAACAATCGACAATATCGCAGTTCAAACAAAACTGCTCGCACTTAACGCCGCAATCGAAGCCGCACACGCAGGCAAATTCGGACAAAGTTTCGGCGTTGTGGCTGACGAAGTTGGAAGGCTTGCGGCAAGCAGCTCAAAATCCGTCAAAGAATCCAGTGAAATAATAAGCGTTTCAATTAAATCTATAGAGGACGGCACAAAGAAAGCAGACAAGACCGGTGAAAAACTCGATGATATCGTTTCGGGCGTTGAAACCGTTGTCAATCTGGTCGAAGACGTAAGCAGCGCGTTTGCGGAGCAATTTAAATCTCTGAGTAATATCAATAATGAAATTACATCCTTCTCAGATATTGTACAGATGACATCGGTTATGGCTGAAAAAAATGCCGATTTAAGTACACATCTTAAAATGGAATCCGAAACGCTTAATAGCCTCGCATTTAACTTTAAACTGCGCTGATATTTTTAAATCAGAAAGAATCTCGTGAACAGATGTAAATGATTAAGGTCTTTAATCATATAAAAAGCAGCCGCTTTTTAATGAAATAGCAGCTTTTCCAGTTAAGCTTGTTTTTTCTTGATTGTGCCGTGAAACCTAATAAACGACCAGGTGACCTTAGCAATGTTGTACCGGTCCCCGGCGTAAATATAATGCCCCAACGGGCCGTTTTAATATTGATCGCTTTTCAATCAATATAAACTCAGGAAGGAGTCACCCGCTTTACAAAATAAAGCGGGTGACTCCTTTAATTTCTTGATATTTCATTCAACGCCTTTGAGTGAACCCACCATGTCAAGATTTTTGATTTTTCCGGAAAACATACGGTTGACTACGTATGAAAGCAGAAACGTAATTGCAAATGAAAGAAGCACATTGCCAAGGTGGATTACAGAAATCATATCAAATGAATCACCCATCATTGATACCATAGCATCAATCAGCCAAATGCCTGCCGGAATGCCAACGATAAATCCAACAGCTGAAAGCAGAATGTTTTGTGAAAGGAGCAGCCTGCGGATTTTTACCGATTTAAATCCCAATACTTTTAAGGTTGCAAGTTCCCTTTCCATCTCGGTAAACGACAAAATTCCGAGGTTATAAAGAACCACGACGGCAAGCAACGAGGCTGCCGCAATCAAAACATATATCATAGTCATTGCTGCTTCAGTCATATTATCCCAATCGTTTATAAGATTTGCTTTTTGCTGAATTTCTGAAATTCCGGGAATTGTGGCAATTTTGCCGCTCACTTTTTCTGATGTTATGATTGATGTAGCCCTAAAGTTAAACCCGAGCTTTTCGAAACTGGGTTTTGAAAGCGTAATTCCCTGTGTCGACGGGTCACGGTATATAGCGGCAATTTTTGAATCCACCCATTTTGTGTTTCCGTAAATGTGCCACCTTATTGTATCACCTTTTTTTACTGAAAGCTGGTCTGCAATTTTATAGGAAAGCGAGACGCCGCTTTCCGGAAGAGTGATTAAATTGCGGTTTTCGTCGGTGTTTTTCAAAAGGCTTGCGTTGTCGGTAACAGTAAGTGAACCGGATTTTTTAATTCCGTTTACCTTTATTTCAATCGAACCTTCCATAATAGCCTGACCGTTTACTTGTAACTTTGCATCACTTATCTGTCTGGCTGTTGCCGTATCCTTTACCGTAAGTTTTGACGCGAACCCCTCTAAGTCCTGATACTGCCAGTTTTTCATATCATTCATGTCGTCATACATGCCAAAAGCGCAGATAAGAAGAGCGGTGCAGCCAAGGACTCCAATTACCGCCATAATTGACCGGACTTTGCTTCGGAAAATATTCCTTATATTCCATTGAAAGTTAAAACCAAGTTTATTCCACAATGCTGTTCTTTCAAGAATACCGTGGCGTGTTAGTTTAGGAGCTTTCGGTCGGAGCATTTTTGCAGGCACATCATTCAGTACTTTGCGACAGGCAAGGTATGTTACCAATGTGCAGAGAATAACCATTACCGCCGCCATAATGTAGAAAGAAATATCTATGGAAGGTTTCCATTTTGGAAGAGTGTAGAATGCCGACATTGCAGGATAGAACAGTTTCGGTAAGGTCAAAGGCCCGATAACCGCACCCAATATAGAGCCGGCAAGAGAAACCCAAAATCCGTAGCCGACATAATGAAGTACGATTTTGCCTTTTCTAAAGCCGAGCGCTTTTAATGTTCCAATCTGCGTTCTCTGATTTGTTACGATTCTGGTCATGGTAGTCAAAATTGTAAGAAGCGCTATCAGCAAAAATGCGACCGGGAAGATTGACCCCATTGATTTATGCTGGTCAATTTCCTGTTGGAACATATTATAGCTAGGGTGATTTTCACGTGTCAGATAAACGCTGTCTTTTCCATTGAGCACCTTGTCTATTTTGTTTTCAAGTTTTGCAGGATCTGAACTTGTTGTAAGCATCATCCGGTTATATATGATTTTATTGTAATTCGGCAGTGATTTATATGACAGATAAGCATAACCGATTGCTGAAAAGTCTGGCGTCATTCCGCCGTCGGAATTAAACACATATTCAGGATTATAAATTGTGCCCATAATCTTCTTTTCAATTGCTAACCCATTGTATGTAACCGACATTTTATCCCCGACGGTAAGATGGCGCGCTTTGGCAAAACGGCTGTCAATCCAGATTCCGTCTTTGTCGGTTGAAAATGCCTCGCCGCTTACGAGATATGATTTTGTAATTTCATTTTTTTCTACGAAATGCAGAGTGATTTTCGGATTGCTGCTGAATTTCCCGATGCTGTCGACAACAAGACTGCGCTCGGCGCCCGTAACGCCGTCAACACCGATTGCCGCTTTTTCATCTTGCAAAGTGAAACCGGCTCCATAAAGCCATACATTTGCGAAATTTGTTTCTTTGTAATATTTTGTGACGTTGTTTTTCAGGCCCATCCATTCGCCTCCGATTCCGGCATAGATAAACACGCCTAAAAAAGCCATGATAAATATTGAGATAAACTGTGTTTTATGTTGTCCCATATCACGAATCATTTTTCGAAAAAGCATTACCAGTTCACCTCACTTACCGCAAGAGGCGTTTCGTTTATAAAAACCTCCTTGATTTTGCCGTTTTTAATCCGGATCACCTTATCCGCAGCCTGAGCAAGAGCCGCGTTATGGGTGACAATGATAACGGTTTTGTTTTTTTCATGGCTCATTTTTTGAAGAAGTGTAAGAATAACCACACCGGTTTCGGAATCCAATGCTCCGGTAGGTTCATCGCAGAGAAGCATGGTCGGATTTTTGCTGATTGCTCTCGCAATTGATACGCGCTGCTGTTCACCTCCTGACATTTGAGAAGGAAATTGGTTTATATGATCCCCAAGTCCTACCGATTTCAGCACTTCTTCTGTATTCAATGAGTCTTTTACAATGCTTTTAGCAAGAGCAACATTTTCAAAAGCCGTAAGAGTGGGAATAAGGTTATAAAACTGAAATACAAAACCAACATTTGCGGCGCGATATTCTGTCAGTTTGTTGTCATTAAGTCCTACAATGTTTTTTCCTTTTACGATTATTTGACCGCTTGTAGCTTGATCCATTCCGCCCAAAAGATTCAGAAGCGTTGATTTTCCTGCTCCGCTCGGCCCCAGAATCACTACAAATTCGCCCTCGTTAATTGTAAAGTTGAGATGGTCTGCGGCAAACAGCCTGTGTTTCCCGGAACCATAGGCTTTAGTGACATCGCGGAATTCAATAATTTCTTTCATTTGTCAACCCCCTCGAATATTTTTCTTACTTCCAATTACCATATATAGCTTAATGATAATGATAATGATTGTCAATAGGAATAACGTTTTTTAAGCCATTATTAGGAGGTTGTTGCAGAAAACAGGGTGAATAAAGTTCAGTTTTATTAAAATTGACATAAAAAGCACAGCGCCGTAGTAATAGTACAAATATTCGTAAGCAAAATCAGCAGATTATTTGAAAAATATGCAGTGGGGTTCGGATTTAGCACAATTACCTTCACAAAAAAAGTCATGTACCACTGGCTAAGCCGGTGGTACATGACTTTTACTGTTTTCGGATATCACTACAACGATTGATAGATAGCATTTGTATCCTGAAGCTTTGAATCAAAGATTATAAAGTTCTTGACCGTCTATCACTTCAATACCGCTTTGCTTCAGCGAAGCTGCCGCTTTTTCGTTATCTGATACTTTAAAGATGACAAGAGCGTTTCCATTGCACTTACCAACGAAAGCGTACATATACTCGATAGCTATTCCGTCTTTCATCATAACTGAAAGTGTTTTTGAAAGAGCGCCCGGTTCATCACTGATACCGACTGCGAGCACTTCCTTGACGGTGACTGTAAATTCTGAATCAATAAGTACCTTGCTTGCACGTTCGGGGTCATTAACGATAAGACGCAGTATTCCAAAATCTGTGGTATCGGCGATTGACATAGCGCGGATATTTATGCCGCTGTCAGCAATCGTTTTTGTTACCTCGGCGAGCCTTCCCTCTTTGTTTTCAAGGAAAACGGAAATCTGTTTTACCATAACATTTCACCCCGTTTTTTTATTTTAGATTAAATTTTGCGGTTGTCAATAACACGCTTTGCCTTGCCGTCGCTGCGTACCAAAGACTTCGGTTCGACCATGCGGACCTTTGCATTGATACCAAGCACTGTATCAAGCCTTGCTCTGATGTTCTTTTCGACATCTTCAATGCCCTTGACTTCATCGGAGAAGATTTTCTGGCTCATTTCTACATGAACTTCAAGCACATCTCTGTTATCCACGCGATTAACAATTATCTGATAATTAGGCGTTGTTCCCGCAATTTCAAGAAGTACTCCCTCAATCTGTGACGGGAAAACATTTACCCCGCGGATAATAAGCATATCGTCTGAGCGGCCTGTTACTTTCTTCATTCTCGCGGTTGTGCGTCCGCAGGAGCATTTTGAAATGTCGAGCCGGGAAATATCATGTGTGCGGTAACGAATCAACGGAAGTCCTTCTTTTGAAAGCGTCGTGAAAACAATTTCACCGGCTTCACCATCCGGCAGAATTTCGCCTGTATCGGTATCAATTATCTCAGCGATAAAATTGTCCTCTTGAATGTGCATGCCGTCCTGAACGGCACACTCACAAGCTACGCCCGGGCCCATGACTTCACTGAGGCCATAGATATCAATTGCCTTGATGCCGAGGTTCTTCTGGATATCGGTGCGCATCTGCTCCGACCACGGCTCTGCCCCGAATATACCTAATTTAAGCTTTGTATCTTCGGGTTTAACACCCATTTCAGCCATTGTTTCAGCTATATATAAAGCATATGACGGCGTACATGCAAGAACAGTTGTCCCGAAATCAATCATAGTTTGAATCTGGCGCTTTGTGTTGCCGCCCGAAATCGGAATAACCGAAGCACCGACTTTTTCACATCCGTAATGAATGCCGAGACCGCCGGTGAACAATCCGTAGCCGTATGCAATCTGGACAATATCACCGCGGTTTACACCAGCAGACGTCAGTGCCCTTGCAAGGCATTCCGCCCACATGTCGATATCATGTGCGGTATAACCGACAACAGTTTGTTTACCCGTTGTGCCGGAAGAAGCATGAATACGGACAATCTGTTCCATCGGAGTTGCAAACATGCCGAACGGATAGGTATCGCGCAAATCCTGTTTGTAAGTAAACGGCAGGAGCTTTAAGTCATCAATTGACTTTATATCACCGGGCAGAAGGCCGATTTTCTGCATTTTTTCTCTGTAACTCGGAACATTGGTATATATATATTTGACAAGCTGGCAGAGTTTATGCGACTGAACGTTCTTAATCTCATCCCTTGACATTGTCTCCGCGTATTCGTTGAAATATTTCACCTGCGGCTGCCCCTTTCATATCCCATATCAAATGCTTTGAGGTTTAACTCCAGCGCCTTTTGCGGTACGCATTTAGCTACTGAATCACGCCACACGGCATATTCAATTTTTCCGAGGCCAAGTCCTGCCATTACGCCTATCAAAACGATATTGACAGCCCTGATATCCCCACATTCTTCCGCTATCTTTGCGGCGTCGAGCGCAATAGTGTCAATCCCGCTCTTGCTCAATGATTCAATTATCCCTGTCGGATATTTTTCCGCTCCCGTGATAACCGGCATAGGGTCAATCTGCTGTTCGTTTACGATAATTTTACCCTGAGGCTTCAAGTATTTTAAGAAGCGAACCGCCTCAAGAGCCTCAAACGACAGCACAACGTCCGCGTCCCCGATATCGACGAGCGGAGAGTTGACCTTTTCACCGAAACGCACATATGTAACGACGCTTCCTCCGCGCTGTGACATTCCATGAACTTCGGAAACCTTGACGTCAAAACCGCTTTCAAGTGCGGCGCCGCCGATAACACGGCTTGCAAGAAGTGTTCCCTGCCCGCCGACGCCGACTATCATTATATTCATACCCTGCATATCTTCATTGCTCCTTTATCTTCCAATAGCGTCGAAGGCGCACATTTTTGTGCAAAGTCCGCAGCCGCAGCAGAGAGCGCTGTTTATTGTCATGTGGTCTTCTTTCTTAACAATCGCCGGACAGCCGATTTTAAGGCAGCTGCCGCAGTTTTTGCACTTTTCGGTATCAATAGAATAAGGCGCACCATAATGAACCTTTTTAAGCAGTGCGCACGGACGCTGTGAAATCACGACCGAAGGCTCTTCGGCGGCTGTTTCCTCACGCATTACTTTTTCAAATTCTTTAAGGTCGAACGGGTCGCAGATACGGATACGTGAAACTCCGATTGCCTCGCAGAGTTTTTCAAGATCGACCTGTTTCGTC
>DATALE010000213.1:0-2890 GCA_036261235.1 Ruminiclostridium sp. | reverse complement strand
ATATCAGCCCTTATGAAAAAGGCAACATCTTTAACAAAGACCCAATAAGACGCCGCCGTCTTCTGATGCACAAACGCGAAATCATGAGAATCATGGGGCTGATAAAGCAGCAAGGTATGACTCTTGTTCCATTGCAGCTTTATTTTAAAGGGCCTCGCGTAAAACTCGAGCTTGGGGTATGCAAAGGTAAAAAACTTTATGACACGCGGGAAGATATTGCCAGACGTGACGCTAAACGTGAAGCAGACCGCGCAATGAAAGAACGATTCCGTTAAAAACGTATCCGATTTTATCGCATACGTTTTGCCCTGATTTTATGGGGTTATACATGGGGGCGTATTGGCTTCGACGGGGATGTTGAAGCACAGCAAGCGAGCAGCGGTGCGGAACCGCTATAAAATCCGCATAAATATAAATGCGAAAAATTCTAACAACGTCGTTTCCGTTAACTTTAACAGAGAGATGGCGCTTGCTGCTTAATTAATTAGCAGCCGTTCAGCCTGGGAGTACCGCGGCCCGGTGTCTGAGCGTGACTTAGCGGTGAACATGAACGTGCTTTCGCCTTTCGGCACGTCACGACTTTTAAGGCTACCAAGGTGAGAAGTCTGTCGGCTGACGTCACACCGAGGGAATTCTAAATAACCGGATGCGCTCGGAGAAAACTGTGGGAATGCGTCTTCGGACAGGGGTTCAACTCCCCTCGCCTCCACCATCATTATCACTATCCACACGCAAAACAAGGTCAAATCTGTCTTTAAAAACTGCAACATAGTCAACAAATGTTTCTATTATTTGCCAAGCAGTTTTTTTATCTGCATTCTCAAGGGTTTGCCTTTGAAAATGCAGATATTTTTTTATTATATCAATACCAGCCGATGATGATTTTATTTTCTCATAAACTTGAATTTTTTTATCAATTCATTCTGCTTCGCTCTGCCATATGTTTATCTTATCTTTTAAAGATTCCTTATCTATACCGCCCTCATACAAATCGTACAACTTGCTCATTTTATTTTTCAGAGCGGCATACTGTTTTTTTAATTCAGGAAGAACCGCACCTTTTTGAGCTTCTTTCTTTTGTTTTTCTGCCATTAGCATACTGGCGATATTATCAATCTGATCATCTGTAAGCAGCTTGTTCTTGATTTCGTCATCAGGTTTATATTGCCGGTTTGAGCCTTTATTTAAGCGTTTATTAAAAACATATCTGCCTATATATTTTTCATTACGCAAAATTTCAGCAATTGAATTTTTTCCGAAAGGCTTCCCTGTTTTGGTTTTTAATGCTCTCGCGTTCAGCTTTTCAATTATTTTTCTATAACCATATCCTTGTGTATATAAATCAAAAACCAGTTTAACCGTCGTTGCCTCCGTCTGGTTCAGCGCATAACCCTTATCAGGTGTAACATCGTATCCCAGCGGCGGTATTCCTCCATCATGCTTAGCTTTTAGAGCATTCTCATTCATACCCTTTCGGACCTCACGAGCAAGATTTTTTGAATAGTACTCTGCCATGCCTTCAAGAATAGATTCAAGTATAACGGATTCAGGAGAATCATCGAGGTTCTCTAATACTGAAATAAGCCTTATCCCCTGCTTTTTCAGCAATCTCTTATAAAGAATCATATCGGTCACGGCTGAAACGTCGAGCTTGTGAACAATTACAGCCTTACTGCCCGTTTTGGGCGTCCGCCATCATATTTTGAAATTCCGGTCGGTTATCAGTTGTTGCGGATCAAGCCTCATCGGTATATATTTTTACAACCGTGATATGTTCACGTTCAGCAAATTCTTTAATTGCACGGAACTGAGCATCAATGCTTTCCTCCCGCTGATTATCAGGACTGTATCGCGCATACGCCGCTGCAGTCAAAGTGAAACCTCCTATAATTTTACTCCCGCTTAAATTTGTTAACAGCCTTTAGTATATATGCCGCAAATTCTGCAGTAAATAGTGAGAACAACCCCATCCCGGTAAGTACAAGCAAAGCGCATAGTATTCTGCCGCCCGGTGTTATCGGATAACAATCTCCATAGCCAACGGTTGTAAGCGTCGTAAAAGCCATCCACATGGCATCGCCAAATGAATTAATGTTCTTATTTATTCCCTCTTCAAAATTGTAAATTCCAAGAGTTCCGTACAAATATATTATCGTTGTTATTACTATGTATATTGACATTGCAGACCGCGCTTTATTTTTTGCAAAAATGCCGATAAATTTTTCAGCACCGCGCATACCCCGAATCAAACGTACCAAACGGAATATTCTTGCTGCTCTTGCTATCCGTAATGGTTTTAAAATCTGCACAAAAGGTATTGAAGAAATTAAATCAAGCAAATGATGTTTAAAATATCTGGCCTTATCCTTGGAGACTATGAAATAATAAATCCAGTCTGCTAAAAACAAGATACATATAAAAAAATCAATTTCTTCAAGAACGCCTAATGCGTGTTCCGGGATTTTTGTCACTAACTCAATAAAAAATTCCATCACAGTATAAAAGCTGAGAATTATAATAGCTATATCCCAAACTTTAAAAAAATATTTTTTTGCCATTTTATCACGCCATTTTTATATTTTTTTGCCCCGCTGCCCTTTCGGACAGCGGGGCATTTTTTATCCGTTATCTGTTTGAACGAATCTGCCTACTGAATCAATTAATTTATCCTTAAACTGATAAAGTTCATCAAGACTTTCTATATAAAATCTTGTACCGTTTGTGCTTTCAGCATCCGGAAAAACTATACTCTTTTTTGCGCTATCAAGAAAAAGTCTGCAAATCCATTTACGAGTATTGCCATCATATAAAATCCCGAAATATGATTCGGTATCTTTATATGTTATATGTGATGTTTCAAATTTTGCGTGAAGAATAGACTTGATTATTG
>DATALE010000212.1:0-3239 GCA_036261235.1 Ruminiclostridium sp. | reverse complement strand
TAATCCCTTATTTTACAGAAGAAGCATATTTGTTCCTTATTTATCATTGTAATCATATTCTATTTTTTGTCAATTATTCATTTTTCCTGCGATTAGGCGTTTTTAGAACATAACTACATCTTTTTGACTTAGCCCGTAGCTATGTTAACTGGGCTAATTGTATTTAATTTGTATAAAGTTTACATGATTCTTATATAAGTCATACTTCTTTGTGATAGTTCCGGCCCAAACATAATTCCACTATCGAGCCAAAGCTTTGCGTTTTCCGTAATCAGGTATAAGAGCGGCATCGTTTAACTGGAGCAGCTGCCTCCCGCCGGTGCAAAACGACCCGCAGTTTTATGCCTGCATCAGGTTCAGACTTTTTTCGCGCCCTTGCAAACGGTTACCCCATTTAATAGATAATGGTTTTGATATTTTAAGAATATTTTTTGTTCAGCAGAAAATAATAAAAAGAATTTGAAATTGGAGGCAACAGTATGGGAGTAGTAACAAACAGCACTGATAAATATCAAAAATGTATTGACGCGTGCAACAGGTGTGCACAGGCATGTATGGAATGTATGCAGATGTGCATGAACGAACCAGATGTTGCGGCACGCAAAAAATGTATTGCTAAATTGGACGAATGTATTTCCATTTGCCATGAAGCTTCAAAGTTTATGATAATGGATGCCGCGCATACTCAGGATATTTGTAAGCTGTGTGAAACTGTTTGCAATGAATGTTCGCAGGAGTGCGGTATGTTTTCAGATGATCATTGCAGAAAATGTGCGAACGAGTGCCAGAACTGCGCTAATGAATGCAGGAATATGACATCTGTCAAATCTTTCACCTATAACGCATAATTTGATAGATTTTTTATAAAACAGATATCCGGTATAAAAAAGAAGCCACCCAGTTTCAATCCGCATAAAGCGGATCTGCTGAGTGGCTTTTGACCTATAGCTATTTCAAAAAAGATTACAGCTGTTGCTTATCTGATTTTACTGTTGTAAGCAAGAAAATCAGATTTCATTTCTCCAGTTCTTTTTTGAAATTGCTATAATATTCAAGAAATTTGGAATCTGCAATCACCCTGCCGCCGCAGGATTCTTTCCAAAATCTATTTCATTATTTTTTATCAGTGCGCTGATACTGTCCCCGGCTTTAATACCGTTTTCGAGCATGCGTTCAGACAATTTATCCTCGATTTTCGACTGTATTGCGCGCCGGAGTGGTCTTGCGCCATACACCGGGTCAAAGCCTTCTTCGGCTATCTTCGCAACAACCTCATCCGGGAACTTTACATCAATTTCAAGTCCCTTGAGGCGTTTCTCAAGCACGTCGAGCATACGCCTTGCAATCTTCTGAATATCTTCGTTCGTAAGCTGCTGAAATACGATAATATCATCAACACGGTTCAGAAATTCGGGACGGAATGTGCGTTTAAGTTCGCTCAGAACATCGGATTTAATATTTTTGTTGGTTTTCTCCGCATTGTCGCCCATACTGAAACCAAGTCTGCGATTATCTGTTATCATTCTCGCGCCGACGTTTGAAGTCATGATTATTACAGTATTCTTGAAATCGACTCTGCGCCCCTGAGAATCGGTAAGAATACCGTCCTCAAGTATCTGAAGAAGAATATTGAATACATCGGGGTGCGCTTTTTCAATTTCATCAAAAAGGATAACGGAATAGGGATTGCGGCGAACCTTCTCTGTCAGTTGTCCGCCCTCTTCATATCCCACATATCCCGGAGGCGACCCCACGAGACGGGACACAGCAAATTTCTCCATATATTCTGACATATCAATTTTAATAATTGAATTTTCATTCCCGAAAAGCGCTTCGGCAAGAGCCTTTGACAACTCCGTTTTTCCAACCCCTGTCGGCCCTAAGAATATAAACGACCCTACCGGGCGTTTCGGGTCTTTTATTCCGACTCTGCCGCGTCTGATCGCCCTTGATACCGCTTCAACAGCCTCGTTCTGGCCGACGACACGCTCATGAAGAACATCTTCCATATGAAGCAGACGTTCGCTTTCTTCTTCCGCAAGCTTTCTGACAGGAATTCCTGTCCAGGTCGAAACAATTTCAGCAATTTCTTCACCGGTAACTTCATTTACTTTACCGACACTCGACTCCTGCCATTGCTTCTTTTGTTCATCAACCTTTTCCCTAAGTGCTTTTTCTTCATCGCGCAGCTTCGCGGCACGTTCAAATTCCTGTGACTTGACGGCGGATTCCTTTTCTTCGCTCAGTTTTTTCAGTTTTTCGTCCAAATCCCGAAGGTCATTCGGCGCAGTTACTGATTTCAGTCTCACGCGGCTTGCGGCCTCATCGACCAGATCAATAGCCTTGTCTGGCAGAAAACGGTCTGTAATATACCGTGAAGATAATTTTACCGCCGCTTCCAAAGCTTCATTCGTAATACGTACCTTGTGGTGAGCCTCATATTTATCACGCAGTCCGCGCAATATCTGAAGAGCCTCGTCTTCACTCGGCTCGCCCACCGTTACGGGCTGGAATCTGCGTTCAAGCGCGGCGTCCTTTTCGATATATTTGCGGTATTCGTTTAACGTAGTTGCACCGATTACCTGAATTTCACCGCGGGCAAGCATTGGCTTTAAAATATTTGCGGCGTCTATCGCGCCTTCTGCCGCTCCCGCACCGATAATTGTGTGCAGCTCATCAATGAATAAAATTACGTTTCCGGAATTTTTGACCTCTTCAAGCGCCTTTTTTATGCGTTCCTCAAACTCGCCGCGATACTTCGTTCCGGCAATCATGCCCGAAATATCGAGTGAAAAAACACGTTTGTCTTTGAGAAGTTCCGGAAGCCTCCCCTCAACTATTTTTTCCGCGAGTCCCTCGGCAATTGCCGTTTTACCGACTCCCGGTTCACCGATCAGACACGGGTTGTTTTTGGTTCTGCGTGATAAAATCTGGATTACACGTTCGATTTCCTCTGATCGTCCGATAACAGGGTCAAGTTTTCCGTCACGCGCCGCGTCGGTCAAATCCCTGCCGAACTGGTTAAGCGTCGGGGTGTTTGTATGTTTTGTCTGGGCTTTACCCGGTTTACCCATTGAAATCGACGGCGAAAAGCCTGTGGGTTTCTGCGCGCCTGTCTGTGGTTCAACCCCTATTTCCCTGACGATATCTTCATAAAGCTTTCTGGGGTCACATCCAAGTTCGACAAGGATTCTGACTGCCACGCTGTCGCCTTCGCGCAAAAGCCCCATCAGCAAATG
>DATALE010000202.1:0-4076 GCA_036261235.1 Ruminiclostridium sp. | reverse complement strand
ATGATTTAATTATACTTTATTTTAATCGCATCATCAATGCGGAAGTCCATGGAATCCGATGGTTATAAGCTCTCAATATAATCTTTACTGACAAAACAATTTCTCTGTGCATATATTATAATATAATGCCTGATTGAGCATCGTTTGCTTTGAATTTGAGCACGTTCCAATATGTTTAAGAATTTACATTTAGAATTTCTACAGTATTTACAAAAACAATTAACTAAACAGAGTATATTTATTATATCTGCATATAATATTTTAAAATTTCAATTAATAATCCGCTCAAGACGAACCCGATATTAACTGATAATTAACAGGAGTGATGTGAGCGTTGAAGAAAAAATATGCCATAAAAGACAGAAGCGGACGTCAGGTCAAAACGGGCATGTTCACTGAACCGGAAGTACGAATGGCAGCAAAAGCAGGTTTAAGAGTTTTTGAAATTGAGAACAGCAAGGGAAATAGCCCAACAGAGATAACGCAGGAGCTGACCGGCCTGTTTAATCATGATTCACATTTCGGCAGCATGCCTCATTGATTTAAAAGGACAACCCGACTTATCAAAACCGGGTTGTTTTTAATTTAGTGAATGTACATATTAAGCGCTGCGGGCATTAAAATTTAATAGTTTTCTTGATTTAAATTATGTATTATAATTTCTTTTGAGGGACTTTACTTTCAAATATATCAAAATTTATTGAATAAGGACGACAATTTTAAAAAAGGCAATTTTCTCGTGAAAAATAACGAAAAAATCAAGAGAAAATAAAAAATACTATGTTTAGTTTTATGTAACAGCAGCAAACTATAATCCGGTATTTTCTAAATGAAAAAAGCGCTCAAAGTCAAAAAATGGAGGAAAAATTTATGGAGAACAGAAAAGTTGTGCTCGTTGGGACGGGCTTTGTCGGAATGAGCTATGCCTATGCAATGCTTAACCAAAACGCCTGCGATGAGCTTGTCCTTGTTGATGTTGATAAAAAGCGGGCGGAGGGTGAAGCGATGGATTTAAACCATGGCCTTGCCTTTTCAGGTTCGCATATGAGAATATATGCCGGAGACTACAGCGACTGCAAAGACGCGGATATTGTTGCAATTTCCGCTGGCGTCGCGCAAAAACCGGGTGAATCGAGAATCGACCTTTTGCAGCGCAATACAGCGGTTTTCAAAACCATTGTTGGCCCTGTTGTTAAATCGGGTTTTAACGGGATTTTTCTTATTGCCACAAATCCTGTTGATATTATGGCTCATGTTACGCAGACGCTGTCCTCGTTTGACCGCAATAGGGTAATAGGGACAGGAACGACGCTTGACACAGCCCGTCTGCGCTATCTTTTGGGAGATTATTTCAAAGTTGATCCGCGCAACGTTCATGCCTATGTTATGGGAGAACACGGCGACAGCGAATTTATTCCATGGTCACAGGCTTTTGTTGCGACAAAACCGGTAATGGACATATGTGCCGAATCGGGGGGACAGTTTTGCAGCGGAAATATGGGTACAATTGTCCTTGAAGTTAAGAACGCGGCGCAGAAGATAATCGAGGCGAAAAAATCCACATATTATGGTATAGGCATGGCTATGGTTCGGATTACAAAAGCTATATTCGGCAATGAAAGCAGTGTCCTTACGGTTTCCGCAATGCTTGACGGCGAATATAAAAGGCACGGGGTTTATGCGGGCGTTCCATGCGTCGTCGGAAGGAATGGGGTTCAGAGTATCATTCAGCTTTCTTTGACAGATGAAGAACTGCAAAAATTAGCCTGTTCATGCGAAATTCTTGAGGGCATGTACAGCGGGATAAAATTTTAAAGCCCTGCCTGCGCCGCGGCAGATTTATAGTATGAACAAATTTTTACCGTCACACAAAACTGTAACTGTAATGCCCGGTGACAGGGTTTTTAAGTGTATAATCAAACTTTATAACAACGCTTTTCTTGTTCACCGGATCGAGAGGGTTCACAGAAAATCGCTCAAAATGGACACGGCGGCCTGTACTTTTTTCTGCGGCGTATAAGTCGCGTGCGTTGGGAAGTTCCGCTCTTGTAAGCGCTTTCGGCGGATTGCATGAGTTATCGGAAATAAAAAAGTCAAACTTCAAAAGCTCGTTTAAGGAGATGCTGTCATCAGACGATAATAATTCATCGGAAAATTTCATAAAAATATTATATAATTCCCGGGAAGGAATTCCGTAACCTTCAGGATAAAACTTTTTTAAATACCGAGAAAATTTAAAAAAGAAATTGAAAGGCGAGTTAAATTTAGGTATAATATAAGTGAACGAATGATTAAATTTGCCGCTGTTATATAAAGCGTCAACGACAACTTCAATATCCTTGAGTTTAAGTATTTCATCATAGCTCAGCCATGGAGTCGAGAGCACTTCATAAGGCGGAGTATGTGAATATTTTATACCGTATTTTTCGGCCTCACTGCGCAAAGAAGACCCTTTCAGCAGCTTTAAAAAGCCGAGCTGGATACAATGAGGTGCAAGTGCAAATATTCGGTTGAAGCTTCCGGAAAAACTTTCAAAGTTCTCATAAGGCAGCCCCGCTATTAGGTCGAGATGAATGTGCATATTACCTCGTGAAACCAGCTTTTTTATATTCTTTTCACACAGGGTAATATTTGTTTTTCGGGTCGCGGCTTCAAGTGTTTTTTCATTAAAACTCTGAATCCCGATTTCAAGCTGAAAAAGGCCTGTCTGGGCTGAGGATAGAATTTCAATCATCTCGTCGTCAAAAAGGTCGGCAGCCGCTTCAAAATGATAATTTTTTTTAGCTACTGTACCGGTTTTGTCCGACTCTGCCGATTCAATTATAAATCTTATTATTTCTTTTGCCCGCGCGGCGCTGCAATTAAAAGTCCGGTCAACGAATTTTATTTGGCGGACATCAGAAAGCATGAGCTTTTTCAGGTCGTCTTTAACGCGCCCCATTGAAAAGCGGCGAACACCGCCGGTCTGCGGCGACAGACAGTACGCACAGCTGAAAGGACAGCCGCGTGAAGACTCAAAATAGGCGATTTTTCCCGACGCTGATTTCAGCATTTCTTCGGTATATGGAGACGCAATCGTGTCAAGATTTTTTATAAAATCGGCCGGAGGGTTGAACTTAACCTGATTGCCAACTCTAAAAGCGATACCGTCAATATCTGACGGTTTTTTGCCTTCTGAAAGAGCCGTCAGCAGTCTATTTGAGCGCACTTCTCCTTCCGAACAGATTACATAATCAACCTCACTGTTGTTTTGGAGAATTTCGACCGGGTCAAACGAAACTTCCGGACCGCCTAAAACAATAACAATATTTGGGAAAATTGTCCGTAAATCCTTTACAATTTCGAGAATTAGGCTTATATTAAATATATAGCATGAAAACCCAAGTACATCAGGTTTTTCTTTATATATACTCCTTAGAATTTCAGACTTGTCCTGGTTAATCGTAAGTTCCAGAATCCTGATTTCACATACATCCGCGCTTGCCGCTTTAAGGTACCAGGGCGCCAGCGACATGTGTACATATTTTGAATTTACCGCAGCAATTACAGTTTTCATTTTTCCTCCGACATTTTTAATACGATATATATTATAAATGCGGAGAGTTTTTTTTCAACCCTTCTTTAGATATTACAGCTTAAATTAGATTTATAGAAAGTAAGGTTTTAAAAATGAAAGGCAATGCGAATTTCGATGATATTCTGAAAAACGCTTTTGTTGATACCTATTTTCAGCCGGTTGTTAGCCTTTCGGATGGTAACATTATCGGCTATGAGGCTTTGAGCAGGGGGCCGAAAGGAACGGAATTTCACATGCCCACAGCTCTGATAGCCGAAGCGAAAAGGCGCAATCGCATGAACGAGCTTGACTTGCTTCTTCGGAAAATGGCACTTATTAACGCTTCAAAACACAATCTCTTAAAACCGCTTTTCATTAATATAGACCCGATCGCAATTTACGAGGGCATTCCGGCTTCCAGTATTGTGCGCAGATCTAACGAATTCGGAATTCCGTCGCACCGTGTGATTGTCGAGGTTTCCGAACAGAACGCCCTTTGTTCGCTTGACAGATTTCAGAA
>DATALE010000189.1:0-6164 GCA_036261235.1 Ruminiclostridium sp. | reverse complement strand
ATTGTATATAACTGAAAGCCCGGTGCACGGTGCGTCGGTTGCCGCAACTGTCGGAATGATTACAATCGGCAGTTTTTCATAATAAGCGGCAGCTTTTGCGGTATCAATTGCGCTTCCGCCGCCGATTCCGGCAATAACCTCGATGTTATTTTCTTTTGCTAATTTGCGCATACGCTCAATTTCGCCGGTTGAACTGATTCCACCGAAAATTTCAAACATAATTTTTGCGTCTTTACCTGCAAAACTCTTTTCAATTTTCTCTTTGGAGGCTTTGTAGCCGCTGCGGCTGCATACAAACAGAAACGATTTGCCGAGGTCCTTTGTGTTTTCATAAGTCTCCAAAAGTGCCTCTTTGCCCTGCACATATTTAGACGGTGCTCTCATTAATTTTAACATTTTAAAATACCCCTTCCGTTAACTTCAGTTTATATTTTCTTAATGTTTTTTCTGATTATACTACTTTGATATTATCTTAACAATTTCATGCTTGACTGCATAATTTATATTGCTTAATTTTCTATTATAAATATGGTACTTATTGAAATATATATTTCAATAATCACTTGTTTCAGGCAATTTGAATATGCTAAAATATGAACATCTCTTTGCACTGCATTAATTCTACAGTACAAACTGAGCAGGCGATGAACTTTTTAAAAGTTCGTGGGGCTGGGCCGTTATCGGCAGCAGGGTTTTCTACCTGTGGGACAGTTATTGTTCCGCGGGTATTTTTTTACCCTTTCGGACTTTTCCAATATTTGCTGTCAAAGAGCCATAAAAAATTTGGAGGTATTTTTATGACAGAGCAGCTAAAAAAGCCGTATTCCGGACTTTCATCATCCGAAGCGGCAGAACTGCAAAAACATTTTGGCAAAAACATGCTTGTCCCGGAAAAGAAACAAAACCTTGCAGGAAAACTCTTTGATGTCTTAAAAGAACCGATGTTTCTGCTGCTCCTCTTCGCCGCCGTTATCTATTTTGTTCTCGGCGAACCGCGGAACGGTGCGATTATGCTTATTTTTGTAGTCGGCATAATCAGTATCGAAACTATACAGGAACGAAAAACCGACAATACGTTAAAGGCCCTGAAAAACCTTTCAGAGCCTCGCTGCACAGTTATAAGGGATGGTATTGAAAAGGAAATCGGAAGTGCCGATCTTGTTCCCGGCGACCTGCTGCTTATTTCGGAGGGACTTAAAATCCCTGCGGACGGTTTTATAATTAAAGCCAACGATTTTTGTGTTGATGAATCAACTTTGACCGGCGAACCGGAAGGTGTATGGAAAACCGATTTTCCGGATATAGACAAAGCGAAGAATTCCGGGATTTATGACAAGCGGCTGAATTATTGCCGCGCGGGAACGCTTGTAATGCAGGGCAGCGCTGAAATTCTTATTGATAAAATCGGCGCTGATACAGAATTCGGAAAAATCGGGCAACACGTTTCGAAAGCACCTGCTGAGCCTACTCCGCTTAAAAAACAGACCTCACGGGTTGTGAAGTTGTGCGCTGTCATTGCTGCCGTTTTGTTTTTGCTTGTTATGGTCATCACCTGGGTAAACTTAACCGACCATTCACCGGGAAACAGACTAATCGAAAGTATTTTGTCGGGAATAACACTTGCAATGGCTATGATTCCGGAAGAATTTCCGGTGGTCCTTACTGTTTTCCTTTCAATGGGCGCATGGCGGCTCGCAAAAAAGAATTCGCTCGTTAGAAAACTTCCAGCCGTTGAAACACTTGGCGCGGTTTCAGTGCTTTGCGTTGACAAAACCGGAACAATCACCATGAACAATATGGAGGTAATTGAAACCTTCACATTAAACGGCAGTGAAAAGGAACTCTGTGAAACAATTGGGCGTGCCTGTGAATCAAACGCCTATGATCCAATGGAAAAGGCAATGCTCGGTTACTGTGAAAAAGTAGGAATTCTTTCAGATAACCTTTTTGACGGAGAATTAATTCAAGAGTATTCTTTTACAAACTCCGCAAAAATGATGGGGCATGTATGGCGCCGCCCTGGGGGTACTGTTATTGTCACGGCAAAGGGTTCACCCGAAAAAATAGCGGCATTATCAGGTCTCGCGGAAAATGAAAGTGCCCGGGTTAAAAATAAGCAGATGGAAATGTCAAAAAAGGGACTCAGGGTAATCGCAGTAGGCTCAATGAAAATAAAAGACGGTGAAAGTATTCCGGAAAGCCTCACACAGTGCAGACTTAAACTTTGCGGTCTTGTCGGGCTTGCGGACCCGCCGAGAAAAGCAGTGAAAACCGACATTTTGCGCTGTATCAAAGCCGGAATACGTGTAGTGATGATAACGGGCGACAACGGCGTTACCGCTTCGGCAATTGCAAAACAGGTCGGTATGACAAACAGCGATGTATCAGTTACCGGAGATGAGATAAGCAGCATGAGCGATGAGGAGCTGTGCAGAAGAGTCCGAACAGTAAATATCTTTTCACGAGTTGTTCCCGAACAGAAAATGCGAATTATTAAAGCCTTTAAGGAAAACGGCGAGATTGTCGCCATGACAGGCGACGGCGTTAACGATGCGCCCGCTCTCAAATATGCGGATATCGGCATTTCAATGGGCAAACGCGGCTCTGAAGTTTCCCGCGAGGCTTCCGACCTTATCCTCCTTGACGACAATTTTTCAACGATTGTTGATACAGTAAAGGACGGCAGGAGAATTTATGACAACATACGCAAGGCTTTCGGATATGTGCTGACTATTCATATTCCTGTCGCGGCGTCATCTCTTGCAGCACCCCTGCTTCACATTAACCCGTCGTTTCTGATGCTTCTTCCAGTTCATGTCGTTCTTTTGGAACTGCTTATTGACCCGACATGTTCGATAGTTTTCGAGCGTCAGCCCGCAGAACCCGATATCATGGAAAGGGCACCAAGGAATCCGAAGGAGAAACTCATTGACGCTAAGCTTTTTATTAAAAGTATATTGCAGGGAACCATTTTATTTGCAGCCTCATTTCTAACGTATTTATATTTTCAGAACGGAACGGAAAACGGCGCCCTTCTTGCCCGGGCAATGGGGCTTTCGGTGATTATTTTCAGCAACCTGCTCCTTGTTGCCGTCAATTGTTCCGGCAGGAATTTTGCCGTCCAGAGCTTTAGAAGGCTAATGAAAGATAATGTGATGTGCTTTATCTTTGCTTTAACCATAGTTGGGCTTCTCGTGATAATATATACCCCGGCAGCAGGATTCCTAAAGCTGTGCAGTCTCAGCGTTATACAGCTTTTTACGGCATTTATTATATCTTTCGCGGCAGTAATGTGGTTTGATGTTATAAAGCTGATAAAAAGATTCATTAATAAAAATTAAATAACGCCAAGAATCCGGAACAAGCGATAAAAAAGCGGGGGTTATCTCCCGCTTTTTTCTATTATATATGGCAAAGGGCTGTAATAGCTCCTTCCCATTTTCTTGATTTTTATAAAACCATCAGGATAGGTAAGTGTAATCCATGAGCTGATTACGGCCCCATCCATACCCTCGTGCAATACTTTTTCGGTATCAGGGGGAAGAATCGGGTTTGTTTTATACAATACGGGAGCTTTGTATACTTTTATTACGTCGTGATTCCACACTACCTTCGGCGGTATCGTCTGACCGTAAAAACCTATATACAGAACATTTTCAACTCCCTTTGCCCATATAAGAATTGGATGCTCCGTAGTATTTTGAAATTTGAAATCTTTGGCTCCGTAATATACCGTCGCGTCCTGCCCGTAAGGTACATACGGGACTGGCATTCCGTGTGAATGGCGTTCAATGATCTTAAGGTCGGACAAAACGGAAACATTATAAAGTGTCGAAGCAACCTTGCACACACCGCCGCCGACCGTGGTAAAAACTTTTGTTCCTTTATATGTCGGTCCTTCCTTATACCCTCTGAACAAAGAATAAGGCCCAGCTTTTTGGTTTTGAGAAAAAATCTGCTTTGGCTGAACCACCGTACCCGAAATATAACTTGCCGCCAAGTGAACATTATATTCTTCTCCCGGAAGCGGATCTTTTAAAACTGTCTTGTATGCAGCTATAAGCAGCGGGCACTTATATTGCTCTTTTGCAGAAATGAATTTTGAATCATTTGCCCAGGGGACTTCCGCGGTTGGCCCGGAATCAAGCGTTGTGGACATAAATGGGTCGAATTGCTCTTTTTCAGGATTTTCCGCCGGGGCAGCGGCCGATATTAACGTTAGTGGTTCAAATAATAAACACATGCCTATAATCAACGCTAAAAACGTTTTTAATCTCAATTGTATTTCCCTTCTTAAATCTTTTCTATTATCGTTTGCAAAAATCGAAAAATTAAATTCAATAATATCTGACATTCTTATACTTATTCCAAATTAAAAGTCTCCAAAGAATTCGCGTAAAATCACTGATTTACGATTTTTACGCGAATTCTTGCCTTAAGTTTATTTGGAATTAGTATAAAACTTATTTTATAAAAATATAATGGATTTAAAGAAGGAATTGTTATGTTCTATTTGTTTGCAATAATCGGGATGATTTGCTGGGGAATCTCACCGATATTTGCAAAATTAGGTTTAAAAGACGTCAATCCGCTCATCGGATTATCAATACGAACAATGTTTGCCACTCTCGTTGTATTTGCATGGCTGTTGATAAGCGGAAACATAGTGGAACTAAAAGCCATACCCGTAAAAACCGTTTTACTTTTAATTGCCGAAGCCTTTATCGCAACTCTTGTCGGGGATTTATTTTATTTTGCCGCTCTTAAAAAAGGATCGGCTTCGATTGTGATGCTGATAATGTCGTGTTCCCCGCTTGTAACAATTTTATTTTCCATATTAATATTCAACGAAAAAATTACTCTTGTTAAATCTATCGGAGCAGGTTTAATAATAATAGGCATTTACCTACTTGTTTGATTTACCTTTCCCCAGAATTTTTATTTCGTTGACGTTTAAATCACAGGTTCCCTGCAGCTCACAGCGTTCTTCTTTCAATAACTTTATGTAATCAACAATGTCTTCTGTGATTCTTTCACCCATGACAACGACAGGAATTCCGGGAGGATAAGCCATAACCATTTCTCCGGCGATTTCTCCGACAGATTCTTCGATTCTTACTGTTTTTTTCGCGCTGTAAAATGCTTCCCTCGGTGCAACAATCATTTCCGGATTCATCGGTACACAAAGGTCGTTTCTTGGCTCCTTTATATTTGATTTGTCGGAAATGTCCTTTAGGGCATTTACCAAAGCCTCAAGATTTTCTTTTTTATCCCCGATTGTAACAACTGCTAAAATATTATACAAATCCGACATTTCAACCTGTATGTTATAATCCTTCCGAAGGATAGATTCGACCTTATACCCTGAAACTCCTAACCTGCGAACGTTTATCCCCAATTTTGTTTCGTCAAAATCAAAGCAGCCGGGAGTCCCTGCCAATTCACTTCCGAAAGCGTACATACCCTTTATTTTATTAATTTCTGTTCTTGCCCAGTTTGCATATTCAAATGTCCTGTCAAGCAGAGTTTTGCCGTTCAATGCTAACTGTTTTCTTGCCACATCGATTGAACACAAAAGCACATAAGATGCACTGGACGTATATGTAAGATTCAAAACCTGTCTGACTTTTTCTGTATCACGACGGTTTTTTAATAAGAGTACCGAAGTTTGGGTCATTGAACCTCCGGTTTTGTGAAGGCTTATAGAGCTCATATCTGCGCCCGCCTCCATTGCTGTCAGCGGATATTTGTCGCTAAACGACATATGAGCCCCGTGAGCTTCATCCACAAGTACGGTTATTCCCTTGATATGGGCACTTCGGACAAGCATTCTGATATCCGACGCTGCTCCATAATATGTCGGGTTAATGATAAAAGCGGCCGACGCATTAGCATTTTCTTTTATTGCCTGCTTAAAAGATTCATTTGTAATACCCATTGCAATGCCGAGTTCTCTATTGATTTCCGGCTGTATGTATACAGGAATTGCACCGCTTAATATAATCCCGCCGATTGCGGATTTGTGTGCATTCCTCGGTAAAATTATTTTTGAGCCCGGCCTGCATGTACTGATAATCATTGACTGAACGCCTGATGTTGTTCCGTTTACAAGAAAAAAAGCTCTCTGTGCACCGAATGCATCAGCAAAGAGTTCTTCCGCTTCT
>DATALE010000100.1:0-7975 GCA_036261235.1 Ruminiclostridium sp. | reverse complement strand
AGAATATAACATAGGCTTTTTTTTCTACATCGGCGGGAACGACTCTATGGATACGGTAAAAAAGCTATCCGAATATTTTAATTCAATCGGAGAAGATATAAAGGTTGTGGGGATTCCGAAAACAATCGACAATGACCTTTGTTTGACAGATCATACTCCTGGTTTTGGCTCTGCCGCTAAATTTATTGCTGCCTCAACGATGGAAATTGCCGCTGACAGCTCAGTATATGACTGCACTTCAGTTACAATTATTGAAATAATGGGGAGAAATGCGGGTTGGCTTACAGCTGCTTCTTCACTTGCCAGACTTAACGGAACGAAAGCGCCGCATATGATTTATCTGCCGGAAAGGGCATTTGACTCCAAAAAATTTCTGCTGGATTTGAACGAGCTAATAAAAAACGAACGTCATGTTGTAGTAGCTGTTTCGGAAGGGTTAAAGCTTGCAAACGGAAATTATGTTGCTGACTCAGAACAGACAGGCCTTAAAGACGCTTTTGGTCATAAATATCTTTCAGGTATAGGCAAGTATCTCGAAAATCTGGTTATGTCGAATATTGGCTGTAAGGTAAGATCGGTTTGTCTGAATGTCTCACAGCGCTGCGCATCACATATAAGTTCTGCTACCGATATAAATGAGGCTTTCAATGTTGGTTCTGCTGCTGTCGATTTTGCATTATCAGGAAAAACCGGAGTTGTTGCCATTATAGAAAGACTGTCAAATAGACCATACTCTGTATCATATGAATTCTGCGATGTCGATGAAATAGCTAACAATGTAAAGTTTGTACCAGATAACTATATAACAGAAAACGGGTATGATATAACAGATGAAATGACCGAATATTTAAAACCATTGATAATCGGAGAACAAACAAAACATATCAGAAATGGTTTGCCTGTTTTTATGAGAATTAATTTCAGTAATCATGAATTGCATGATAAAGATGTGGTTATTCTTAATCAAACCTTGGCTTGAAAAGAAAAATATAATCTGGGTGAAATGGCCAGCAAATTACTGCCGGCCATAATTTATTAATTTAATTTGTTTGAAAATTTAATAAATTTGTTTTATTATTAAATAATGAATTTTGAATAAAAAGGCGCTGTGAGGAAAAAATTGAGGATAAAACTTATTGCCTGCAAAGTTATGTGTAGGGAAGTATCGCGACTGATTGCGGATTGTGAAAACTACATTGACGTAACTTTTTTAAGACAGGGATATCACAACGAACCGCAAAAATTACGAGAAATTATTCAGAATGAAATTGACAGTATTGATAATAAAAGTGACAAGCGCACATGTAATACTGACAATATGGATTTTGATGCCCTGCTGTTAGGATTCGGACTTTGCAGCAACGGTACTGCGGGTGTTTCTTCAAAAAGATATAAAATCGTTATGCCCCGCGCACATGACTGCGCATCTATTCTGCTTGGCTCGTCTGAACGCTACAGACAAATTTTTGACGAATGCAACGGCGGGGTTTATTGGTATTCCTGCGGCTGGATTGAAAATTGTCCGATGCCCTGCGAAGAAACGGCTAAGAAAAAGCGGGAATCATATCAAAAGAAATTTGGCAAGGATAATGCTGAATTTTTAACGGAAAGTGAAGAAATTTGCTTAAGAAATTATAAAAGAGCAGCATTTATTGACACCGGAACAAATCATGACAAGTATTCCTCATTTACCAAAAGTGCGGCGGATTATTATGGATGGGAATATAGGGAATACCAAGGTGATTTAAGTCTTCTCAAAGATTTTCTTGATGGAAATTGGGATAGCAAAAGGTTCCTGATATTGCCGAAGAATACTTACGCGGTATCAAGCGCTGATGATAAAATTATAAAATCAGAAAACTGCAATAATAAAAAGGAGTAAATTGATGAATAGTCTTGTTTCTTCTCTGAAAAAGAATAAGACAGGCATGGCTATCATGGTGTTTTCCGCACTTGCTTCTTCATTAGGACAATATGTGTGGAAAGTTGCCGGAATGAATAATAACTTATTTCTGATGCTTTGCGGGTTCGCTTTATACGGACTTGGTGCAGTATGTATGATTACTGCATTCAGGTATGGAAGTTTTTCAGTGCTGCACCCAATGCAAAGTCTCGGATATGTATTTGCAATTTTTATTGGATTGTTTTTGCTGAACGAAGCAATCACTCCGCAAAAAACGATAGGCTTGCTTTTTATTTTATTTGGAGTGATAATGATTGGTGTGGGCGATGAATAAGATTATATTATATTGTATTATCGTGTTTATGACTATGCTTGGCGCGTTGGGCGGCTTTTTCTTCAAAAGAAGCAGCGGCAGGGGTGGCTCAATATTTTCAGTTTTAAAAAATAAAAACCTTTATATCGGCGGTGTAATCTATGTGGCTTCAGCATTGTTAAACATATGGGTTCTAAAACATATGCAGTATTCCGTAGTTCTTCCTATGACGGCAATTACATATATTTGGACAATGATTTTGTCGAGGATTGTCTTTAAGGAAAAAATAACCGTAAAAAAGGCTATCGGCGTCGCTTCTATCATTATTGGCGCTGTTTTTATCAGTATATAATTTGTGATTATACCTGTACCTTTATCATGCAGTCCTTTAATTTAAGGGGCTGCATTTTTTGATTGGGATTCAGACAAACAAAGGAAAAAAATTAAGAAAATTAATTCAATTATTTGTGTTGACAATTTGCCAGTTATGGTATATTATTAAATACAACAAATCTTATAGAAATAGTAATGAATGGAGGAACGACAATGGCTGTTGGTAATAAACAAAAAACAGGGGACAATTTTTACATGATGATGTGCATGTATATGAACATGTGCATTTGCATGTGCATGCCAAAGACAATTAAAAAAAATATTTCGCGCTGTCTTCCGTAATACACATCTATATTATATGCGGAAGGCTGGTAAGTTTAGATTAAACTGCCGGCTTTTATTATACTCAAAATTAATTTGAAAGGTTGATATTAATGAGTAACAAAAAATGGAGATTCGATACATTAGCGGTACAGGCGGGACAGGAAACCCCGGATCCGGCAACAGGTGCGCGTGCGGTTCCGATTTATCAGACAACCTCATTTGTTTTTAAAGATACGAAGGAAGCAGAGGGACGTTTTGCCCTTACTGTTCCGGGAAATATTTACTCAAGGTTAACAAATCCTACGACAGATGTATTTGAACAGCGTGTAGCTGCTCTTGAAGGCGGTTCGGCGGCGATAGCAGTTGCGTCGGGTGCGGCGGCTGTTACTTATTCAATACTAAATATCGCGGGGGCGGGGGATGAAATCGTTTCCGCAAGCACACTTTATGGCGGAACATATAACCTCTTTTCCTCAACGCTTCCGCGTTATGGGATTACAACCACTTTTGTTGATCCTGATGAACCGGAAAATTTCCGTAAAGCTATCACCGAAAAAACAAAAGCAATCTACATCGAAACTCTCGGCAACCCTGGCATCAACGTAATTGATATTGATGAAGTTGCAAAGATTGCCCATGAAAATAATATACCTCTTATTGTTGATAACACATTCGCAACTCCTTACCTATTCCGTCCGTTTGAACACGGAGCTGATGTCGTTGTACATTCCGCAACCAAATTCATCGGAGGGCATGGAACGTCAATAGGAGGAATAATTGTTGACGGAGGAAAATTCGACTGGACCAGTGGAAAGTTCCCAGGCTTTACACAACCTGATCAAAGTTATCATGGAATAAAATATGCGGATCTTGGCAGTGTGGCTTTCGTGGTCAAAATCAGAGCGCAGCTTTTGAGAGATACGGGTGCGTCACTTTCACCGTTCAATTCGTTTCTGTTCATTCAGGGGCTTGAATCGCTGTCTCTCAGGGTAGCAAGACATGTTTCAAATTCTGAGAAGATTGTAGATTTTCTGTCAAAGCATCCGAAGGTCGAAAGTGTAAACTACCCTGGATTACCCGGTAACAAATACTATGAGCTTGCAAAAAAGTATTTTCCAAAAGGCGCGGGCTCAATCTTCACGTTTTCAGTCAAGGGTGGGGAAGAAGCTGCAAAGAAACTAATTGACAGTCTTGAGATATTCTCACAGTTAGCAAACGTTGCCGATGCAAAATCATTGGTTATCCACCCCTCGTCAACGACTCACCAACAGTTGACTCCTGAAGAACAGCATGAGGCAGGGTTCGGTCCGGAAACAATTCGTCTTTCAGTCGGAATTGAGGATCCTCAGGACCTAATTGATGATTTGAGTCAGGCTTTAGAAAAAATCTAACACATCAGTATTAATGAATAAAAACTCGTGTTGAAAGGCACGGGTTTTTTTATTTTCACATGACAAATAATGTAAAATAATGTTGACAATCAGGAATTCGTGTTTTATAATGTCATTAATCAAGCAGGAAAATTTATCAGAATTTTCACCTCAAAATTTAGTCAGATAGGGAGAGGTGCTATTGTGAAAAAAGTTAAAATGATTTCTGGTATTCTGGCGCTGACGCTTATTTTGGGCACGACAGCGGGCGGATGTGCGAATTCAAGCTCAAAGCAAAAACAAAGAGAACTCGTTGTAGCTAACTGGAAGGGGTACGGCTCAGACACATCATACGCGATAAAAACTTTTGAAAAAGAAAATAATTGCAAAATCGTACACCAATATTTTGATTCTGAAGACGCGCTGCTTAACATGCTGAAGCAGGGCGGTGTCGGAAAAATTGACGTTATGCTCCCGAATCTTGCTTATATGCAGCGTGTAATAAAAGGCAATCTTGCGGAACCTCTTGATACATCAAAACTTGAAAATTACAAAGATATAATTGACAGCCTGAAAAATCAAAAAGACCTTAGGGACGGCAGCGGCAAACTTTACGGGATACCGTGGACATGGGGCACAACTGCGATCGGTTACAATCCGGACAAAATCAAGGAAAAACCGACCAGCATTTCGGTCTTGTGGGATGATAAATACAATGGTCAGGTCGCGTTCAACGACGATTATACATGTGCAATATTGACAGCTGCAATTTATCTTAAAGAAAAAGACCCGTACAACCCTGATTTAAGCAAGGTCAAAGATGCACTTATAAAAGCTAAACAGAACAGCAAACTCCTTTGGTCAAGCTATGACGATTTTTCAAAAGCATATACGTCAAATTCAATAATTATCGGTAATATGTGGTCAGGTTCCGCAACTGAGCTTAAAGCGGAAGGCCAAAATATTGATTATGTTTATCCTGAAGAAGGAGTAATTGCATGGCAGGACAACTGGTGCATTGCAAAAAATGCTCCTGAAAAGGATCTGGCTTACAAATGGCTTAATTACATGACTTCAAAGGAATTTTTAACTGAATACTCAAATGACCTCAAGGCGCAGCCACCAGTTCCGGCAAACCAAAAAGTCATTAATGCAATGTCCGACAGTCAGAAAAAATCACTTTGGATGTATCCGAGCTTACCGAAAAACATGATTATGGAAAAATCGCTTTCCGATGAAACCAATGAAAAATGGAAGCAGCTCTGGGACGAGGTAAAAGCGTCATAACAACTGAACATCTTAACTGACATTGAGGCCAATTATCGTCAATTAATTGATTGGTAATTGGCCTTTGTGATGTTAAAGGAACTGAGTGACATGAATAACAAAAAGAAAACGATTTTAAACAGCCCGATATTAGCAATTCCTTCAGCAGGTATTCTTCTTTTGATGATAGTTTTTCCTGTTTTTATGCTGCTTGTTTTCAGTTTTGCAAAAGGGAATAATGTTTCCGGTTTGCCGACAGCTTTCTCTTTTGATAATTACATAACATTGTTCAAAAGCCAAATTTTTTATAAGCTAATGTTTAAGTCATTGGCAATAGGGCTTGAAGTAACTGCCTTTTGCTTAATAATATCAGCCCCGGCTTCTTGGGCACTCGCAAAAGTTATAAATCCGTCGCGGCGCAGTTTTGCCGTAATGCTTATTATCATACCGTTTTTTACCTCTCAACTTTTGTTGATCTATTCTACTATGGTTGTATTTGAGTCAAAAGGTATATTGATGTCATTGCTTGGGGCATTAAAACTTGCGAACTCTTCAAGTTCAATAGTATACACAAGGCCTTTCATGATATTGATTCTTGTATATGAATATTTGCCGTATATGATACTCTCACTTTATTCAACATTTGAACAAATTGACGACTCTCTTCTTGCGGCGTCGAATACTTTAGGTGCGGGAAAGTTTGAAACATTTCGCAAAATAGTATTTCCTCTCAGCCTGCCAGGCATTTTAACAGGAATCTTCCTTGTTTTTGTTCCGACTGTCGGCAGCTTTGTTGAGCCAAATGTCGCGGGCGGCCCATCGGGTATGATGATTGGTTCGCTCATTGATTCAAATTTCAGCATGTCTCTTAACATGTGTTACGGTGCGGCTCTTTCACTCGTATTCCTGATTATCCTTATATTCACGGTTTCAATTATCAACCTGGTTTTCAGAATTATTAGCCGCCGCGCAGGGGGTGAGCTATAATGCACAGAGTCTTCGGACGAGTTGTGAAGTTTTGGTTATATGCCGTATATGTGATCCTGTTTGCTCCAATATTAATTGTGATTTTAATGTCGTTTAATCAATCTCAATACGGTACTTTTCCAATCAAACTTACTTTGAAATGGTATTTAATGCTGTTTAATGAAAGCAGCCTGTTGTCTGCAACATGGCTTTCCATCAGTTTTTCGTTCTGGGTCGCTGCTTCAGCGATAATTATTGGAATTCTAACCTCAATAGGTATGAGGAGTATGAGCAGAAAGATACTGAACATATTTTCAATGATACTTTCAGTGCCTGTCATTATACCATGGCTTGTTCTTTCCACTGCACTTTTGATACTTTTTAATACCGTTGGAATAGGGCGCTCTTATCTTGGAATGTATCTCGGAAACCTTACGGTTATTATCCCTTATGTAGTGTTCGTGGTTTACGGACGCCTCCAGGAAATGGATATCATGCCGGAGCTTGCGGCAAAAACGTTAGGAGCCGGTTCGCTTCGAATCCTTCTGAATATAACCCTTCCAGATATTTTTCCTGCTATAATGTCCGGCGGCCTTATGGCATTCATAGTTTGTTTTAATAACTTTGTAATTCAATATTATCTCGCTCCTTTCGGAGTAAGAACATTGCCCCTTGAAATTTATAATATGGTGCGGGTTGGTTTTAAACCTGATTTGAACGCCCTTGCTTCGATAATAATTCTCTTATCAATAGTACTTGTGATTTTTGTCTATAGATTAGGATTTAACGTTAGCAGCTTCAAAAGGCCAGGTGAAAAAAGTTAATATGAAACATGTACTGTTGGTTATTGATATGCAAAAAGTTTCTGAGCGCAAAGAATGGTATGTTGAGAATATTGAGAACGTCACCGAAAATGTACTTCGCTTGTGTAATGTTTTTAAAGGTAATACGATTTTTACAAGGCATTTGGCAAATCCGAACGCTAAGGGCACATGGAAGAATTACAACCGTGAATTTTCATATCTGGAGAAGGATCCGTCAAACTGGGAACTGATTGAAAAACTCAAGCCATACGCAGAAAAGGTTATTGACAAGCATACATACTCTTGCTATAAATCAGCTGAATTCAATGCTTATTACAGGAAAATGGGACACCCTGATTTCATTATTACCGGGGTCGAAACAGATTTTTGCGTTCTCAGCACGCTGTTTGATCTTGTTGACGATGGTTGTCCCGTCACTTTTGCGGTTGACGCGGTGGGTACAGCCACGCAAAGCCTCAATAATTCTGTTATTGATATTTGCAGGAGAATGCCTGCTCAGGTGACGCTAAAAACTACAAACGAGATAATAAATGAATTGAGGTGAGAAAATGCCAAAACTTGAAGTTCAAAACCTTAGCAAATCCTTCGGCACTAACAAGGTTCTTGATAATATATCTTTTACCGTCAATGATGGTGAATTTTTATCTTTTCTTGGGCCGTCCGGTTGCGGAAAAAC
>DATALE010000173.1:0-2596 GCA_036261235.1 Ruminiclostridium sp. | reverse complement strand
GCGGAACGCGGGTTGAGTGTGCCAACACCCAAGTCCGATCACCAGCACCAATAACAAAAGCTCCCACATTTGTGGGAGCTTTTGTTATTGGTTGCGATTATTGAACTTACGCCAGAATATCCAGTAAATTTTTGCTGCCGGGAACGGCGGTTCCTGCTGCGCTGTAATTGGCCTGTGCCTGCTGCGCCTGGGCTTGTTCTTCTTTTTGTCTGTCCTGCTGCTGCAGCTGTTGAATCTGCTGCTCGATCGCATCGATTTGCTGCTGGACCAGCTCTTCCTGCTGCTGGATATTCTCCGAACTGCCGGACGAACCGGATTTACTGGAATTGGCTGCTTCGGACTGCAGATCGGTAAGCTCCTGCTGAAGCTTCTGCTTCTGGGATTCTAATTTTGCTATGTCTGATTGGTTGCTTGTTCCCGATGATGAGGTTACATAACTGTTTACGCTTGAGATGGCGGAGACGCTCATATGATTCTTCCTTTCCGATTATTTTGATCGTCATTATTCATATCGATGAGTTCACATAGATGTTTATATTAAACAAATATTAAATTTTATATAGAAAATTAGCAGTAAAATATTCGATTAGGCCAAATTTCCAACATGCAAAATGCCAGAACCTTATGACAAATATTGACATTTACAATATATAGATTTATTATAAAACTGAGGAGTGTGCTTTATGAGAGCGGTTGTAATTGCAAATAAAACTTCAGAGGGAATGAGTGTGATCGGCGTTGATTTATACAACGACAGTGGGAGATTGTGCGAACGCCCGACGAAACGTTTTATTGACGGCTTGAATGCCGTCCCTATGCTGGATACGGAGAAAATAAAAAATATTGTGTCAAAGCAGTTTGGCGTTCCAAAAAAGGATATTATATTTAGTTAAAGCGATTGCTTTTAATCGCTGCCGGACTGCTGGCGGCGCTTAATTTGTATTATTTAGTCCATGAAACGAGGGTAAAAATGAAAATTATAAATAAGTTAAAACCGGCGATTATTTTATTGATTGGCTGTCTGTGCCTTTCCGGGTTAAAAAACGTTTCTGCTGATTTCCGGCCTTTGCCCTTGTGCTCAAAGGCTGTTTCAACTGCAAATGGTGCGGACAGGCTCAGTCTGAAAAACGAATCAGACTTCCGTATTGACCGTATGAACGCCGGGACGTCTTCCTTTAAAGTGTATCTGAGTCCTTCCTGCCAGACGTGGAACCCGTACAGCGACGGCACCGGTAGTGAGGAATACCACATGAGGCAGATTGCTGAAGCAATGCCAAAGTATCTGCAGCAGTACGGTATTGAGTACGTCCTTGCCGCGCCGCAGAGCGGCAGCCGGGCGAACCAGCGGAATACCATCGTCTCGCGTGTAAAGCAGGCGGTCGCCACAAAATGTGACCTGTATCTTTCCATCCATTCCAATGCCTCGGACGGCGGGCCCAAAACAAACGGAACCTTGATTTTGTATCCTTCCACCAGCGCGTCAAGCCAGCGGTTTGCCCTTACGCTCGCGGATTATTTTATGTATCCGGATAAGTCTGCGATCGACTTTGGCACAAAGGATGTGCTATGGGAAATGTATATGCCGCCGATGCCCCATTGCCTGATTGAGACGGCGTACCATGACAATGCCGCGGATGAAAGCTGGATTGAAAAAAACACGGAGAACATCGCGCAGAACCTTGCTTACTGCATTGCGCTGTATGCGGGGAAGGCGGAAAATGTTTCCGGTATCAGCTTTTCTTGAGGTAAAACATGATAATTCGAAGAATTTAAGTACAGGACGCGGAAGAAAACCTGCAGAGACAAAAACATAAAACGCAAAAAGAGCCTGTTAAATAATTCAATTTTCCAGTGAATCACTTGATTCCTAAAATGATAGCCTATCTTGACATTGTTCAAGATAGGCTATCATTTTTGTTGACAGTGGTGTTTTTCTCGATTATGCAATTGTCGAGCTTTACGGCCATTTTCCAATCATACCTTTTACTGGAGGCTTTGTATCATACTGAAAAAATTTTTGGCTGTTTAAAAATAGTTAACTCCGTCCGGCAACTTAACTTTTTGAGTTGCTTTATAAAAACCCCATATAGTTGGCTGAATTTTCAATTATTTTTCAACTTAACAATATTTTGTTAAGTTGAAAAATTAGTATAATGTGCACAATTTACTATTTTAATTTGTAAAAAATATATACATATTGCTTGACACGTGGAAATCCTTATGCTATATTATTGTCAATGAAAAACAATACATTGCTAGGAGGCATTCAAGTGAATGGTTGGCTCAGGCTAATATGGAATTTTTTAAAGAATGCTTCAAAAATTCGGCTGCTTTTCATTGCTTTTTTAATTTTCTGCTTTCTGAGCTGCCTCGTTTATTTGATTGGTTACAGAGCAAATGCTGAAAACAACAAGCAGGAAATGAAGCAGCTTTCTCCTGTAATGAGCTCCGTTTCCTCCCAAATAGCCAGTGCAACACAAAGTGTGGAGGAAACAGAAGAAAGTGCCTCAAAAAAAGCAATGAAAAGCAGCCGAATTTTTGAAGCATTCTTTAAAAAATTCCATATTAGCCTGAGCCAACCATTCACTTGAATGCC
>DATALE010000098.1:0-2725 GCA_036261235.1 Ruminiclostridium sp. | reverse complement strand
TTCAGCGTCAGCAAGCGTCAGCAGTTATCGCCGCCCGTCAGATGATTGTTGAAGGCGCTGTCGGAATGGTTGAAATGGCGATTGACAAACTAAGTGAAAAAGGCGTTGTCGAACTTGATGAGGAAAGAAAGGCTGCAATGGTTTCTAACCTGATGGTAGTTCTATGCGCTGAAAAATCCGCCTCTCCGATTGTAAACGCCGGAACTCTCTATCATTAACGGGCAGAGAAAATGGCTGAAAAGCAAGGAAAGAAATCAATACTTTTAAGGCTTGACAACGACATGTGGAATGAAATCGCGTCATGGGCCGATGACGAATTCCGTTCTATCAACGGGCAAATTGAATACCTTTTGAATGAAGCGGTAAAGCAGCATAAAAAGGGCAAAAAGGGCGGTGTGTAATATGGATTCCGAAAAGCGTTTCGAAGAGGTTTATGTCCAAAAAAGTTTTGGAAAATACGAAAAAATCCTCAAGGACAAGGATACCGGCGTATGCTATCTATTCGTGAGCGAAGGCTACGGCGGGGGCTTGACCGTTTTGGTTGACCGTGACGGCAGACCGGTCACAATGTAAAACAAAATGCTGGGTTATAAAACGGTGTGAAACGTTCATGTTTCGCACCGTTTTTTGCATGTTTTCAATTTAACAGCTTATCTTTTCCTACCTGAAACCTGTTTTTCGAATTCTTCGCGGAATTCCTTCAGGCGCTCGACAACGGGCTTTGCCATCAGACCCTTTGCTGTCATTTCGTCAAGCTTTTCTATCGTAACCCACTGTGCGTCTACGGTTTCACCCTCCAGCAGTGTCAATTCTCCTATCGGCAAATCCCTGTGCACAAGATAAGTGTCGGCAAACTGATATTTTTCTTTTCTCGTTCCCAAAAAAATCAGTTCTGATTCCGAAGCCCTGATACCTGTTTCTTCCCAAAGCTCGCGAACAGCCCCTGCCCTGCTCCCTTCACCGGCAATAGCGGAACCCGCGGTATTTTCCCATTTGCCGGGGTATTCGTCCTTATTCGGGTCGCGCAGTGTCAGCAACACCTCGCCTTTGCTGTTTGCCGTCCATACGCACACAACAGTGTGAAATTCTCCGAGCGTCATTTTTTCACCCCTGATATGCGTTCTGTTCAGAGGTTCTCTGTTTTCGTCGATCAAATCCCAAAGTTCCAATTTTTCATACCTTCTGTCTTATATTTTTTATACAGCTGACACTTGGCGTTATCTTACTGTGGAAAGCCCGTTTTCAGTCAGTTCAAAAACCTTTCCGCAAACCTCGTTTATATATTTTCGGTCATGCGACACACTGATAATCGCGCCGCCGAATGATTTAAGAATATCGCGGATTACCGAATTTGAAAGAGGTGAAAAGTTCCTTGTCGGTTCGTCAAGAATCAGGACATTACTGCCTGAGTAAATCATTTTCAGAAATAAAAGCTTTGCTTTTTGACCACCGGATAAATCAGAAATCCTGTGTTCCATTTCCAATGCTGTATATTTGGCGCTTCCAAGCAAAGTCCTTACCGCAGTAATTTCATCCTTTGTCCCGGATTCCGATAAATATTCAACGGGGGTCTTACAAGGATTTATAACATCCTCATAGTTCTGTGGCATATAGGCGGCTTTTATATCCTGCCTTCTAAGAAGCTGCCCGGCAATAACCCTGAGCAGCGCAGTCTTCCCAACTCCGTTTTTTCCGGTAATGCAGATTTTATCCCCGCCGTTCGCTGTGAGTTCTATGTTTTCAGACAGAACCCGTCCTCCGACGGCAAGCCTATCCAGTTTGAAATTCAGGACAGTTTTTCCCTTGGGTACGGTTATACTGCTGCCGAATTTCAGCATAATTGCTTCTTCGACATCCGGCATTTCCGTCATTTCCTCATGCTCCCGCTCAAACCGCTTTCCCATTGATTTCACGGCTCTCATTTTTTTCTTAAGAAGCTGCCCGCCGTGTGGGTCGCCCCTCGATATTACATTTTGCTGATGCTCCACCTTTGACTGAATCTGCCTGTATTTTTCCATTTGTTTTTCATAATCGCTCTGCTCTTTTCTGGCAGCCTGTTCCTGATGTGAAAGCCTTACCGACCTCTCATGAATATAACTTTGGTAATCCATTCTCGCTATCGTATACTTTGGCACTGTTTTGCGCCTTGTCTGTTCAATATGGATAATAACGTTAGCGGTATTTTCAATCAAAGTCTCATCATGAGAAACAAAAATCACCGGCAGTCCGCAGGTATTGATAAATTGCTCCAGCCATTCGAGTGTTTCAATGTCAAGATCGTTTGACGGTTCGTCCAGCAGCAGTATATCCGGCTTTTCCGCCAGAGTTAACGCAAACTGCAATTTGACCTTCTCACCGCCTGAAAACGTACCGATTTTCCTGTCGGAATAAAAGACGTCAGACTTCAGGTTAAGCCGCGATGCCGTTCCCGACAATTCCTTTGGCGTCATATCAAAAAAGGAATCCGATCCCAGGCAGAACTCATATACGCTCAAGGCTTTTTGTTTTTCGGTCAGTTCCTGCGCGAGATACCCAAGCTTTAAGTTATTCCTAATGATCTGGCCGGTATATTCAACATAACCGTTCACCAAATCCGGGTCATAAATAAGCTTTAAAAGTGTGGACTTGCCATTGCCCTCTTCTCCGATTATAACAGCCTTATCGCCGCTGTTGAGAGTAAAAGAGAAATCGTCAAGAATTGTGCGGATATCTTTCAAATGGGTGA
>DATALE010000132.1:0-4296 GCA_036261235.1 Ruminiclostridium sp. | reverse complement strand
GAAAATCTGACAGAGGAATTATCAAAAAAGCTGATTGGCTGTAAAAAACACAAGTTTGGATTTGAAGGAATGATCAAATCCGAAGATTTGCCTGTTCCTGAGGGCGTTGAAATTTCGCCGGCTGACCTTGAATCAATTATGGTTCATATCGAGAGGGAGTGATTATATATGAAAAATCTATTATATAAAGAATTTAAACTCTGCGCACATCCGACAGTGTACATTTTCCTGTTTCTGGACGCAATGCTGCTGATTCCGTCATATCCTTATTATGTTGCTTTTATTTATACCTGTCTCGGCATCTTTTTTGTTTTTCTTAACGGTAGGATTGACAAGGATGTTACCTATTCGGTCTTGCTGCCGATAAGAAAAAGTGATGTCGTCAAAGCCAGATGCCTTATGATTGGGGCAATCGAACTTATGCAGATTATACTCGCTGTTCCGTTTGCATTCCTGACCCATGTTATCAACCCAAAGGGAAATCTTGCGGGAATTGAAGCCAACGCGGCATTCTTTGGTTTTGTTTTTATAATGTTTGCTGTCTTCAATATAATCTTCATACCCATGTTTTATAAAACGGCGTATAAACCCGGAGTTGCCCTTGTGTGGGCCGGTTCAGCCGTGTTAGTCTATATTGTGATTATGGAAGCAGCGGTTCAGGTAATCGCACCTCTGAAAACCTATCTTGATACTTCTGCGCCGGGGATGCAGATAAAGCAGATTCCGATTTTGATTGCGGGCATAATAATCTTTTTTGCACTGCTCTTTTTCAGCTATAAAAAAGGCGCTGCAAACTTTGAAAAAGTCGATCTATAATTCATCATGGATATAGTGATTTCAAACAAATCGGATATCCCTATTTATCAGCAGATTTATGAGCAGGTATCGTCGCAGATTATCAGAGGAGAGCTTCCCAGCGATTATTGTCTGCCTCCGATAAGAGTTATAGCAACAGAGCTTAGAATAAGCGTTATAACAGTTAAAAAAGCATGGGAAGAGCTTGAACACAACGGGCTTATTTACACAATGGTCGGAAAAGGTTGTTTTGTCGCGCCTCTTCCGAAAGAAGAATTGCACAGCAAGCGTCAGGAAATAATTCTTGAAAAACTTAAAAAAGATATTTCCTACTACAAGTCTCTTGGATATTCAAAGTCCGACATTCTGGAACTTATTCAAAAGCATTTTGATGAGTTCTAACAGACGCGCCCACAGTGAAACACTGTGGGCGCCTTTTTAAACTGTTAAACCAAGATTCATTGTAAATACCCGGCAATGATCCCTGCCTTATATTTGATAATTACGGTTTATTGCCGTATTAATTCATACCGGCGTTTTATTTGGGGACACTTTATGATATAATAAACACAAATAACAAATCGTGGGGTATAAAATGTATTCTGATAAAAGAGACAAACACAATGAAGATGTAATAGCCGGAAGAAACGCGGTATACGAGGCACTGAATTCAGGCAGGCCCGTTGAAAGCGTACTTATAGCGAAGGGTAATACAGGCGGCCCTGTTGCAAGGATAGTCGCAATCTGCCATGAAAAAGGCGTAACGATAAAAGATGTCAGCCCAGCAAAATTGGACGCGATGTGTGCCGGGCTTAATCATCAGGGCGTGGCAGCACTTGCCGCAGCACATGAATACTCTTCAGTCGAGGATATTCTTGAACTGGCAAAGAAGAAAAATGAGCCGCCGTTTATAATCATCGCTGACGAAATCAACGACCCTCATAATCTCGGCGCGATTATCAGAACTGCCGAAGCTGCGGGCGCCCATGGAGTAATAATCCCGAAAAGAGGGGCCGTCGGGCTGACTTCGGCCGTCGGCAAAGCGTCAAGCGGAGCTCTTGAATATATGCCCGTTGCACGCGTTTCCAACCTTGCTTCAACAGTGGATGATTTGAAAAAAATGAACATATGGATATATGGGGCAGAAATGTCGGGCAAACCGTACTATCAAACTGATTTTTCCGGGGCATGCGCTATTATCATTGGTTCAGAAGGTTTCGGCATTTCTAGGCTTCTAAGCGAAAAATGTGACTTTCTTGTATCCCTGCCAATGAGGGGAAAAATTGAATCTTTGAATGCTTCCGTTGCCGCGGGAATATTAATGTATGAGGTTGTAAGGCGCAGGGAAAGCGCCGCAAAGTAATAAAAATGGAGCGATAATCATGTATGATGTTCAGGGCAAACCAACAGGTGAAAAGAATGGCCATGGCAGAATGCAGCAGGCAGTTGAGGAATGGACAAAATCCGCTCAGGAAGATAAAATCTCAAGATTATCAAAGGAAATCAAATCAAATATCGATGCGGGCGGTGAAATAAACAGCGAAGTAAAAACTGACACAGAGGACATTGATAAGACAAGGGTATTTTCTAAATGTGAATTCATAAACGATAATTTCACAAGTCCATTACCGAAAGACAATGAAGCAAAAACTGTCAAACCGGGTGACGAGCTTGACGATGTCAAAGCCGACCAGGAGGATTATCTCAAAAAGCTGATAGTACGGTTTACAATTAGTATCTTTATTGCTCTTATTCTTGTCGGAATATCAGTCGTTCCGAATTCCCTGCCGTCCTATATTAACGCAGGACGTTTTCCGATTGCTTACATATCACTGAATTTAATATTACTGCTCATTACCGGTATAATCAATTTTTCAACATCATTCAAAGGTATTGTTCAGTTGTTTACTTTCAGGCCGGATTCCGACAGCATCGTTTCACTTTCATTTTACGGCGCTTTGATCGGCATACTTTATTCCCTTTATAGTTATACTTTTTTATCCATGCCTCCCGCCGGTGTTTCAACAACGGCTATATATGCTTCATGTGCCGCTTTAGGGATAAGCTTTAATCTGCTCGGAAAAGTTTTTTACGTCGCGAGGGTGAAAAATAACCTCGGGCTGCTTGAAAAAATCGAAACGGCGTATTCGGCAGTATCCGTTAAGGAAGATGACGCTGATTTATTAATGCCCGCATTCGACGGCACCGCTTCGATTGTAAAAATTAAAAAGACGGATTCGCTGACGGGCTTTATTGATAAGTCATATGAAGCGTCGCCTTCCGATCGTACTTCAAGGGTATATGCTCCCCTTACCCTTGCTGCGGCTCTCGTTTCTACAGGGCTGTACGCTTTACTCAGGGATGCAGGCGGAGCTGTTACCGTATTCTGCGCCTTGTGCAGTATCTCAAGCCCTTTGCTTTTTGAACTTGGCGTATCTATTCCGTTTTACCGCACATGCAAACGGCTTGTCAATCACGGTTCGATTCTGACCGGCTGCGCGGATGTTATGAAGTTTGGCGGGGCTGATGCAATAGCGGCGGACGGAAGTTTTATTTTTTCAGAAAAAGGCACAAAAATCATCGGTATCAAGACTTTCCACAAGGCAAAAATAGAAGAATCGCTGCTTTATGCTTCAAGCATCTCCGAAGCCGGGAAAAGCCCTCTTTCATCGGCATTTCTGGATATTTTCGCAGATGTTGGTATCGGCAAAAAGCTGTTAAAGAAAGTTGACAGAATTATTTTTGAAGACAACAAAGGTCTTTATGCTGTAATCGAAAACAAAGACGTACTGCTCGGAAACCGCCAGCTTATGCACCACCACATGGTCGATACGCCTTCACGCGATTATGAAATGAGGTATGCTGTCAACGGCAGAGATGTTGTCTATCTTGCAGTCGACGGGCATGTGTGCGCGATATTCATTGTTGAATACGGTATTGATGACGACACATGTGATGAGCTTTACAGACTGAACAGGTATGGCGTAGACGTTCTTGTTGAAACAAGCGACCCCAATATAACCCCGCAGCTTTTGGAGGAAAAAAGCGGACTTGATTCCGAAAATATTACAATACTCGACTTCCGGGAAATGAAAGTCCTTGATAAATATGAAACTGAAGATTCTGCCGAAGCCGGAATTGTAATTAAGGACATGGCAGGATATGTTGAATCAATCATATCGTGCATAAAACTCAAGGGCACACTTTGGGCAAATACTGTTTTACAGGTTATTCTCTCAAGCCTTGGCATTTTGTTTGCAGTTTACCTTGAGTTCACCGGAATAACAGTATCGTCAGTATTAATAATCGGGTATCAGCTTTTGTGCGCAGTACCCGTTTTGCTGATAGGATTGCTGCGCCGGAATTAGGACGTTTGAATTTTACTTTGGAGGAAAATTAATGGAGACACCCATTATTGCAGAGAGCGCTTTTGTTGCCCCCGGCGCTCAGATTATCGGCAATGTACGTTTATGTGAACACACAAGTGTTTGGCACAATGCC
>DATALE010000122.1:0-5267 GCA_036261235.1 Ruminiclostridium sp. | reverse complement strand
TTCATTCACATTTTTCACTCCTGTGTTTTTAGGAAGATTTCTCCGCTTTAATGCGTTAAAGTGGAGGCTTATGCTTATGCCTGCCGTGTTGCCACGGCAGGCTTGAAATTATCGTATTTAAATCAGCTGAGTTCTTTAAGCTTTGTGTCGATATTGCTTGTGAGGTCTTTTCCAAACCATTTTTCAGAAATCTTCTTCATTGTTCCGTCGCTGTTCATACCGTCGATAGCTTTCTGAACCTTGTCGCGGAGGGCTGTATCTTCTTTCCTGAAGCAAATACCGATAGGCTCGTTTGTCAGTTTTACTGAAGCGGCCTGATAGTCATTCGGGCTCTTGTTGATATAATATTCACCGACAACTTCATCAACAACGATTGCAGAAATTTTATCCGACTTCAAAGCCATAAATGTCTGAATGATCTGGTCATATGTGCTCAGGTTAAATTTCATGCCTTTTTTGAGCAGTGTATTTGCGGAATCGTTGGCGGTTGTGGAAACCTGGCATCCGACATTTCTGCCTTTAAGGTCATCCTGTGTTTTAATTGATTCGTCGCCTTTTTTAACGACTATCATCTGTGCATTAGCAATATAAGGCTTTGTAAACACGTATTTTTTCTGCCTTTCCGGGGTCAGGCTCACCGCAGAAACTATGCAGTCGTATTTTCTTGAATCAAGGGCGGAAAAGATACCGTCCCATGCGGTTGACTCAAATTCAACTTTTTTATTCAGCCTTTTGCCGATTTCTGTAGCCATATCGATATCAAAGCCAACGTCTTTTGTGCTTGACGTTTCTTTAAATTCCATAGGCGGGTATGTGTCATCGACACCGATTTTTAAAGTATTCGAAGAACCTGCACTGCTGCATGAAGAAAGGGATACTACGCTGACAGCGGATATTGCCGCAAGGGCTATTGCCAAGAACTTTTTCATTACTTACACTCCCAGATTTTCTTTTTTACCGATTTCATTACATAAATTCAATTCTCTGATAAAACGTACAGAAGAACTCATGAAAAAAGGCCTTCTTCAAACTTTTTCGTCTGAATCAAAGACCTCATTGCCCTGATTTTTTGTATATTTATTATTGTGACATATATTATTTTACTAAGTAATCAGCAAAAAAGCAATATCATAATAATTAAATATGCAGTTTTTATTACTTTTTTCTTAGTTATTGTGTATATAACAAAAAAAAATAGCCATATCGGGTAATCAAACATTTATTTCCGACGCTCGAAACTATATATTCTGCGAGAGCTTCTCCTCATAATTCCTTAGAAGTTCAATTAATTCAAATACTCTCGTTGCTGGATTCATTCTTGCTGGTGGTGTATTTTCATAACCGCAATAAAGTTCTTTGGCTCTTTGGATAGCTTTTTCTTCGCTGCCGTTATGACTTATAATCTGGTTATAGATATCAGGTGATGTTTTATCATATGGAAAATATCTTTTGAGAATTTCTATGTATTGTTCCCTTGGTATATTCGATTTTAGCTCCTGAAAATGAAGTACGAACCATAATTCCAAGCAATTATTCGACCATGCCGCGTGGTAGCTATGCTTTGGGTTACTCTGTCCATCAATGCTGAACTGGGTATTATCAAAATCGTCGTAAGGAAAATCATCTTTATCATACATTAACCATATTTCAGTAAAGTGCTGATAATTTTCGCTTTCGACCATGTTATAAACAAACTTTAACAGACTCCTTGTATTCATTCCTGTTCCGTATACTTTAATTCTGTCATGGCGGGAAATATCGCCGCATTTCTCATTAATAATATCAGCAACACTCTTTATATAGTTAGGCTCTGTCTTCACTCCCTCACTTACAATCAGCGTATATGGTGGAATAAATCTGTTTCCGACACTTCTTGGGGGACGAGACATAAGTTTTTGAAGCTTTTTGGCATCACTGTGTTTCAAAGGCTTATTACTCAATAAAATCACCCCAGTTCAGAATCCTATTCAGGTATGGGTCAGCTCCGTATCTTCCTTCAAGATACTGTTTCCCATATGATTCACCGCTGCATGAATCCACCGGATTTCCGTTTTTTCCATCATACTTTTCCAACTCAACAAGAGAGTAAAGAACCGACGCCTCATGTTTATTCAGAGCGGAAAACCATATCTCATCTTTTCTGAAAACACTTTTGTCCATGGTGGTAATATCGTGTGATGTAAAGATCAACTGTGCCCCTTTTTTGTTTATCTCCGGATTTGTAAAAAGATCGATTAAATATTTTAACAGGGCAGGATGAATTTTTGCGTCCATTTCATCGGCAATCAGCAGCCGCCCGTGCCATAAACATTCAAGGGCAAGGGGCAGAAGTGCAAATAGTTTTTTTGTGCCGCTTGACTCCTCTTCAAACATGAGTTCCTTTAATGAGCCGTCCTCCATCTGGTGCTTTGTAAAAATTTCGCGAATATGACCGTCGTCGTCCTTTACTATCCGGATATCTGTGATATTGATATCCATATCCCCTAATACTTCGAAAAATTTCTTCCTTTTCCCGGTTTTTTCGATAATATAGATGCTATGCTCTGTCTGCGAATTATTGAAGTTTAAAAATACACAATTAATAAACCATCCGAGAACATCATTGATTTCTTTAATATTCTGGGTCATACCGATATAAGACAATAGTGGGAGGGATTCATTAACCTTTTTAGTCATTACTGATTTAAAGCAATCTCCAAGTGTAATTCCTTTGCTGTCTCTTTCAAATATAATCCGTGGTTCACCGTCAAAAGAATTATCAATCAGATATTCTTCATTAACTTTTTGATTGAATAAGGACAAGCTATAAGTATATTCACTCTTTTTTGTTGAAAATGATACAATAAACTCCGCAGGGGATTTATTTGCGTCATCATCAAATTTAAACGAATAGTCTTTTATCTTATGAGGGGTGTATTCAAAGAGGTTTCTGCCCTGAATTTGATCGCTTTCTTCTTTTTCACTTTCTAATTTAGTGCCGCTTAAAATTATCGGGCTTACAATTTTTTTAGACAGATATGAGAAAGCCTCAAGTACACTTGATTTTCCGCCTCCGTTTGGGCCATAAATCACCGCAACAGGTAAGTTAGTTCCATTTATAGTGGTGTCGTTTTGCTCTTTGATATCTGCTGATCTCATATCAAGAGTTGCTTCATTTTTGAATGATTTAAAATTAGAAAAAGTAAAATAATTAAGCAAGTTATCACCCCTATGAGGTTTTTCTATCTAATTTATTATCTTTACCATTATACGCCTATTTTAAACTCAATTCAATTAACTGCATCGCTATTTACCTTTAGGCAACACCGCAAAATTCACGGCTGCCGCCTTAAACGCCCTTACACTTGCATTTTCCGTCATACTTCACAAAAATCCTCACGAATACATCAAGTATTAGCTGCGGTTTTTGCTGTGTCTGACGACAAATCTATCGGCGTGTAAGAACATTTAGAATTATGCGGTGTAGCCCCTGATTTTTATATCAGTTGAACCTTGTGCTGACTGCTGTTACAATATATTTATAGAGATTAGCTGCTTTATCTTTCAACATGACACGGTTAAATTGTTGATAAGTTGTTGAAAAATGTGAAAAACTTGTTTGCAACTCACTTTAGGAGGCTTTTTTAATGGAAAACCGCACCGAACCGGCGCTTATATGGGACGGTAAAGATAAAGAGTCTGAAGACAACGATTTTATTCTTCAGGAGGACGCGGATAAAAGTTACGGTGACCCGAATTCGGGCAACCTTCTGATACAGGGAGACAATCTTGGCGCGCTGCATGCGCTTGCAAAAGAATATTCGGGAAAAATTAAATGCGCGTATCTTGACCCTCCATACAACACCGGCTCAACATTCGATCATTATGATGACAGTATTTCACACTGTCAGTGGCTCAGCTTTATGAAAAACCGGCTCATTGCGGTAAAAGAGCTATTGAAGCCGGACGGGGTAATTGTGGTCCAAATTGGTTTTGATGAGATGGCATATCTCAAGGTTTTGATGGACGAGGTTTTCGGAAGGGAAAAGTGTATCGGTCAGATTGCGGTTCGCATGTCCCATTCGGCCGGGATGAAGCGGCGCGCGATGGACAGGCGCATGATTAAAAACACCGAATACATACTTATGTATTACAGGTCGGTGCAGCCGAAGCTTAATCCGATTTACGAACCATGCAGTGAATATCCCGTGAACTATTACCAATACATAACGCGTTTCCCGTCTGAAAGAGGAGATATCGGGGAATATACCAATCTTATTGACATCCTATACGATTCATTCGAATCTGATTTCAAAGCTCTTGGACTTAAGAAAACCAATGTTTCGATAAAAACGTTATATTCCGAATGTAATGATATCCGGGAGTTTATTCTGAAAAACAAAGACAGGGTAGTCCGAAAGGATTCAAATGTTCCGACAATTCCCGAAAAACAAATTCCTGCCGGTATTTTAGAAAATGAATGTATTTCCGTTCAATGTTCAGGTGAAACATATTTAATCGGCAAAAATCATTCCGGCAATTTCTATCAGCTTTATTCTATTGCGTCCAAAGTTAAGCCGTCTTCCTCTATCGGCGGGGAAGATATCAGCGAAGCGCTGACAAATCTCGTCGGAGACTGGTGGGATGGGTTTTACCGCGATATGTCCCGTGTCGACATTGAGGGCGGAGTTAAAATGAAAACCTCAAAGAAGCCGGAACGTCTTATCAGCCGCATTCTTTCCGCCGTTACTTCCGAAAGCGACATCGTTCTCGACCCATTCGTCGGCTCAGGTACAACCGCCGCGGCGGCACTCAAAATGAACCGCCGTTTTATCGCAATCGAACTCGGCAATCAGATTTTATCCCTATGTCTTCCGCGTCTCAAAAATGTTATCGACGGCAAGGATCATACCGGTATAACCCATTCTTTCGACTGGAAGGGCGGCTCCGGCTTTACCTTCTTCTCCTGCGCCTGCGGCGAGCACTCCTGCGGCGAGCACTCCTGCGGAGGGCAAGTCGCGAGGAAAATTTAATATGCTTTTTATCATCGTGCACGCGAAATATAGCACAACATGAAACATGCTTCTTGTATAATTTTCAGCACAATAACAGGCATACCGCAAAAAGTTAATTCTGCGGTACGCCTGTTTTATTATATCATTGTTCTTTTCGCGGACACAAAGTTATAAATTTAAATATTTCTAATTCGCGTCCATGCCCCGGCACAGCCGGTGCCTGCGGAGGGCAAGTCGTGGGGAAGCTATAATATATTTTTTATCATCGTGCAC
>DATALE010000097.1:0-1716 GCA_036261235.1 Ruminiclostridium sp. | reverse complement strand
AGCATTTGTTCCGGTAAGAGAAAGTGCGATTGAGCTTTCACCTGTGCCTGTGCCGGAAGAAACACCAAGGCCGCAAGCAGTAACATTTGTTACGCCGGTAGCAGCTCCGCTGAGTGTAACATCGATTGTCTGGCCATCGTCAGCACCGATCTGGAGTGTGATACCTGAAGTTGAGAACAGGCTTACACCGTTTGTGCCGGTTCCGCTGAGAACTGCTTTGGTGTTGAAGTTTGTGTTGTTGGAGATACGGTCAAGGTCTTTTGCAAGAGCATCGGCTTCGTCCTGAAGTTTTGAGACATCTGTGTCGCTGTTGGTTCCGTTCTTTGCCTGTACAGCAAGCTCACGCATACGCTGGAGAATTGACTGTGATTCACTGAGTGAACCTTCAGCGGTCTGAATGAGCGAAATGCCGTTCTGAGCATTGTCAGAAGCAGTGTCAAGGCCTGTAATCTGAGATTTCATTTTTTCAGAAATCGCAAGACCTGCAGCGTCATCAGCAGCCTTGTTGATACGAAGACCACTTGACAGTTTTTCGAGTGAGCTCTGAGTTGCCTGTGTATTAGCAGACAGCTTGTTTAAAGTATTGAGGGCACTGATGTTGTGATTAATACGCATAATTTTTTCCTCCTTGACTATTGGCGAAGAATCCTTTCTCCGCCTGCCTGTTTACAGGCTTTTGTATTTTCAATATGATTATCGGCTTTCAAGTAACAAACTTTAGCGTTTTTATATAAAATTCTATTATTTTTTTAAAAAACTTATTGTTTTAAAATTACTTTTGATTTAAGAAATTCTTTAAAAGTTTCAGGTCAACATTCGGGGATGCCGCTTCTTTATTTGCAGATTTCGCCTCGTCAAGCAGCTCGCGGCGCATAACAGGGACCTTCTTGGGAGCTTTAATCCCTAATTTTACCTTGTCACCCTGCACTTCAATAACAGTTATTTCGATATCATCGCCGATTATTATCGAATCGCCGCTTCGTCTTGCTAAAACAAGCATGATTACCCCTCCTTTTTCACTAAATAATATCTGATTGGGTAATCCTCACTGTCAAGTATTATCTGTGCCGCGATATTCCTGCGCGCATTGATTACAATCGGGCATTTAAGATTGACATATATCTCATGCGCCCCTTTGGTCACCGTTGTAATAGCGAGAAACCGCATGTCGGTTTCATTTTCAATAGGAATAAGCGACTTTGCGGATTCAATAGGAACATAATAATTATTAAAAATCTTTACCGGGTCGATAACAACGAACCTTGGCTCGCGGCTGTCCGTACTCTGGAGCCACATAAATGGGTTTTCGTCATTATTATCGGAAAGTACAACAAAATTCTTTTTATTCTTAAATCCGTATAGACCATGCGGAAATTTTACGATATCTTGTTCAGCAATTTCAACATTTCCTAAATCTTTAGTAGTAATTATCATTAAAAACCGCCTGCCTTTATTCCTATTCAGATCTATTTATATAAAATCAGCGGCACATTAAAATGCCGCTGATAAATATATGCCTAATAGAATTAGTTAAACTATTTTGTCAAGTATATGATACCCGTCAGGATTGCCTGTGTATTCAAAATGAATTTCAGGTTTTTGCGTTTCGGTTATTGTAACATTGCCATACCGCTCCATATGTATATCAGACCATTGAGATGTATCCCAATTGCATACAGTTTTTGACGGATTCCATTCTGTCTGTATCTCATTTTT
>DATALE010000094.1:0-1899 GCA_036261235.1 Ruminiclostridium sp. | reverse complement strand
GTGCAGACGCTTAACGGCAGCACGTTCAAGACCTCGTATACATACAACGCCGATAATCTGTTAACGCAATTAAGCATGGGGCTTGGCGACAACCTCTATTTTAACTACGACGGGCTGAACAGGCTCAAAAACCAGCAGTTCTCCTATGGCGGCAACACGCTGAGCACAGGGTATACGTATCTTGGCGGCGCTAACGGGAACACAAGCACGCTCGTTTCCGGGTATTCGATAAGCAAAAACTTCGGCGGCACGGATTCTTCAATGCACAACTACAGCTATGCCTATGACAAGAACGGCAATATAACGGCAATCAGTGAAAACGGCACGCAGAAAGCCGCATATCAGTACAATGAACTGAATGAGCTTATCCGTGAAGACAACGCATATATTAATAAGTCGGTAACTTATTCTTACGACGTGGGCGGCAACCTGATTTCAAAAACAGAGTACGCCTATACCACCGGAACGCTCGGCGCGCCGACCGCAGTGCACAGCTATGGCTACGGCGACAGCAACTGGAAGGATAAACTGACAAGCTATGACGGAAGCACGATAACCTATGACGCAATCGGCAATCCGCTGAGTTATGTCGGCGGCTGGAACTTCACATGGCAGCAGGGCAGAAAGCTCGCGACCGCCGCGAACGGACAAACCAGCATAAGCTACAAGTACAACTCCGATGGAATCCGCACGCAGAAAACGGTGAACGGAACCGCGACCAACTATTACCTTGAGGGCGGAGATATATCATGGCAGACCGACGGCACAAACACGATTCATTATACCTATGATTCAGACGGCGACCTTGCTTATATGAACCTCAACGGGAACTTATATTATTACGAACGCAACGCCCAGAACGACATCATCGGCCTTGTTGACAGCAATATGAACGAGGTGGTAACATATACCTACGATTCATGGGGCAAGTTACTTAACATCGGAGGTTCTCTTGCAGGAACTGTCGGCAAGATAAATCCGTTCCGCTACAGGGGTTATTATTACGACACCGAAACGGGATTATATTATCTCCAAAGTCGGTACTATGACCCGGGTGTGGGAAGATTTATTAATGCGGATTCACAGGTTAATGAAGAAACACTTGGTATAAATTTGTTTTCATATTGTGACAATAATCCAATCAATAATAATGATCCAACTGGGAATGCGGTTAAGAAAAATGTTCCTCCAACTAAAAAAGATGGTTACTTGGCGCCAAAAGGTGGTCCAAGACGTGGTAAAACTAAGTCAGGTGCTACTGGCTGGGTTGATGCAAACGGAAATGTATGGGTACCAGCTCCTGACGGATCATCTTTAGCGCATGGTGGAGGACATTGGGATGTAAATAGACCTGATGGTAAAGGATATACTAATAAATATCCTGGTGGCCGTGAACGGATAGGAAAGGGAAAGGCACCCAAACTACCTAAAATCCCCACGACAAATTCGAGCTTGAATATTAATTGGCATATTGTCGGGGGAAGTGTATTTGTTGGATTAATAATTGTGGGTGCAATAGCTTTAGCCCCAGAGACTGGTGGTGGAAGCCTTGTATTGCTTGCATTCGCATAAGGAGGAAAATATGAATTCAAAGAATATTGAAACAATAAATGAAATTGCATTAGAATTGTTAGGTAGAGGAGATTTTTCCGCAGCACAAAATAATTTTAGACAGAACGCAAAAAATAATCCTTGCTTTATTACGCTTAATAACCTTGGAGTTTATTACATAAACGAAGGTATGGAATTGTCAAATGGGGTTATACGTAATGCCAACAAAATTGGATTGAAATATCTAAAAGCAGCTGAGTTATATGAAAAATCGCACATTAATTTAATGGCTATTGGCCAAGTATACTTTAATAAAAAAGATTATAACACATCCAGTAATTATTTTAG
>DATALE010000082.1:0-5114 GCA_036261235.1 Ruminiclostridium sp. | reverse complement strand
GCCCAAATCAGATTCCGTTTCAAGATCGACATGCGGGTCAAAGTCCTGTGTTTTACAAAGAAACCTATACCCTTCGCATTCTTCATACTGTCCTATAAGATTTTGCACAAAATCACCGAAAAATGCTGTTTCACCCATTTTAAACACCCCTTTTGCGGCAGCATATTATAATTGTCAACATATTAAAGTATAGGACAAAAGCGGCCATAAAGTTAAATGCTAAATTTGATTATATTTTTCTATTAGTATCCATCTAGCTTGAATTTTCTCTCATTATTGATATTTTTTAAACATTTTGAAAAATTTTGAAAACAGATAATTTGGATCTAATTTAAAGCCACATTTTACAAAGTTGCGACTTATATACGGGCTGCGAGGCTGTTATCATAAATTGACATCTAATTTGCTTTATATTAAAATGCTGATATGGGCGACTTGATTTTATAAAGTCATTTTATGATTCAATGATAAATTAATAAGTCTTCGCATTATTTTGAAAGGGACATACTTATGACTGTTGACGAAATACTGGAGAAATTGAAAAAACAGTATAAAGTTAGTAAAGACCAAATGATTTATAAAAATTTTGTGAATAAGTATAAAGATAGAATTTCTTTGGATAGTTTTGATGAAGATAGCGCAACAGACGAATATATTACAAAACTTTCAAAAAATCATATTGAATATTATGACCCCTGACGAATATGAAAAACTTAAGCTTGTAAAAACAGCGGTTGTTCCAAGTGGATTTCTTAATGCACATTCAATCAAGGACGACAACGGTAATTTTTTGATTACAATAAATAGTAGGTTATTATCTGCTATTTATACATGGAACGAATTACAAATTCATAGTAAAGACTATTTTAACATAAATTTTGAAAATCCAAGTGAAAGCAGTATTTCTCCAAAAGATTTTGCGAGATTTTATGCGCCTCTAATAGATTGTTATCTCACGCCCAATTCCGGAAGAACACTTCCGATATTCGATTTTAATCAATTACCTGAAGAAAAGGCTGTTATATGCCTATATAAGACTATGTTACACGAAATATTTATCATAGCTCATGAATATGCTCATATATACTTAAATCACCATAAAAATATGACAGCCAGCAAATTTCAAATTGATGGGGATGAATTCAGGATCAAAACTGCAAATATGTCTCAGCAGCAAGAGCTCGATGCTGATAGCAAAGCAGTGGAATGGATCATCAAGTTATCCAAAACAAAAGATATCCCTAATCCTTTTTCCCCATATCCGCTTTGGTATATTGAGGTTCTGGTAATGTTGCATTTGATTGAATGTAATACCTCTTTCCCATCAGAGGCAGCAACCCATCCCCCTGCAATTATTAGGTTGATAAATATAAGGCTACAATATAATCAATGTTTTTCCGACCCCAATTATACTTTAGATGACATGATATTAAATTGTTTTGACATTGAAAGTTTTAGAATGATTTAATACTGATTATAAAATCGAAAAAAGCTACTGAAAACAAGCATATCAAACTTCATCAACGAATTTATAATTATGTGGTAGTGCTTTAGAAAAAAGTATGTTTGTTCTTTCAAAAAATGCTCAGATACAGTCCCTGTCTCTTCTTTACATTTTTTCAGCACCACCTTATCTCCAAACACGCTTTCTCCGTCCTTATGGCAAGCCCTTCGCCGAAGGAAGCGTTCACGATTAGCACGACCTTGACCCGATATTTGAAGACCGCACTGCCCTTCCACAAAGATTGGATGAACTCTCAATAGAAGATCTGATTATATATGTTTTTTCCGCCGGGGCTGTGTATTAACATTACAGCGCCCCGGCGGATTTTACATTTGCTCCTTAATTATACCCCTGCGGTAAGCGTCAAGGAGCATTCTCAAATTAAGTATCTGTTTACGGATATCTTTTCCGATATCGGAATCACCGACAAGCTTCCGGTTTTCCGTTCGTTCAAGCACCTCTTTTGAGGAAAGTATGTCTGTTCCCTTTTTAACGGCTTCTTCGGCGGATCTGAAAGGCTCATGCGTCACCAGTGACAGTCCCAGGCAGTCGGAAATGAGTGTAAATCCGGCAATGCCTGTCTTTGACTGATATGCCCGTGAGAAACCGCCGTCAATGGAAATCAGCTTGCCGCCCGCCTTGATTGGGCTTTCACCGTTTTTCTTTTCGACCGGTACATGACCGTTGATTATATGCGAAGTATTTGGGTCAAGACCAAACTCCTCCATAATTTTATCGCATATACAAATGTCGTCACGGAGTTGATAATACGGGTCGGGATTTTCGGTATGTGTTCGTTTATCGTCAATAAAATATCGTTCAAAGGTAGCCATTTTATCTTTGCCGAAAAGCGGAGAATGCGGACCGGTCCATAAAAACCAGATTATATCGGAACGGTGCTCTGCATTTTCGGTATCCACGTAAAAAAATGCCTCTCGTGTTTTGACCTCAAGATAATCCAGCAGATTTTTGCCGTCCAGTTTCCTTTTTCCCATATTAACCTTGCGAAAGCTTCCGTCACTTTCAAGCGGTATGCACCCATGAAAAAGGAGATTGGAATTGTTTGTGAGATAAAGACTGCCGCTTGAAAACAGAAATCGTATATGTTTTTGAAGCTTTTCACTGCTTAAAAAAGACAGTTTGAGCTTGTGAATTAACTCTTTTTCCTCAGGCGTTAGCTTAAACGGGTTTTCGGGGTCAACAGTGGGAAAGCTGCTGTCAAGTAGTTTATACGTTTTTTTATCAAGTGTTATCGTCCCGTTTGTATAATCGATTTTGTCAAGCAGCATTCTGTCGTCCATGTTGTATTCCGGATGCCGAAGTATTATGTCGCGCTCTAGTTTGAACTGAATTATAGTGATTGCCTTATGCATTTGGGAAATAAGTCTTAGCTCTTTCGTGTCATATCTTTCGCGGCTGTCGGCTTTCGGAAAAAACCATTCGCACGGGTCATCTTTATAATATTCGAGAGAAAATGTGGCAAGAGGCAATAAATTGATGCCATAGCCGTTTTCAATTGTGTTCAGATTAGCGTACCGCGCTGAAATACGGATGACATTTGCAATACATACTTCAAGTCCTGTTGCTGCGCCTATCCACAAAATATCATGGTTTCCCCATTGTATATCCACAAGGTGATAATTTATAAGGGTGTCCATTATTATCTCCGCCCCGGGTCCCCGGTCATAAATATCACCTATAATATGCAGCCGGTCAATTGCAAGGTGCTGTATTAGCTTTGAGATAGCCGCAATAAATTCTCGTGAACGTTTTACATCGATAATCGAATTGACGATTTCATTGTAATATTTCTGATTGCCGCAAAGACTGTTCTGTGTATATAAAAGCTCCTCCAATATATAGTTGAAACTTTTCGGCATGGCCTTGCGTACTTTTGAACGGGTATAATTTGAGGAGAAACTGCGGCAAACCTCAATCAGCCGGTACATCGTTATTTTGTACCAGTCATTGAGGCCTTTTTTATGATTACAGGTTTTTGAGAGTTTCTGCTCCGGATAATAAATTATAGTCGCGAGTTCCTTCTTTTCCGACTGAGTAAGCGTGTTGCCGAAAATCCGCTCAATTTCGCTTTTTATAACACCGGAAGCGTTTTTAAGGACATGCTGAAGCTGCTCATATTCGCCATGAATGTCTGTAAGAAAATGTTCTGTTCCTTTCGGAAGATTCAATATTGCCTGCAGATTTATAATTTCTGTTGAAACATCGTCTATCGTAGGGTACTGCTTTGACAGCAATTGCAGATATTTTAGATTACCTTTTCTCATGCTGTACTCTTCCCTTTTATTGATTTAATAGACAAAGAAGGGCGTGTCTGACTCAAATCATTGAGCCGATACGCCCTCTTACTTAACTGTTTCTTATTTTTGAAACCTTCTGTCTCCAAAGTGCCCGCTCAAGTGCAGCCTGTAATTTTACTGCCGCCTTTTGCTCTGATTGGGCATCGAGACTTTTCCGGGCCCTTTCCTCAGCCGCCTTTGCCCTGTCGATGTCTATTTCCTCCGGCCATTCCGCACTGTCGACAAGGACTGCTGTTTTTTCCGCGGTTACCTCCATAAAGCCATCGGAAGCAAAAGCGTTTATCCATTTATCATCTTTCTTTATCTTTAAATGACAGACGGATACGGCTGCGGCCATTGGTATATGATCCTTTAGAATTCCTATTTCTCCACATGGGGTTTTTATAACCAGTTCCTGTACTTCATCTGAATAAAAGGCTTTGTCGGGCGCCGTAATTTCGAGATGAAATGTGTTCATTTCCCCGATGCCTCCTACATGTTTTTAGCGGCTTCGTAAACCTCTTCGATTGCGCCTTTCATAAAGAAGCAGGATTCAGGAATATCATCCATTTTGCCATCTATGATTTCTTTAAAGCCACGGATAGTATCTTTGACCGGCACATATCTGCCGTCAAACCCTGAAAAAACTTTAGCGACGAAGAATGGCTGCGAGAGATACCTTTTTATCTTTCTCGCGCGGTTGACAGTCAGCTTGTCATCTTCAGACAGTTCGTCCATTCCGAGAATCGCTATAATATCCATGAGTTCCTTATAGCGCTGAAGCATCTCCTGAACGCGGCAGGCAACTCTGTAATGCTCCTCCCCGACTATCCTCGGGTCAAGAATGCGTGAAGAAGAGTCAAGTGGGTCAACCGCCGGGTAAATGCCTTCCTCAACAATGGCACGAGAAAGAACCGTTGTAGCATCCAGATGGGCGAATGTCGTGGCAGGCGCCGGGTCTGTCAGGTCGTCGGCTGGGACATAAACAGCCTGAACGGATGTGATCGATCCTTTTTTTGTCGAGGTAATGCGCTCCTGCAGCGCTCCCATATCTGTTGCCAGCGTCGGCTGATATCCAACCGCGGACGGAATTCTTCCGAGCAGAGCTGAAACCTCTGAGCCGGCCTGAACGAACCTGAATATATTATCGATGAAAAGCAGAACATCCTGCCCGAGCTTATCCCGGAAGTACTCCGAGATAGTAAGCCCTGTGAGACCGACACGCATTCTTGATCCTGGCGGCTCGTTCATCTGCCCGAATACTAGTGCAGTTTTCTCCAGAACACCTGAATCCCGCATATCATGCCAGAGGT
>DATALE010000076.1:0-2361 GCA_036261235.1 Ruminiclostridium sp. | reverse complement strand
AGTGCAGTCGATCATTCTCCCCGCATCGTTGAAAACGGTAAAAATCCTCGCTACGGTATTTTCTGCCAAAATGCGTTTTTTTAAATTGGGATGCATGTTTTCCTGCCGCTCAATGAATTTCTGCAGTTCATCCAATCTTTTTGCACCTACCGGCGCCGTCTCTTCATCTCCGTTAAACAAAAGGCTTAATATGTACTGTAAATAGGCGAAAGGATATTTGAAAAGCAGCTCACGGGGCGCCGTTTCAAACATCTGAAGCCAGCCGTCAAATTCCGCAAGCTCCATAGTAACGTTTTCCTCATTGTTGAGAAGCGAGAGGATGAGCTCGGTTTCACCCGCGCGGCAGAAATATCCGTAAGCAGTCATACGCTCCTTTCGCTTCAGGTGCCACTCGCCTGCCCTCGTATAAAGCTCTTTTAATTCTGCATTACGTTTCATTCTTAAGAAATCAAGAAGTACATTGTGGATTTTATAGACGCCTGCCGCTTCATCAAGGGTGATGAAAGCATTCTCCCTGTGCAGTCTTTTCAGGAGTTCATCCGTCCTGCTTTCCTGCGTCACGTATAAAGCCTGTTCCGCCGTGAAGCTGTCCATCACCGAAAGCCGTAATAAAAACCGTTGTATGCTCTCATCATAGGAATTGTAGAGTACATTTTCCACAAGCTCGCCGATGGCTCTGTTCATACCCACTGGAATTCCCTGTTCCAGGCCAAGCAATGTAAGATAAATAAGTGAGATCCATCCCCCGGTGTATTTGCCGATTTTTTTCAGGTCATCCTCGGACGGAATAAAACCGGCGGCTGAACAGTAGTCCCGGATTTCCTCATCTGAAAATTTCAGCAGTTTCTGCGATATGATATTGCAAAGTCCCTTGGCAATAATTTCGACAAAATTGAGATTGGTCGTGTCCCGGGTGATAACAACAATACGTAGGCTGCCTAATTCCTCTTTGACAATTTGTTCAAGAAAACTGCCGATTTGCGTATCCTTGACAAAGTGGAAGTCATCTATCACAAGGACTGTATTTTCCTCATAGTCAATATTGTTCAGTATCGACAGTATATTTGCCATCTGAGGCGCGTCGGCCGGAAACCCCAGGCTTTTCATACTTATGCCTGTCATACCGTACAGTCTTCCGATTTCCTTCGAAAGCTCGTTCCAAAAAAAAGAAACCGTGTCTTCAGTGGAAAAAAAAGAAATCCACATAACAGTACAGCCCTTAACCGTCAGGAATTCCCTGACAGCCGTAGTCTTGCCATAACCCATCGGAGCCTCTATGACCGTAAGCGGGAAATCAAATATACTCTCCAACGCCCTGTTGACGCGTTCTCTCTTCAACATTTTCAATTTTTTCAAGCCGATTTACCTCACAACACCCTAACACCAATCAGCATACCTACTAATAATATTTCGGCATCATAGCGTTCTTCCTCAACACCGTGAGTATAGCTTTACAGCAATGGTGTTTCAGAATTTATCCCAATTTCTCTGAAACATATATTCTGATATTTCTTCGGCGTCATGCCGACTCTTTTCTTAAAAACATCAATAAAATAGCTCTGATTCGGAAAGGCAAGTATTGTTGCAATTTGAGAAGGAAGATAGTTGGAATATTTCAGCATGTTTTTTGCAGTTTCAATTTTCTTGATTTGAATATACTCGGTGACGGTAATGCCTGTCTCATTTTTGAACAATCTTGACAGATAGCTTGGGTTAAGTCCGGTATATTGTGCAAGCTCTGATATCAGGATTCTCTTGTGAAGATTATCGTATATATATTCAATACATTTTACTATCTGCTTTGAAAAAACACGGTCTTTATGAAGCTTCTTCATCCTTTGAGCATAATCCATCGACATTGCCATATGAAGCTGGGATATCTGTGAAATGGAAGCGCACTTATCGGCCTTCTGGATATATACGTCACTCAGGCTGTATGCCGCCTCATGCTCCATCCCGCCTTCAATGCAGTATCTTGCAATAAGAGCTGCCGTAACGACAAAATGATATTTCATATTCTGCAGCAGATCGTCAGATAACTTTCCCAATCCATTCTTATATGAAAATTCATCTTTGCACAGCTGCGAAACCTTGCTGACCTCACCGTTTTTTACAGCGACATAGAAGGCGAATTCCGGGCTGAACGGTGCGTGAAAGGCAAGGTTTTCACGCAGTATGAATTCCCTGTAGCTTAGTTCCTTATCTGTATTCAAAACAGTACACCTCCCTGAAATCTCCATGACAATATCATGTCATTATTTTGATAATAATGCAATCAAAGCAGTATATTTACTGATGTAAAAATGATACTGTAAAATTGAATAGGAGGCGGTTTATATGAAGGAATTTACAGGGTACAGG
>DATALE010000043.1:0-3963 GCA_036261235.1 Ruminiclostridium sp. | reverse complement strand
TCCGCGTCTATTTTTCCGCCGCCGAAAACAAGGTTATTTCTCGTATTGCAAAGCTCTTAATAGATGGTGGCTATTTTCGACCATTATCAGAAATACTTAGTTGTACCCCCATTATTTTTCAGTAAACTCTTTGTGTTGGCTTTCGTGAAAAAATATCATCCTTGTGTTATAATTTTTATGATGTCGGAAAAGAAAATTAAAAATAGATTTAACATTATGGAGGAATAAAGTGTACGAGAATTGGAATGAACTCGAAACAGCCTGCCGCAACTGCAATAAATGTGAGCTTTGCAATACGAGAAATAACCTTGTTTTCGGCGGCGGAAAAATAGACGCGGAAGTTTTATTTATAGGTGAGGGACCGGGGGAACAGGAAGATTTAAAAGGCTTGCCGTTTGTCGGTCGTGCGGGGCAGCTCCTTGATAAAATGCTGCTTGCTGTTGGCCTTGACCGTTCAATGATATACATAGCAAACATGGTAAAATGCCGTCCTCCAAAAAACCGTGACCCAAAACCGGAAGAGCAGGATATGTGTATTGAGTGGTTAAGGAACCAGGTATATCTCATGAAACCGAAGATAATCGTTTGTCTGGGCAGAATTTCCGGCATGAGACTTATAAAACCTGACCTTAAAATAACGCGGGAGCACGGCATTTGGTTTGAAAAAGGAGGAACGCTTATGATGGCAACACTGCATCCGGCGGCACTCCTGCGAAACCCTGCGCAAAAGCCGGAAGCGTTTGAGGACTATCTAAAGCTGAGCGATAAAATCCGGGAAATTTGTATTTCTACAAAAATTTAAAGCATAAAGCCTGTATATTTTATAAATAATGTGTCAATCCCCTCAATTTTTGAATATCATGAAGTACAGCATTTTTAAAATGCAATAATAACGGGGGGATTTCAATGCAATCAAGCGAAGCCGCCCTGACAACCGAACCTATTGTTTCTCTTGATACTAAAAGAAAAACGGGGGCACCTCATTATTTTATGAGTGCTCATACACCTTCGGGTTTTGTCTCCCGTTTCAGCCAGCTTTACGACGCGTCATCCGGGTGGAAAGCGTATATACTCAAAAGCGCGCCAGGTGCCGCTTCAATGCTGTTACCTGGGGCAGGGGAAAGATTTGAAGGTGCAAATATAGCAGTCGAATACATACACTGTGTTTCAAACCCTAATGGTGTAAGCGCACTTGTGCTTCCGCAGCTTAAAGTCTGTATAGCCGACGGCTTGCCGCCGCATTGTATTAAACCGGAATTTCCGGGGGGTTGTGGAAATCGAGGTTACACTCTTTAACGTCGATGGTGAAAAGCTGAGTTCACAGCGTGGGAAGATTCTTCAATTCGCGGCTCGGGCAGCGGCGCAATATGATCGTGCATACCGTTTTATTTCCGCCGCGGCAAGTCTTCAAAGCGATTCGTTTCGCATAGCCAAGGAATATCTGGATACCGAGGCAGTTGAAAAGTACGCCGCCGGACTTGCAAGAAGAATATTCCCGTCAAAAGGCAGGAGGGGTTCGGAAATCTCCCGTTACATGACAGGTATAACTGCAAAAGGAGAAATCTCTTTCTGCGATGAAAACACAGCTTCTTATGACCGAGTTTACGCAGTTGTTGATGATTATGGTGTCGGAAGGCTTATGTTGTCACTTATACGTGAGAAGGCAAAAGCGGCGGGCTACGATATTATATCATGTGAATGCCCGGTGACCGGAGCAATTGAACACCTCCTTATCCCCGAACTTTCAATGGCTTTTATTACCTCAAACAGCAATCATAAAGCCGAAGGACGTTCATGCAGGCACGTTAACATCAGACGTTTTATGGATTGTGATTCTTTAAGGCTTAAAAAGGCACGGATCGGGTTTAACCGCCGGGCAGCACGGGAACTGTTTAATCAGGCAATTATGCTCCTCGGCGAAGCTAAAGCCGACGACGATATAATAAGGGATTGTTATGCGCCGTGCATTGACGTTGACGCCGCAAAAATACATCTTGACGGTCTTGTAAATGAACTGATAAATTCATTTGTAAAATAAAAAAAGGCCCGATTTTTCGGGCCTTTTTCGAGTTTTGCAATATTTAATCAATTATATCATAGATATGTGTAACGCTGCTGTTTCCTTTCAAATCCATGTAAACAAAAACTGCTTTGCATCCTTCGGCAGGAGGGTTTGAAACTGTTACCGTTTTGCAGACAAAGCAGTAATTTGTTCCGGATACAGCCTGCTTAGCAACATAAAGGACCGGAGTATAGGAGACTCCTACATAACTTCCCACTGTTTTTGAAAATGCTGCTGCTGCGTCCTCCGGCAGTTTACATTCGGGCATGTTCTGGTAGTCCCATTGACCTGGCATCATAAATTACACTCCTTTGCAGTTTTAAATTGTCTTTTAACGCAATAATATTAACACTTAAAAGAAAAAATAACAAGTATATAATAAAAAATACATTATGATGGAAAATGAATTTCGTGACAACAAGTATAATTTATGTTAAACTTAGCGTTAGCAAAATCAAGTATTTTTACATCAAAGGAGCAATTAAAATGGAACAGGAAAAACAGATTACATGGGATGCCTTCGTACAGGGTGATGTTGTCAACTTCTTTACTGAACATAATATTGAAAAACTAACGATTGATGATGGCAGTGGAAACAAGGCTAAACTCTCAAAACTGAAAGACTGCGGAATAAAAATTGAAACTTCAAGTACTACAACAATTTAATTACATAGAAAGAGCTGTTGATAATCCTGCAACAGCTCTTTTTCAGTTTGTTTTAAAAAAATGCGTAATTATCTGGAGCGTGTCTAATGCTGCATTTTTTTGAGAACAGGAACCGTTTTAAAAGCTATGATTGAAGCTAACAGTGATTTTGCAATATCCCCGGGTATAAATAAAATGCAGCCTGTTTTTAATGCGGTAAAGAAAGAAATATTTGTATTCATTGAATATTTCATTATAAGGTACATATAAGGCACGCCGATCAAATAAACCGATGCGGAAGCGGCTATACACGCGATAATATACTTTAAAAATGAGTTTTTTGCAATTTTAGATGATATTGTTCCCGATACAAAAGATGAAAGAATAAATCCCAGCAGGAAGCCAAAAGTGGGGCTGAAAATGTACGACGGCCCTCCACCTGAAGTAAATACAGGAATTCCTATGAGCCCTATAAATATGTATATAATTTGGGAAAGGGCACCAAGGTAAGGGCCGATGATTATGCCGGCCAGTATGGTAAACAGTGTTTGAAGGGAAATCGGCACAGGGCCAACAGGTATCTTAATAAAAGCTCCTGCCGCGCTCATAGCCGCAAATAACGCGACAAGTATCATATTTTTTGTTCTCATTTTCATTTCTCCTATTGTAAACTAATATTGTCTATGATGGTTTACAAATATTAATTATAGTTCCGAAGAATAAATTTTGTCAAGACTGATATGCCAATTTGTGATATAATTTTATCAGCTTAAATCAGAGGGGCAGTTTTTTTGAAAGAAAAAATCCTAAAATTATTAAAACAGAATCAAGGCGTTTATATTTCCGGGCAGGATATCAGCGCTCAATTGGGTATAACGCGCGCTGCTGTCTGGAAATATATTAAGCAGCTTGAATCCGAAGGGTATATCATAGAATCCGTGACAAAAAAAAGGCTACAAGCTGTCCCAATGCCCTGATATACTGACTTTTGAAGAAGTAGGAGAGATCCTCAAGACAAAAATAATGGGGAGAAAAATTGCTCATTTTGACATACTTGACTCTACGAACAATAAAGCAAGGGAACTTGCTGAAAACGGGGAACCGGAAGGGACTATAGTTATTGCTGAAGAGCAGGTGTCCGGAAAAGGCAGAAAGGGACGCAAATGGTTTTCGCAAAACAGGCTCGGAATCTGGGTATCAATTATTTTAAGGCCTAATGTAGAATTATCAAAAGTTCCGCTGATTACAATGACAGC
>DATALE010000011.1:0-6994 GCA_036261235.1 Ruminiclostridium sp. | reverse complement strand
AGGGGACGGGCTTCATATTATCGCCCGCATAAGTGTTCCGGCAGTAAGCGAAAAACTAAAGCTGAAATTACTATAATGGAGGGTAATTTATGACAGAGCAAAACTTCGATGACCTCATAATATCCGGCTCCGGCCGCGCGTCGGGCGGAAAATTCAAAAAAGTCTCGATAAGCGGCAGCGGTGAAATAACAAGTGACGTTGAATGTGAAAAATTAAGTATCAGCGGTTCCGGCCATTTGCAGGGAAGGCTCAGCGCGTCAAGGGCAAGTATTTCAGGTTCGGGGAAAATTGACGGCGACGTTGACTGCAAAGACGAATTTAAAATCAGCGGATGGGCAAATCTGGACGGAAACCTGAAATGCGGTGAGCTTAAGGTTTCAGGTGATTCACATCTGGGCGGTTCGGTCGACGCTGAGGAAGTTTATATTTCAGGAAGCACAAAAATAAACGGGGATTGCAATGCCGAAAAGTTTTTTACGAGCGGGGGCTTTAATATCGGGGGGCTTCTGAACGCCGGGACGATTGAACTGCAGCTTCACCCATGGGGCAGCCGTGTCCGTGATATCGGGGGGGAAAAGATTTCGGTTTTCATTACCCCGATCGGGTTTATCGGAAATGTATTTAAAGCAATATTTTCTGCCGGACACAAATATATACTCCAGACGGGAACGATTGAAGGCGATGATATAACTCTCTGTAAAACAAAAGCGGACGTTGTCCGCGGCGCCAATATAAAAATAGGTGAAGGCTGTGAAATCGGACTTGTCGAGTATACCGGGACTTATGAAAAAGCCGCCGATGCTGTTGTCAGGGAAGAGAAAAAAATATAAATAATCCATGAACAGAATTTTACAGATAAAACGAAAAGCAAAATACCCCCTGCCGCAGGATATTGAACTGCATCAGGGGGTATCGGTTTTTATTAATCAAAACCATTTTTTCTTATGAAAAAACAAAATCATGAATCCGGCAATGGCAAGAGAAACGAGCCAGAATAAAAGATATCCGTATTTGATGTGAAGTTCCGGTATGTTTTCAAAATTCATGCCGTAGATACCGGCTAAAAACGTAAGCGGGATAAAAATTGTTGAGAAAATGGTCAGGATCTTCATTGTGTCGTTGGTTTTGTTGCTGACGCTCGAAAGATAGGTGTCCAGCATGTTCGAAAGAATGTCCTGATATGTTTCAACGGAGTCCACGATCTGTATCAGGTGGTCATAAACATCATGAAGGTAAATGCGGACATCATTGCTTATGACAGAGCTTGCCGTATCGGTAAGTCCGCCAATAAGCTCGCGCAGGGGATAGACGGACTTTCGAAGCTGCATCAGCTGGCGTTTAACGAAATAGATATGTTTCAGAGTATCTTTCCCCGGAGCGGTTATGATTTCTTCCTCAAGCGCATCCGTAATGTCACCCAGCTTGTCGATAAGGTCAAAATAATCATCGACAATTGTATCAATCAGCGAGTAGCACAGGTAATCGGCACCGAAATGCCTTATGCCGCCGCGCTTTTCACGAATGGCAGTCCGAACCCGGGAAAAGATATCAGCATCATTCTCCTGAAATGAAGCAACACTGCCGTTTTTTAGAATAATTGAGACGTGTTCGGATTCAAGAGAATGACTTCCGTCGTTTAACCTCAGCATTTTTATTACAAGAAACAAGCAGTCGTCATAGCAATCCATTTTAACCATTTGCCTTGGACTTAAAACATCCTCAACGATCAGGTTGTGAATACCCAGTCCTTTGCAGAGCTGTCTTATGCCGTCCTGATCGGAAAGGCTCTGGATGTCAACCCAACTGACGCTATTGCTGTCACGGTTAAAGAATTCCTCGTCCACTGCCGCGTTTTCGTTAACACAGTCTTTGTTATATGTTATTGAAGGAAATTTAATTGCCATTGGTCCCTCCGGCTATTCAGGCGCTTATATAGCGCCTGAGTGTTTCAGCGTCAATGCAGTGTGAATATGCTTCCATCGGTGAAATTTCACTCTTGAGCACAAGACGGCTGAGGTCATAATCCATCGGAATCATGCCTTGTTTTATGCCCGTCTGCATAGCGGTCATGATCTGATGGCATTTGTTTTCACGGATAAGGTTGCGCACGGCGTCGTTTACAATAAGAATTTCAAGGGCCAGTACGCGTCCGGTATGTGTCGCGTTCATCAAAAGCTGCTGGGATACGACCCCCTGAAGGACCGACGCTAACTGAACACGGATCTGTTCCTGCTGATGAGGCGGGAACATGTCAATCATTCGGTCAACCGTCTGCGCAGCGCCGATAGTATGCAGGGTGGAAAGTACAAGATGTCCCGTTTCGGCCGCCATGATTGCGGTGGAAATAGTTTCAAGGTCACGCATCTCTCCGACGAGGATTACATCGGGGTCTTCACGAAGGGCGCTTCTTAAAGCGTCGGAAAAACTCGAAGTATCGTCGCCGACCTCACGCTGATTGACGATACAGTTTTTGTGCCTGTGCAGGTATTCTATCGGGTCCTCGATCGTCAGTACATGGCAGTGTTTGCTGTCGTTTATATAATCAACCATTGCGGCAAGCGTTGTTGATTTGCCGCTTCCTGTCGGGCCGGTCAAAAGAACAAGGCCGCGGGGTTTAAGCGCAAATTCTTTTATTGTTGTCGGCAGTCCGAGCTTGTCTATCGTCGGCATTTCCTGAACAAGGATACGCAGGGCCGCGGAATAGCTTCTTCGCTGTTTGAAAACGTTGGCGCGGAAACGCCCCTGCTTCTGGATAACATACGCGAAATCGACCTGCCCTTTTTCCTCAAGGGTTTTCGCCTGTACCGGGGTTATCATCGACAAAACGATTTCCCGCGTTTGCTCAGGTGTAAGCGGAGGCCTGTCCCCCAACGGCTGGAGCTGCCCGTTTATGCGTACCATCGGCGGCAGCGCGACCGTTAAGTGCAAGTCCGAAGCTTTCAGTTTCATGGCTTCAAGCAGATACTCGTCTAATACGTTCATTTCACGTTCCCTCCATATTTGAGAACACGGATTAAATCCGGCGCGCAGAGCATCGGCGGGTTTAACCTGCCTTTACTCTTTCTGCCGCGCCCGAACCAAACAGTGTTTTCTAAAGTCAGATAATTATGCCGCTTAACCTGCGTTATAAGTTATCTTCAGCATTTCTTCAAATGTCGTTACACCCTTGACTACAAGCTCGGCGCAGCTTTTGCGCAAAGTACTCATTCCATTTTCAACTGCATATGAGCGGAGTTCGTCCGCCGTCGCGCGGCGGCTTATGAGGCTTCGCAGATTTTTATCAATCAGCATGATCTCATGAATCGCCGTACGTCCTTTGTAGCCCATGCCGCCGCAGTGTTTACATCCCTCGCCGCGCCAGAGCTTTTCTCCTTCTTTCAAGTCAAGGAGTTCAATCTCGTGCGGCGACGGGTCATAGGCGGTTTTGCAGCGGGGGCAGATGTTGCGGACAAGGCGCTGTGCGATAACGCCGACGACGGACGAAGATGCAAGATAGGGCTCGATTCCCATATCGACAAGCCTTGTCATGGTTGAAGGCGCATCGTTTGTGTGAATGGTCGAAAGAACAAGGTGGCCGGTGATTGCGGCGCGTACGGCTATTTGGGCGGTCTCGCTGTCACGGATTTCACCGATCATGATAATATCAGGGTCCTGTCTCAAAATCGAACGCAGGCCGCTCGCAAAAGTGAGCCCCGCTTTTGTGTTGACCTGAACCTGATTTATACCCGGCAGCCTGTATTCAACAGGGTCCTCGACCGTGATGATATTGACTCCGGGTTTGTTGAATTCACCGAGTATAGAATAAAGCGTTGTTGTTTTGCCGCTTCCGGTTGGGCCGGATACAAGGATAATCCCGTTCGGATTTTTTATTATGCGCTCAAAAATCTCCGCGTTTTTGTCGCTAAGCCCAAGCTGGTTCTTGCTGAGAACCGTTCCCATGCCGCCGAGAATACGGATAACCAGCTTTTCACCGTTGACCGTGGGAAGAATGGAAAGCCTGAGGTCGACGGAGTGGGCGTCTACTATTGTTTCAACCCTGCCGTCCTGAGGCAGCCTGCGTTCCGCAATGTCCATTCCGCTCATAATTTTGAATCGCGTTATAACGGCGTTGTGGGCGCCGATCGGGAGAACCATCTGATTCTGGAGCACTCCGTCAACCCTGACGCGGATACGGGTTTCTTTTTCCATCGGCTCGATATGTATATCGCTTGCCCCAATCTTTACCGCCTGGGTTATAATGGAGTTGACAAGCTTGACGACAGGCGCGTTATCTATTTTTTCATCTATTTCACTGAAATTGCCGCTGATAGGCTCAATCTTGAATTCCCGGCTCAAAACTTCCGCGGCGTCTTCGGCATGCTTCTGACTGTAGTACCTGCCGATAGCATTATTGATTAAAGAAGGAGATGAAAGCACAACCTTGATTTCCATGTTGGTTGCAAGGCGCAGGTCATCGAGAGCATAAAAGTTCATCGGGTCGCTCGTTGCGACCGTCAGTGTTTTGTCTTTAACCGCAATCGGTATGACGGTATATTTCTTCGCAAGTTCTTCTGAAATAAGAGCAGGTGCCGAATGGTCGATTGTAAGCTCGGTGAGGTCGACAAAGGGAACTTTAAAGCGTGCTTCAAGCGCTCTCATAAGATCGTTTTCGGTAATAAGCCCCTGCTCGATGAGGACACCGCCGAGTTTCTTTGAGCCGTTGCTTTGTTTTTGAATTTCAAGAGCCTTGTCAAGCTGCTCCTGAGTGATTACATTTGACTCCACGAGAATCTGTCCGAGCGGTACGTTTCTGATTGCCATATCAATTCACCCCGAAGACTTTATTGTAATTTAAAAAAAGTCAGATATAAATTTATAAGAGGATTTCCGAAAAACAGCGCTATTAACATTCCGGCCGAAAGAAAAGGCGCGAAAGGTATCTGAGTTTTGCCGCTTTTTTTGGCCGCAGCCATATAAATAACACCGAACACCGCGCCGGTAACAAATGCGGCTAATAATGCGAAAAGTGAAAGCTTCCAGCCGAGAAACAGCCCGGCTGCGGCGGCTATTTTCACATCACCGCCGCCCATACCTCCGCGGGAGGCAAGCGCGATTATAAGAAGGGGAAGTCCGCCGGCAAAAACTCCGATGATTTTCCAATAGAATGGTTCGGAGGTGTCGGCAAAGCAATTGACGGCGCCGACCGCCAGCAGGTAAATCACAACTCCGTTGGGTATCGTTTTTGTGTCAATATCAATGAATGTCAGAACGATTAGCCCGGAAATAAAAGCCGCGACAGTTATCGTCCGAAAAGAAAGCCCGAACGTGAAAAAAGCACAAACCCAAAGAGCCGCGTTAAGGGATTCCACAACAGGGTAACGCGGGCTTATTCTCGCGCCGCAGTGCCGGCACTTACCGCCGAGAAAAATAAAACTGAAAACAGGGACGAGGTCGAGCGGCGTTAAATTGCTGCCGCAGGACATACAATGCGAATGGCCGAAAACAATTGATTCTTTTTTAGGGATACGGTAGATGCAGACGTTAAGAAAACTTCCGAAAATCAAACCTAAGATTACGGACATAAACGCCGAGGAGATATAATAATAACTCAAGAACCTACACCGCTTTCTGTTTTCCGGGACGATTTAAGTCTAAAAAGATTTCTTTGATTGATAATATATAAGTAAAAATCAATGTTCATTTTATGAAATGAGTACTGTATTTTTAAAACATCACCGATAATTTTAATTGCAATTTTTAAACAGATTATATATTATATATATATAAAGAACTTGACGTTTTATCAATCTGCTGAAGGAAAGTGGTATTTTTGCATGAATTTGATAAATGTGTTATAGCTTCAAAAAGCGGAGCGAGCCTTGCCTCCGGGTCAGTAATCGAATTCAGTGCCGATAGGTTTGAAATAACCCTGAACGGTGAATATACCCTCAAGCCAGGCGAAAATATAAACCTTTTTGTTTACAACAGCATAAAAGGGGAATGTGTATTTTCAGCGAGAGTTGAAATTGTTGACGGAAAAAGCGTTGTTCTGAGTAATGCCGGATTTTTACGTTCCGCGCAGAAACGAGACAATACCAGAGTTGACAAAATAATGCATTATCGTATCACGCACAAATATGTAGACGGCGCGGCGGAGAGACTTGGAAAACCAATTGAAATAACTATAACGAATATAAGTGCTAACGGTATGTACATAAGATGCGACGAGCCTTTTGCCGAAGGGCACAGATTTCCGTTTGTTTTCAGGGAAGCCGGCAAGCCGATAAGCCTTGACGTCGAAATTATAAGGTGCGACAGATCCAGAAGGGGAAACGGTTACGGATGCCGTTTTTTAAACATAGACCCAAAGGATGCCGACAACATATACCGCTTTGTTCTGCATGAGCAGATTGAACAAAGAAGACGCAAAATTTCTTATTTTTAATATTATTAAACGGGGGGTTCGGTTTATTAAGCCGCGCCCTTTTTAATTAAATGTAAATCAATTGACGCTTATTATTATAACACAAATTTTTCACTTATGAATACATATCTGGCTAAAATTGGTTAATTATTTAAATTTTATATCTTTTTTATGGTGGAACTGCCGCAGTTGCAGATTTTATCACAAAATGATAAAATAAATACACTTTAAACGGACTTTAATAATCGGGTTTGAATTTGGGGGGAGACCATTGATTCAAAGGGAATGGCGAATCTCACAGTACGACAAGGATGCGGCTGCCGTCCTGCACGGCGCCGGATTTTCGCGCGTTTTGTCATCGCTGCTCGCACTGAGGGGAATCAAAACTCCCGAAGAAGCAAAAGGTTTTCTTATTTGTTCAGGCGACTTTTTCGACCCTATGCTTATGCTCGGTATGGACAAGGCTGCCGCCCGTATTGAAAAAGCGCTTGAGCTGCGCGAGAAAATCACTGTTTACGGCGACTATGATGCCGACGGTGTAACAGCGACAGCTCTTTTATATTCCTATTTAAAAGACAACGGCGCCGATAT
>DATALE010000088.1:0-1737 GCA_036261235.1 Ruminiclostridium sp. | reverse complement strand
AGCGCCGAACAGGTATTTAATCAGCTGAAACCGCAGATTACAGCATATGGACTGAGCAATAATATCACCACGCTTAACAGCATACATTCCGTTTTTGAGGATGAAATTCAAACTGCCCTTACGGGAATCTGGTCGGTTATAGGAATATGCGTTTTTCTATTTTTACTGTGCTTTTGGATAAGCGTTGAAACTATCAGCATTAAAATGAAAATGAGGAACAAGGAAATCAGCGTAATGAAATCGCTGGGATATACCTTCAGGGACAAATATTCCAGGGATATTGCTGTATTTCTGTTTATCTGGCTTGTTCAATTCGCGGTTTCCGCTTTTATATATTCAAATACCAACGCGAAAAATCCGACAGCGGTGGATCCGGCAGTATTTCTGGCAGCCGTTCCATTATTCGTTTTAGACAGTATTATTCTCGCGGCTGCATTTCTGCACTTTGATAAAAAGAGTATCATCCGTTCAATTAAGGAAGGCTGACTTTAAGGCAATACCGTGCAATCCACAGCTAACGCCTTCAGCAATTCCGAAAAAAACTTTCTCTGTTTATCCGTTGAATATGAAACACACCTGATTTGAAAGGAATGGTTATAATAATGACTGCCATTGCACTCGATAATATGTCAAAGTCTTTTGGCAACAAAAGATTATTTATGAATTACAACCTTAAAATTGAAGAAGGTGAAATGGTTGCGATAACAGGGGCCAGCGGACAAGGTAAAACAACTCTGCTTAATATTATCGGCCTTATTGAGCCGTTCGACAAGGGGACACTCTCGATATTCGGAAAAACACATATATTGCCCAATACGGCGGGGGCAAGCCGGATGATTCGCGGCAGCATTTGTTATCTGTTTCAAAATTTCGCGCTGGTTGACAGCGAGACTGTCGGACGCAACATCGATATGGCGCTTAAATATGTGAAAATCAGCGATAAGAAAAAGAAAGAGTTGATATCCGGCGCACTTAAGGAAGTCGGTCTGACGGGATATGAAAAAGTGCCGGTTTATACATTAAGCGGAGGGGAACAGCAAAGAGTCGCTATGGCAAGGATACTCGCCAACCCCAAAAAACTGATACTGGCAGACGAACCGACCGGCTCTCTCGACCCCAAAAACAGGGACTTAATACTGGATTTTCTGAAAAAGCTCAATTCAAACGGAAACACCGTAATCATCGTGACCCACGACCCTGATGTCGCAAAACAATGCAAAAGAAATGTCATTCTCGGGCAATAAGCCGGCATCCGGCAATCAGTGTTCGTTTAACCATGCTTCTTATTGTGTTTTCCGGTATTCAAAAATCAGGCAAAGCGGCCATCCTTATGATGACCGCTTTTTATTGTTACCACTCAAATTTCCAGTTTAACCTTATACTCTTTGAGCCAAGTATCTATTTGAATCAGATATGCCATCAGCTGCGGACCTGTCATCAGCTGCCCGAACCACGGTGCTTTATAAGACTCGCCTCTGGTATCGACGATCTCACGCACTTTTTTGCGGTTAACAAGCTCCAGCAGCGGTGAGTTTTTATCTTTCAGTATATCGTCCATTTTCCTGCATACAAGGTCTGTATATACCGGATTGTGTGTCTTTGGATATGGGCTTTTTTTTTGCGCCAGACAATCTCGTCCGGCAGAATACCTTTTAGGGACTTGCGCAAAAGTCCCTTTTCACGCCCGTCGGCAAATTTGATTTTTGCGGGCATATTGAATGCGTACTGCACAAGGCG
>DATALE010000304.1:0-2753 GCA_036261235.1 Ruminiclostridium sp. | reverse complement strand
ATTTAAGTTATTAATGTCCTCGCCGAAGAACGGCGAAATATTAAATTTTCCAAAATCATCTTAGATTATAGAATAATTTGCCGCCCAAATGTAACACACTTCTTAATTTCATCGATTGTAATAAACCCCGCTTTTGACATTTCTTCTGCAATTTGAACCGCATTCGTTGCCGCCTCCCGTTGAACTGCTGAGGAATTCGGGTGATTGTAAACCAAATGTATTCTTTAGGTTGACAATCTTTTCGACGATTAGTATAATTAACCATAAAATTGTAAACCTGAAAAATTAGAGCAGTTGACAATTGTACAAGAGACCCTGCTGAAATACAAAAGGGCAGTGACCGGCTATGGAAGCGATCAGTCAACTATTATATGAAGAAAATGTGATATAGAGAGGAACAACGTATGAGCGATACATATAACTATTCCATAAAGGAACTGACAGAAAAGATTCTGAACGGTGGAACGGCAGCTAAAGAAGAGGCCATGTTTTTAGCAGAGCAGCAACTGGAAGAACTTTGTACAGCTGCGGATGAAATCCGTCAAAAGTTTTGCGGAAACAGTTTTGATATCTGTACCATCATTAACGGGAAAAGCGGGCGCTGTTCAGAAGATTGCAAATACTGCGCCCAGTCGATCCATTATCAAACCGAAATCGAAAAATATCCGCTATTGGGGACCGATGAGATTGTCCGGCAAGCCGTCAATAACGGCGCAAGAGGCGTTTTACGTTATTCTATCGTGACATCCGGCAAGAAATTAAGCGCTGACGAAGTGGACAAAATCTGTGCAAGCATCCGAGCGGTCCGTCAACAATCCGGCTTGGCGGTCTGCGTATCCTTAGGGCTGCTAAACGAAGAACAGTTCCGAAAACTAAAAGCAGCCGGGACCTCACGGGTTCATTGTAATCTGGAGACTTCCCGGAATTATTTCCCGTCAGTCTGCACTACCCATACCTATAATGAAAAAATAGCAACTCTCCAAGCTGCTAAACGTGCGGGACTCAGCATCTGCTGCGGCGGGATCATAGGACTGGGGGAAACCATGGAAGACCGGATCGACATGGTACTGACCGCCCGGGAACTGGGTGTAAAATCCATTCCGGTCAATATTTTGAACCCGATCCAAGGCACACCCTATGAAAACAACCGGATACTTACCAACGAAGATATCTGCCGGATCGTGGCGATCTTCCGCTTCCTGATTCCGGATGCTTCCATCCGGCTGGCCGGAGGACGCGGACTACTGCCGGATAAGGGCAGAACCTGTTTTTCTTCCGGCGCGAATGCTGCGATTTCCGGCGATATGCTAACAACTACGGGGATTACGATTGAAACCGATATGCAAATGCTGAATGAATTAGGATATAAGGCGGCGTTGTGGAATGAGTAAGAATCTTTTGAAGGCAGCGGCGGAATTATTTGCCTGATTCGTTTCGATAAGCAGCCGCTCTGGCTGGAAGATGTTATCCAAAAACTAAGTCTCAGCTCGATTATAGTGGCGGCAGCAGGACTCGGAACTATCAATTAGCGCCGTACTGACCTATAAATATATGAAACAGAAAGGGTTGAACGCCAAGGGCTTCATTTTCAATCATTTCCTCCCCGGCGATGTGATGGAAGAAGATAATCTGAAAATGGTGGAATACCCGCACCGGGCTTCCGGTCATTGCCTGCGTGAAAGAACGTGATACCTCTCTTGATGTGGATGTTCATCGACTGGCTTCCCTATATGGGTAACGACTTTTCATGGAGGAATGATGCATGAATCTGGTAGAAAAAGTTAGTGAACCGTGTAAGATTATATGAGGCCTTCTTGAATTGCAAACCCCGAGTTAAAAACGTTTTACCAAACCTATGTGTTCAGTCTCCGTATCGGGTCTAACGGCGAAATTTTTTAGTGCAAAAAGTTGGTGAAACCTGGACCATTCCTAGGTTTCATGTTAATTTATACTTCAAAATTTTTATATTAATTAAAGGTGCCCTATATGCCCTACAAAAGCACCTCAATCTTTTAAGTTTAAAAGCGGCCGCAATTTGGCCGCATTTGTAAATCAGCATTAATATCTCTTCAATAGCAGTGAAAATTCCATTCTCTACTAAAGTATTTCTACATACCCTTCCGTTCCATTTACCCGGATCCTCTGTCCGTCCTTTATAAGCTTATTGGCATTTTCAACGCTTGCCACTGCCGGAAGCCCATATTCCCTGGCAACTACTGCTCCATGGGTCATCATTCCTCCAACTTCTGTGACCAATCCCTTGATGGATACAAATACTGGTGTCCAGCTGGGATCGGTGAAAGTAGTAACCAGAATATCTCCTTCCTCGATATTGGCATCCTCTAATCTAAGTATTACTCTTGCTCTTCCCTCAATAATTCCTGATGAAACAGGTACCCCTGCCAAAGCACCTTTAGGAATATTTTTTGTGTTATATTCACCGGAAAAAATTTCTCCATCAGAGGTAATAACACGAGGAGGTGTAAGCTTTTTATAAATCTCATACTCTTCTTTTCTTTTCTTTATAACACTGTTATCAACTTTGTTCGTTTTAATAACTTCTTTCAGTTCTTCAAATCTAAGATAGTATATGTCGTCCATTTCCTCTATGAGTCCCTGCCGGACTAAAGCTTCTGCCTCTTTCATAATAACCTGTTTTACAACCCATTCATACCAAACCAGGGTATATTTGTTGAACTCCCGGTAACCGGCATAATTACGAAGAATGCTGATTACCCTCGACGCCTTTTTCG
>DATALE010000303.1:0-3512 GCA_036261235.1 Ruminiclostridium sp. | reverse complement strand
TCTGTTCCGTCTTTATAGTATCATTTTTGTGATACTACCATATCCGGAATCCAGGCGCCTTGTTATCATTATTCTTATATATCTTTTCTCTTGTTTCTTCTTTGCAATCGTCTTCAAACGGCTTGCCATCCATTATGTAGGTGTAACGGATTACCGGCACATCGTGCTCCGTGAAATATTCCGCCGGAAGGTCTGCCGTCGAAGCTGCAGCAATGATAAAGTCTGCCATATTAAGTCTCGTTCCTTTCTGCCTTCAAACTGAAAGGCGCAAAATAATTAGAGCTGTATTCTCCGTAAGATATGCGATAAACTTGCTTTGGATAAGCAGATAATCAAGTGATGAAACATACTTAAGCGGGGCTTCCCGTTGACGGGAAGTTGCGAATTTTGAGAATACAGTAAGTGTATCCTTGTTTTGAGCACTGCAAATGCCTTTGGAAAATTGTGTTATCTGTATTATAGAATATCGCCCCGAGACTGTCTATAGACAAAATCTCTAAATTGTCAGAAATGACTTTAACACTGCCTCCCGCGAGAGAGCGGATACCTTTGCGGCTCATTTTTTGTCCTGCTGCGTTTTTCGTCGGCGGGTTATAACCCGCTGCCCTCCTCGTAAATTTCCCGCTAATAGGAGGACAGTACGAAAAGGCCCGTTTGCCCCGGATAGAAACAAAAAAGGCTTCTGATTTTTCAATCAGAAGCCTCAACTTTTTTATAATCCCGCCTGGCCGTCATGTGCTGAAATAACCTGCTACGAAAGCAGGTGGGTGCCTGCCCAATGGTTTCATACTCCCTTCGTCCGGCAAAGCCGGGAGGTCTGAAGTCCGCCACCGGAGCGAAGCTCCCGATTATAAAATGTAGGGTTAATTCATGCAACGGTCCGCGCACCAGGCAGGGTGTGAACCGGATTTATTCGTCGTCGCCTTCGTCCGAGTCCTCTTCGGAATCGTACATTTCTTCAAAACGGCTTTCAAAAAGATCGGCTAATTTGTCAAGCAGTTCTTCGTCTTCCACTTCTGCAAGCTGCTGCTCGCCGTTTTCCTCAATCGCTTCAAAAATATAATAGGTGCCTTCTGCGTCAACCTTATCCTGCGGTGTTTCAAATGTGGGCAGCAATGCGTAAAAGCAGCCGTCTTCATTATCAATAACATCTAGGATTTCGAATTCATGTTCTTCGCCCTCGTCGTCTACCAGGGTAATTAAATCCGCACCGAATTCGTCGTTCATCGGGATCAACTCCTCACGCTTATTTGTCTGTTTTTCATTTTACCCTGACAGCAGCATTAAGTCAACAGGAAAATTCAGATATTAAATATTATATAAAAATTTTTCACAAGTATTACAAATAGTATTGACAATTAACAAATTATTGCTTATAATATAGACAGAAAAAAGGACAAGAATGATGATAAACAAGGCGCCTGAATTCCGGATATGGTAGTATCACAAAAATGATACTATAAAGACGGAACAGAAGAGGAAGGGCGCGGAAGAAAATAAACCGATGACTGAGAAAGAGGTGAGTCCAGTGGGCACAGATCCGATTCATTCGGCGGGCAGTTGCCGGTCTGTTGGACTGCAGCTGCCGAACAGCGGAAGCCTTGGATGTTTGGTTCGGTAAACAGGGTTCGGTGCAGAACATGAAGTAGGCGAAGTTTCATCAGGTAGTTCCCCTGAACAGAACGGCGCAGAAAAATGGGGCTTTGTTTGTAAAGGTCTGAACAGTAGTTAGGCGGATCGATCCGTTCAAAAAACATTAACCGGTAAAGGAATGAGTCCAACGAACAGGTAATTGAAACCGGCCATTTTATCAGAAAGGGTTAGGTATTCATCTGAGTTGAACAGTTCGCAAATAATCTTTCAGGCATTTAATCCCGTTGCTTTGGCGTGATCTGTATTTTAAGCCTGATTTCTGCTTTTATTAAAAGCGTTTCGACAAAAGGCTATGGGCAGTTGAAAATATAGTTTCAAACACGCGGAAAAAGCAAACCGGAAAAATAAAGTGACATGGTGATTCCGATGTATATTTAATTTTCGGGAGGCCGGCAGATTCCCGGCAGGGAATTCGCCGACGGTTCGCAAAGAATTTATAGTAGGAGTTGTAAAATAAATCGATTGGGCTCCGGCAAATTTATTTTGCCGGAGCCTTTTTGCGTCCCTCTGCAATGGGGTACCCAAGGACGCGGCCTTTTACTCACCCGTATGCTCTTTAAGAGGAATTACTATAAAATATGCGCGAAAATCCGTTTTGTGAATCATTCGCGCAAATTTATTTTCTGTTTATTCTTCGCGTTGAATTTCCGCCTGCTTTTTCTGTGAAAAAGTTTTGATTACCTGCCCGTAGGACTCGTCGATCATATGAAAAACTTCCTCATCGGAAACCGCCTTGTTCAGATATACGGTGTACCAGTAGGGCTGCATAACCGCGGGGCAGTGATAACCCTTTCCCACGGCTCCCGGAAAACTCTGCCGGTAAAAATCCACCGCCATCGGTTCGCCCTTCAGCGTAATTTTATAATTGTCCTCGCGAAGATAGATATCCGCAAAGATTTTTCCTTCCACTTTCGCGCATACCGGCTCTTCGCCGAACGGATAATCCAGATATGCTTTTTTATGCGTCAAACAGTACCGAACCAAATCTTCCTGCTTCGTTTCACTCACTCCGGTTTCAGTCAAGAATTTCCGGCTGCCGCGGTCTACTCATCCGATATTAGGATATGCTCCAGAAAAAAGTGGTCGAACATGGACTGCGGGATCGGTTTGTCCACACGGATGATTGCGGAACGGACATTTTGGCCGTCCGTATCCTTTTCATAGGAGAAAATCACACCGTTCACGGACTCCCGGAAAAAATCATAGCACCACAACTGGGCGAACTTGCCTTTGGCCCAAACCTTATATAGCACGTCTGTACACCATCCGATCAATTTTGAAAACTTTGAATATTGCCGATACGTTTAATTAGACTATTACCCAGAATTGTGTTATGATTAACATGGACTGTTCTTATCCGGGAAGAAACGGAAGCTCCCGCGAACGGTCTTTAAAGGAACAGAATAAATAGGAGAAAAAATGAATTTTAAAGACTTAAACATTATTCCAAGAATATTAGACGCACTTGCAAAAGAAAATTACCAGTCGCCAACGCCGATTCAGGAACAGGCTATTCCGCCGATTCTTCAGGGAAGGGACCTGCTGGGCTGCGCACAGACGGGTACCGGGAAAACGGCGGCTTTCGCAGTGCCGATTCTGCAGATTTTAAGCACGCAGGCCGCGAATCAGGCCGAACCGCGCAGAATCCGTTCCCTTATCCTCACCCCAACCAGAGAACTCGCTCTGCAGATTTATGAAAGCTTCCGGGCCTACGGGCGGTACACAAGGCTGCACGCCTGCGTGGTATTCGGCGGCGTTTCGCAGAAAATGCAGGTGGAAAAGCTGCACCGCGGGGTCGATATCCTGGTGGCCACGCCGGGCAGGCTTAACGATTTAATCAATCAGGGCTATATTGATTT
>DATALE010000300.1:0-2542 GCA_036261235.1 Ruminiclostridium sp. | reverse complement strand
AGAATTCCATGAGAATTTCGACCGGAAAGCTCAACGAAGTGCTAAGCGATGCGGTTGAAAGGGTTCAGCCGCCGTCGGACAAAGGCAAAAGGCTCAAAATCATGTATATTACCCAGCCTTCGACTAATCCGCCGACTTTTGTAATATTCGTTAACCGCGGCGAACTTTTTCACTTTTCATATCAGCGGTATATTGAAAACCAGATTCGGTCTACTTTCGGACTTGAAGGTACGCCGATACGGTTCATAATTAGGGAGCGCAGTGAAAAAACGCATTGATTTTAATACCGGACAATAAAAATATATGGAGGGGTTTAATTATGCAGACGACAACAATCATCGCATATATTCTTGCCGCTGTCGCCGCTTATTTGCTCGGAAGTATCAGCTTTTCGATTATTATAACAAAACAATTTGCCGGAACGGATGTCAGACGCCACGGAAGTGGAAACGCAGGAGCGACAAACGTGCTCCGAACAGCAGGAAAATTGCCGGCTGTGCTGACTTTTGCATGCGATTTTCTGAAAGTTGTGGCAGCAATGATTATTGCCATTGCGATTTCCAGCGTAATGAATCTTAACGGAGAGTTAAGAGAATGCCTTAAATATACAACAGGTATATTCTGCATGATAGGACATATTTTCCCGCTTTATTTTGGTTTCAAGGGCGGAAAAGGTGTTACAGCGGCAGCCGCGGTAATGCTTCTGCTTGACTGGCGCTGTTTCCTGATTGCGATTACTGTTTTCGTGATTTTAGTAGCTGTGACAAGATATGTTTCCCTCGGTTCGGTCTGCGCGGCGGCTTCTCTGCCTTTTATTACAATCGCTTTGCAGCTCGCCGGACATCAGAAATATGCCGTTGTAAATACACTCCTTGTTACCTGTATAACCGCAATTATTATAGCTAAGCACTACCGGAATATTAAAAGGCTTTTAAACGGTACTGAACCAAAATTACATAGCAAATCCTGATAATATTACAATTAGTCTTATCAGAGTCATTATTGCTATCCGAAAAAAATAAAATGTCGGAGGTTGCGGAGTATGTCCAGAATCACTATATTAGGTTCAGGCGGATGGGGTACAGCCCTCGCGGTTATGTGCTGCAAATACGGACATCAGGTTACGCTGTGGTCACCGTTTGACGCCGAAGTCAAAACAATCCGAAGCGATGGTGAAAACAAAAAACTTCTTCCCGGGGTTAAAGTGCCGGATGAAATAAATCTGACAACGGATATAAATTTGGTTGTCGGGGCTGATTTAATAATAATGGCTGTACCGTCTTTTGCCGTGAGATCAACATCAAAGCGCCTCAGGGAACTGCTGAAAGGAAAGCAGGTCATTGTCAATGTGGCAAAAGGTCTTGAAGAAGATTCACTAAAAAGAATGTCACAGGTAATCGGTGAAGAATTGCCGGATACAGATATAGTTGCACTGTCCGGACCATCACATGCCGAAGAAGTCTCCCGCGATGTGCCGACAGCTATCGTTGCAGCTTCCGATTCTGAAGAAGCGGCCGAAAGAGTTCAGGAAATTTTAATGAATCAGAATTTCAGAATATATGTTAATACCGATATCATCGGCGTTGAACTTGGGGCTTCTCTGAAAAATGTTATTGCTTTGGCTGCCGGGGTCTGTGACGGATTGAAGCTCGGCGATAATACAAAAGCGGCACTTATGACAAGGGGAATAACCGAGATGGCGAGGCTTGGCGTCAAAATGGGCGGATCAGCCCAAACTCTTGCCGGACTTTCCGGAATAGGTGACCTAATTGTCACTTGCACAAGTGTTCACAGCAGGAACAGGCGGGCAGGAATTTATATCGGAGAAGGGTTGCCGGTTGACAAAGCTATTGAGAAGGTCGGTATGACTGTCGAAGGATATAAAACCACACATGCCGCATACATGCTTTCAAAAAAAGCGGGTGTTGAAATGCCGATAGTAAATGAGTGTTACAATGTTCTTTATGAAGGCAAGAATCCCTCAAAAGCGATTCGGGATTTGATGATGAGAGAGAAAAAAAGCGAAGTTGATGACCTTTGGCCTAAATAGGCTGTTTAATAGAAATACTGCCAAATTTTCTTCTAAAATTTAGTTAAAATGTTTGACATCGGTGCAGTAATTGACTATTATTATATAAGGGTAGTTAATACGATACTAATTACCAATATTTTGGAAAAATTCAGCATTTATATTTTTTACAATCACAGGTAACAATAAAGACCACTACAGAATACATGCCTATGGAGGGATACTATGACAATTTTGGTTGTAGATGATTCTATATTTGTCAGGCAGTTTATGAAGAAATATCTGCTTGAAATAAATCCATCGGTGGAACTTGACTTTGCTGCTTCAGGTGAAGACGGCTATGAAATCTATTTGGAAAAACATCCCAATCTTGTTATAACAGATTTACTCATGCCTGGAATGGGCGGCCAGGCTTTCATCGAAAAAATCAGAGAAACCGATTCAAAAACTAAGATTGTAGTATTGTCGGCCGATATTCAGAGAACAGTTAAGGAAGAGATTGCATCATTAAAA
>DATALE010000295.1:0-11141 GCA_036261235.1 Ruminiclostridium sp. | reverse complement strand
ACTATAAGAAGCAAGACAGTTCGCTGTTTGCCAGAACGCCGGAAAACAAAGACGTAAAAAGCTTTTTTGTTGCTGCTTTCGAAGCGTTGAATCAAGCCGGGCTTGATTTTAGAAAGTTCGAAAACACAGACAGGGTCGGCGCTTTTATAGCCGACAGAGACTTGAATTCGATTAATTATGTTGAAAAATATGCTCCTTTGCTTCAAAAATGCTGCAGAGATGATGAAACTTTTGACTATGGTAAATTCTACAGCTTGCTTTCCGATTCTGATTTAGATTTGGATGCTTTCAGCGATTTTGAAAGTATCAACCACTTTTTTTCCCGCAGTTATAACATCACCGGTCCGCAGTTGAGTACTGCTACCGCTTGTGCGTCAGGCAATACATCAATTGGGGAAGGATTCTTAAAAATAAAAAACGGTTACATTGATTATGCCGTTGTGGGCGGCGCGTATAACTATGATATGAGTGCAATGATCGGTTTTACAAGACTCGGGGCTTTAACAGTAAATCCCGACCCAGAAACTGCGTCCAGACCGTTTGATGCGGAAAGAAACGGTTTTGTAATGTCGAGCGGATGTGGTGTCTTGGTTTTGGAAAGCCTTGAAAGCGCTCTGAAAAGAGATGCACAGATTTTAGCTGAGATAAAAGGTTATGGATATTACAGTGATGCATATCGCGCAACCGACCCGGACCCTGAGGCCGTCGGAAGTTCGAGAACCATTAAAGCGTGTCTCAAAATGGCAGGATTAAATCCCGAGGATATAGATTATATAAACGGACATGGTACATCCACAAAAATGAATGATAAGACCGAAACAATCGCTATAAAAAATGTCTTTGGAGATTACGCATATAAAGTGCCGGTTTCTTCAACAAAATCCATGATAGGTCATTCTATTATGGCGGCGGCGGCTCTCGAAGGTATTGTATGCATTAAGAGTATTAATGAAAATGTTATACACCCCACAAGGAACTGGAGAACTAGGGATCCTGAACTTGATCTTGATTATGTTCCGAATGAACCGAGAGAGAAGAAAGTGAAAAACGCGCTATCAAACAGCTTCGGCTTTGGAGGCCAGAATGCGAGCGTAGTCTTTTCTAAATTTGAGAAATAAGGGACGAATTATATTGCTGATAGAGAATTATTTTTTCATACATTGGGCCGAGAATCTAATATGTGAGAATGACAAATGCTCATTTGATATCAATTTCACAAATAATAAGATGCCTTTTATGAAAGACCACTTTTTTGGCGGAAAGTGCCTTATACCCGGTGCTATGCTTTTGGAAGCAATGATTGAGGCATGTGCTGCGATTAATGGTTCAGTCGAAATTTCAGATTACTTAATAAAATCTTTCAATGTTTTACGCGCTGTGCATATTGATGTTGATGCAGAATACAAAGTAAGCATTGAAGCAAAAGTATCTGAAAGGCTGGACGGAAGTACATATTATGCTGCTGAAATAAGAGGAAATTTAAAAAACTCCGAAGGCCGCACTGTCAGGAAAAATACTCTTTTAGCTAATTCCGAGATTAAATCAGGAAAAGATGTGCATCAATTACTGCCTGAGAAATTCGAATTTGGAAACTTCACCGAATATAATATCGACAGAGAAACTTATTATAAAGGCTTTACCAATACACATGGCAAACTGATGCAGACATTAACAGGTAAAATTAAAAAAGCAGAAGAAAATGATCTCGTGGAAACCGAGTATCTGATTGAAACGACAGAAAACGAATTTTCTGTCGATGAAGGCTTGAAATTTATTTTGTCACCGCTGGGGTGTGACAGTATTCTTCAAAACGCTGTTTTTTGCAGCTTTATGGTTCCATGTGTAACTGATGATGTTTTTTATTCAAAAATTCCGGTCGGAATAAATGGATTCTATTTAAAGGAAAGCTTTAAGCAGAAAGAAACTTACTCTTGCCAGACGAAAATATTAAAAAATTCAGATGAAGATATGGTGCTGGCATCATGTGTACTTGATAAGCGGGGCAATGTAATTGGGTCAGTTGAAAAAAATTACACTTAAAAAGTCACCGTTTTCAAAATTCACGCGCGGACAAGCCGAAAAAAAATTAAATCAATATAAAATAACTGCCGGTTCGGAAGTCGGATCAAAAAACAACTATTTTTACAGTGAATTATGCAGTCCGGCAAAATACGCACATTTAAAAGGTTGCACTCAGGAAATCAGTAAACAAAGTTGTCTGGCAGGATTAAAAGTACATATTTCAACAACACAGCATAATTATCTTCTTGATCATGTTTTCGGTAAAGACTGTCTGGTACCTGCCACCATGATTATGGAGCTGTTCGCCGAGTCGGCCACATGGTTTTTAGAGAAGCTCTGTAAGAATAACGAAAACAATTTAAAACTAACGTGTTTTGAAGAACTTGATATTGAAAGAGCTATCGCATTGGAACCCGGCGATACAATAGATATTGAAATTCTGTTGATGGATTTGGTCTGTAACGAAACAGATGCAAGACTTAAAATCGACATTGTCTCAAAACGGAAAAATTTCAAAGGTAAGGTTGTCGGTGAGCGTTTAAATGCGAAATGCATAGTAGATTTCGCAGCGATTATAGAAAATCAGGAAGAGAATTTTGTTCCGAACGGCAATTTCGATTATTATGAGATTCCGAAGGAGTTATACTATAAAAACTTTTTTCACCCGCTTGGGCCAAGCTTCAATAGTGCAACAGGCAGATTTGCAGTATCGGCGGATAAGGATATTATTGTCGGGGAATATAACTGCCTTGATAAGGAGAAAGGTTTTATAAGAGGGCAGAATTCCGAATTTTTGATATCACCTTTGGGCTATGACGCTTGTGTACAGAATACCGTTTTTCTTTCCGTATTAAACACTTTTATCGGAAAGCTGCCGGTGGGCTGCCGTAAGTTTCAGGTATTTAAAAAACATCTTAGTACCGGGAATTATAGAGTTGTGGTCAGGCGTAAAGCTATCGATGAAGAAACCATGACGGCTGATTTTTATTCTTTGGATTCTGAGGGAAAAACAGTATTAAAAGCAGAAGGCTTTGTGGTCAGGAATTCTTCGTTTCAAAATTATAGAGATAAAGATAATTTTGAACGTATCTTGAATGAATACCGGAAAGAAAAATTTTGAAGGTGCGAAAAATGGAAACAAAGCTGATACAAAAATACATAAAGGACGAGTCCAAACAAATTTGTTATTATATCGGCGGAAATCTTGAATCGCCGGACACAATCCTTTTTTTGAACGGATTTTACCATGGTACAGAATCATGGATTAAGCAGCGTCGAAACAAGGAAATTCGCGGTAACTACAAACTGGTTTTTATTGATTACAGAGGTTCGGGTTCGTCTGTTCAAAAAATTCGGACAGAATTTAAGTTTGAGGATATTATTGATGATGTTAATACCGTTCTTGAGAAAGAAAAAATTAAAAAGGTAATAATTATAGGTTTTTCATTCGGTGGGATGGTTGCTCAATGGTATGCTCATTTGAATAAAGAGAAAGTAGAATGCCTGATACTTTTAAATACCGGTCTTCGATTCGGTAAAAGAAGTTTATTAATCGCCGACGCCGCAAAAAATCTGATTAATGATGGCGCCAGTCTTGCAAATGTATTTTCAGTTATCTATCCGTACAATTATTCGTCAGCATATCTTGAAAAACTGGGAGACCTGAACTACAAATTGCTGGATACCTATACTGAATATAATAGTGACTTAGATTCTCTTGTAAACCTCATAGCTACTATCAGAACGGTGCCTGATATTAAGTCGGTAGTACCGGAAATTTCGGTTCCTGTTCTTTTGATAAGCGGGGATGAAGACGCGGCTTTTCCGATTTGTTTTCAACAGGAGCTAAAGGAAAATCTGAAGAAGTGCGAATATCATGTTCTTAATAATTGCGGTCACGCATCAATGATTGAAAAATACCAGGAAGTAAATGAGCTGATTGTTAATTTCCTTAATAAAAATAAATTTAAACGGTAAAGAGATGAATCGGATTGGAAAAAAGAAAAGTTGCGGTTATTAATATAGGAAACGCATACCAGAATCCTCTTTTGGATGTTTTTGAAAACTTTGAGGTTGTAAATTTTTTTGACAAGAAACTTGATTGCATAAAAAGTGATGGCGAGTCTGTGTTTTCATACGATGAAGAAGAGAGCTTTATTGAGCGCTTTCTGGCAATAATGCCGGTTGATAGTGTAATCATAAAGCCGTCTGTGAAAATAGGAAAAGCTGAAATCGTTTCTTCCTTGCAAATGCTGCTGAACAATATATTTTGGGTTATTAAACAGATTTATTCTCCGGTAATGATGCACAGGGGAACTAAGGTATGGGTCCTTGAGCCTGATATTCTTTGCTTAAATGAAAATAATGAACAAAATCGTGCATATATCAGAGTTTTTAATCAGGGAATAAAAAACCTTACTAAAGTTACCGCGATTGAACTTGCAAAGAAAAAGATTGCTGTTAATTATTTTGAAGGACGGCAGAATGCTGAAGGATTTGAAAAACTGAGATCACTTATTGAATGGACAAATGAATGTAAAAATACTTATTTGACCGCGCAGGAATTATGTTGCTTATAAGAGGTGGTAATTTTGCAGAAAATTGCGTTGGTAACGGGTGGGGCAAGAGGAATTGGCGCCTCTGTTTGCAAAAAATTAGGGGAATGCGGCTACTTTGTTTATGTTAACTGTCGGAAAACGAGCTGCGACGCCGAACAACTTCTGACTGAAATAAGAAATGCCGGCGGCGACGGAGCAATTTTGGAATTTGACGTAAAAGAAACTGAGCAGATAGCAAAAGCAGTTGAGCTGATGAAACATGACCGTCTTGATTTGCTTATGAATAACGCCGGCGTGTTGAGGGATAATCTGGTATATCAAATAAGCGATGAGGACTGGAATAACATAATTACTACAAATGCTATTGGTATTTTCAATGTGTTTGAAGGGTTTAAAAGCAAATTGATTAACTCAGCACAGCCGACAGTGATTAGCATGGGGAGTATTTCAGCACTATATCCCAGAAAAGGGCAGGCAGCTTATTCTGCATCAAAAGCAATGGTAATTGAATGGACAAAGCAGATGGCCGGTTTTGAAGAATATAAAAGAATTAATTTTTATTCCATTTCGCCCGGCCCGGTTGCGACAGATATGATAAAACAAACGGTTTGGTATAATGAACCAGAAAAATTAAAATCTATTCCAATGGGAAGGTATGCAGAGCCGGAGGAAGTTGCACAATTGGTATCTTTTCTTAGCAATAACAGCGGGGTTTTTAAAAACGGTTCGAATATTGTTTTTGACGGAGGCGGCATACAGCCCGTATATAATCAGAAAAGCAAAATAAGGTGACATTAGGGATAAAGCTATTTTGGGCAAGAATTATGATTACATTGACAGACAAAAACTATATTATTAAATAATAATCTTTTCGGACATGTTCACAGTCTCATTTTGGTAAATTGGGTATGGTAACTTTATTTTACCAAATGACTGCGGGTTTGTCCTCGTTTTTTACCCGGAATTCAAATTTGCGAAAAATATTATACCAAACCATAAATTGGACTGATTAGCACAATAAACAACATATATTGCATAACTTTAACGAGATTGCCCGAGAAATTATAGGAAAAATATGATATAATCAAATTATTGTCAAATCGTGATATTATAGGGGATAGAAAAATGAAATTTGTCAAAATTACATCCTGTACTTTAGTTGCTGCTTTATTATTTCAAACGTTTTCTATAAGTGCATTCGGCACTGAAAAAACTGACAGCAATTCTGTACAGCCTTCTTTACCAAGTCCACAGACAGTAAATTCTGAGCAAAAGCCATATATTATCGGGGAGGAAACTGGCAAGCGAGAAATAAATTCAAAAACATTCAGACTTTCAGACGGTACATTTGAAGTTGCACAGTATGATTATCCGATACATTATAAAGATAACTCAGGCAGCTGGCAGAACATTGATAACTCGGTGACAGAAAATACGGATGCATCGGTAACAGACGATGACGCTGATAAAAGCAGCAGCGATTCATCATCAACTTCTTCCGGCACATCTGGTATTGACGCTTCATCACAGACAAATTCCGCTTCAAGCGCCGACAGCCTGCAGTCATCCGGTTCTTCAAAAAATACAACCGGCTCTGCATCAAACGCAGACAGCTCATCCAAAATAGATTCAGCCTCGGCAAGCAGCTCATCATCCGTTATAAACCGGGTTGCTTCAGCACTTTTTTCTTCGCAGAACAAAACTTCTTCTGATAGCGAAAATACATCAGTGAATTCAGATTCAATAAGTGCAAGTGCAGATAATCAAATATCATCAGATATAAAAAGCGGTTATGAAAATAAGAATAACTCATTTAAAGTCAAGTTTTCAAATAACACAAAAGGTTCAGCACTTGTAAGAGTCAAGGACGGCGCGTACAAGCTTTCGTGGGGACTTGAAGACAGCAAAAAAAGTAAAAGTAAAAATATCGCTTTAAAAAATGATGTAAATGTAAATTCTTCCCCTAACTCAAAAACGGCAGCGAATGAAAGCCAGTTTACAGAATTAAAGAATATAGGCACTAACTGTGTATATAGTGATATACTCCCAAATGTCGATCTCCAGTACACGTTGATCTCACAAAATCTTAAAGAAAATATTATTCTGAAAAACAATAAGGCGCAGACTGATTTCAATTTCAAGTACAAGCTTAGTAAACTTGATATGCGATATGCCGGCGACGGGTCAATTGAAGTTTATGATCCCAAAAGCAGTGAAGTAAAGTTTTGTATACCAAAGCCAGTGATGACTGACGCTTCCGGTGTATTCAGTGAAAATGTCAAGCTGAGCTTTAAAAAATCCGGTTCGACTTTTCATGTTACACTTTCCGCGGATAAATCATGGATAAATGACCCGGCCCGTAAATTTCCTGTAACGGTAGACCCACAGATTGAAACCCCACTTGTCAGAGAACAGATACATGAGACATTCGTTTCTTCTAATAACGGTAATACAAATTATACATCTGACGGTTCTCTGCGCGTCGGAAATGACAACGGTCCATACGGGATATGCAGAACTTATATAAAATTTGATCTGCCGGCTTTGAGCAAAACAGCAAGGGTGACAAGCGCTTATCTTAACCTTTATCAATATGAATGCGATCCGAGCAATTTAAGCGGGTACGAAATAGATGCGCACAGAGAAGCAGGTTATTTCGATACTGCGAATCTCAAGTGGTGCACACAGCAGGATTATTCAGGCGTGGCAGATTACTGCATGATAGACGGCGCCGGCGGCTGGAGATCATGGAATGTTACAAATCTCGTAAGCGACTGGTATACTTCCGGAAATAATTCCGGGGTTGTATTAACCGCAAATGATGAGAGTCAGCATTATAATGCACTGTTTTACTCATCTGATTGCCCTAATCTGTCAAACGACGGTTTCCCGTCGGTTGTGTTTCATTACACTGATACCCAGGGTCTTGAGGATTACTGGTCTACCCATACACAGGACGCGGGCAGGGCAGGCACGGGATATTTTAACGATTATACAGGAAACGTTACTGTTGTTGAAAATGATATAGATGAAAGCGGCAGCAGGCTTCCGCTTTCATTAAATCATGTGTTTAATAATTCGGCAGCGATAGACGGCTCTTATTCTTCGCAGACGATCAAATACGGAAAAGGGTGGAAATTAGACGCCACTGAAAGAGTCTTTTCGAGTTCGATAGAAAATTATCCATACTATCTCGTTGACGGTGACGGCACAACACATTACTTTTATAAAGACCCAAACAATTCTTCGGCAGGAATAGTCGATGAAGACGGGCTTGGGCTTACACTTACCGTACTCAACAGTTCCGGCAACACAAACTCGGCGATACAAATAAAAGATAAAGACGGCAATATCGAGATATTTGACAGTTGGAGCTATTTGCGTGTAAAAAAAGACTCAAACGGCAATGCAATTAAATATAACTATTCGCCGATTCCAGGCGTCGATAACTATCTTAGCAGTATTACGGACGGCTCCGGCAGAACAACTGGTTTACAATATAACGATAATCATGTTCTGACAGGTATAACAGACCCTTCCGGAAGACAGACTGCTTTTGGCTATGACGACCCGGCTACCGGCGCGCATCTTACGTCCATCACTTACCCTGACGGCAAAAAGGTTCTGTATACATACGATAATGATAAGATATCATCAATGACCAATATAGACGGCTACAAGATAACTTATACTTCTTATGACGGCAGCAATCGCTGCACAGGCATAACAGAAACGGGCAGCAACGGCACTGCCGGCAACGCCATGTCCATTCAGTATCCATGCTATAATTCCACAAGATTTACGGACACTGTTAAAAACTTTTCTGAAACATACCAGTTCGATAACAGCGGGCGGACTGTATCCATTGTTGACGACAAGCAAAGCGCAAGTATGTATTCATATAAAAGCAATACAGACGGAACGGTAAGCAAACAAAATAATAAAATTGCGTCGTCCGCACAGACGACGCAGCCTGTATATAACCTGATAGACAATCCGGGTTGGGAAAACAGCAGTGATGTATGGCAGCAGGGGAATCTGGGGAATATCAGCAATTACGGCGTTACCCGCCAAAGCAGCGGAGGGTATAAGAGCCAGAAGTGTATAATGGTAACGAAGGGTGATGCTCAGTCCACCGCTGGGGCATATGAGTATTTTGAATATCTTTCACCCGGCACATATACTTTTTCTACATATGTAAAAACCGTAGATGTTGCCGATAAAGGAACGGATTCCGGCGCAGGCGCGGTGGTCGCGATATATCGTTCGGGTATACTTGACAGAACCGTTAAATCACAGCTCATCAAAGGAACGTCCGATACAAGTATTGACGACGGATGGCAAAGGGTCAGCGTAACATTCGAATTGAAAAGCGGAGATACGTGTATAAATGTATTCGGTGCCATTACAAATACGACAGGAACAGCATATTTTGATGATTTTCAGCTCGAAACAGGGCCTGTCGCGAACCTATACAACATGCTTGATAACGGGAGCTTTGACAAATTTGCAGTTTCCGGAGCAGCACCATCAAAATGGGGAGCAACTTATAGCTCAGGAGACGGCTGCAGCAATATTCATTATATAAACGGCGGCTGGGCTTTGCAATTAAACGGAGGATACTGCAAAAAATATGTTGGCCAGAGTGTAAACGTCAGCGGCAAGGAAGGCGACGACTTTATTCTTGGCGGCTGGGCAAAAGCTGATTCGGTTCCGCTTGTAAATACAACCCGTGAATTTGGATTGAATGCCGCAATAATTTACACCGATGGAACTGTTCAGTGGCGTACCATCTCTTTTAATGATTCAGTTTCAGACTGGCAATATGCAAGCGGTGTGATAAGCACCAGATATGATGACAGCAGTTCCGACCCGAATCATAACAAGACAATATCCCGTATAGATATTTATGTGGACTATTCATATAATAAGAATACCGCATATTTTGACGGAATCCAGTTTTATCAGGATAACGGCGAAAGTTATTCCTATGATGACAAGGGAAACCTGGTATCGGATAAAGATAAAGCGGCGGAAAGTTCAAAATTCGACTATGATTCAAACAATAACCTTATAAAGGCGACGGATCCGAACGGAGCTTCGTTCACCTACGCTTATGACGGAAATCATAATGTAACCCGTGCAAGGAACACGGGGGACGTAAAATATTCCTTTAAATATGACAGCTATGGCAACCCTGTTAAATCTTCAACGGAGGGAAGAGAACAGGTTTCGTCGGTTAAAAGCGGCGGCGTATATTACATACGTTCAAGTGTAAGCAATCAGTATCTTGATGTCAGCGGTTTCACGGATGCTGACGGTACAGCTATTATGCAGCATCCATTTAACGGCGGTTTCAATCAGCAGTTCAGACTGATAGACGCGGGATCGGGGCACTACAAGATTCAGCCGACGAACTGCACGGGAAGAGTTATAGATATTAATAACGGCTCGGCGGCAGACGGAACAAAGGTAGAAATCTGGCAGTCAAACGGCGGCAGCAGCCAGACTTTTGGCATTTCGCCAAACAAAGACGGGACTTTCTCAATCACGACCGGATGCAGTAACTATGCAAGCTGCATTGATACGACGAATACGCTGCAGGATACTGCCGCTGTTGAGAACAAAATCAGCAGCAGCGGGACACAGCACTTCGTTTTCGAACAGGCGAGCGATACTCCCGCAGATGTTGCGGCGGCAACCTCAGTTGACACAAGCAAAGAATATTTTATTAAATCCTGGGGTACTAACGACTGGCTTGGAATTAAAAATGAAGGAAGTTCCGCTAACTCAAATGTTGTTCACAGCACCCTGACCGGACGTGAATATCAAAGATGGCGCATTGTCGACAACGGGAACGGTTATTACCGTATTCTCTGCGATAACAGCAACCTTGCAGTTTCAGTGCCGAGCGACCAGAACTCGGACAATGTAGCTTTGCTGCTCAATAACGATACAGGTTCGTCAGGACAGCAGTGGAGTATATCATATCTCGGCGGTTATCAGTTCAAAATAACATCCGCCTGCAGCAGCGGGACGAAGGGTTTTGATTCGCAGGGCAGTGAGTATGAAAACCTTGCACAGAATACATTCACGGACGCTACAACTCAGCTATGGGTACTGATGCCGATAAATGAAACCAACGACAAAATAGAATCGACGGCAGCCTATACCTCCGACGGCAACTACATGAGCTCCCTGACTGACGCGCGGGGAAATACCGTCAGCTATGACTACAGCCACGACGCCGCCGGAAACACACTCAGCGCTTCCGAATACAATAAGGGACTGCTGCGCAGCCAGACCGACGCGAAAGGCAACAAAACCAACTTTTCCTATGACGCGGCGACTGACAGCCTTAATTCGGTTTCAGCGACAGTTGACGGAAAAACAGTTACAAACAGCTATGGTTATACAAACGACGACCTGACAAGCATTACGCACAACGGGTTCAATTATGGCTTTGCGTATGACGAATACGGCAACGCCCAAAAAGTCAATGTCGGCTCGCAAAATCTGATAACAAATACTTATGAAGGCAAAAACGGAAACCTTTTAAGC
>DATALE010000294.1:0-8050 GCA_036261235.1 Ruminiclostridium sp. | reverse complement strand
GCTGAAATTTCTTTCAACGGTTGTCCGACTTTGAAAGGACACATGTTTATGATAATTCGACAACTAAAACCCAAACAGTTTGAATCTTTGCACAGTGACTTAGTTAAAAAGGCATACACCGAACCACTGGAAGCAAGCTATTCCGTAAATATGGCAATCAGCGGCATGGAATATGCGGTGAGAATACAACCGGAAACCCACAACAGGATAGCAGTTTTGCAGGCATACAAAATTGACCGAAATGGTGACAGTCCGCATTTTGAGCTGATAACCAGCGGCAATATCTTGTCGTCACTGCTTGAAATACTGATTTATCAGGGCGTGTAAGTGGAAGAAAAGCAACTGGAAAAATCCGGTGGCTTTTCAAGACTTAAAGTTTGAATTCCTCAATTTGTTCAATGGAAACGACAAAAATGGGGTTAAAAATTAAAATAAAACGATATATCTAAAAGTTATTGTATTAAAAGCACAATATCAAGCTGATGTAAATAGATGGAATCAGGGCCGAAATTGATATCCGGCCCTGTTTTTTGTGCTTTTTAAATTATATTTATAACAATTTTAAAATATCTCCCGGTGCCGCCGCAATATGCCCCGCACCTGCTTTTTCAAGCTCGGCGCGTGTTCTGAAGCCCCACAATACGCCGCATGTCTGGGTTCCGGCATTTCTGCCTGTCCTTATATCTATGTTGGAGTCACCGATATAAAGGGTATTTTCCGGCTCGATATCAAGGCTTTGCAAAATATTATTGAGAGCGGCTGGGTCAGGCTTTTTCGGAAAGCCCTCGATTTTGCCCTGAATCCACGCAAATTTAAAGTCCGGAAAGATTTTTTTGACAATAATCTTAACAAAATTATCAGGTTTGTTTGAAAGCACCGCACATTTTATCCCGCGTTTTGAAATCTCCTGCAAAAGCTCTTTGTTTCCGTCATAAGCCTCAGTGCGGTCAGCGTAATGAATGCTGTAATAATCGTTAAAATCGTTCAAAAGGGCGGATTCCGTCTCGGGGGATGCGTTTTCAGCCAAAGCTCTTTTTATAAGCATGGGTACACCGTCGCCGACAAAATAACGGTATTTTTCAACCGGATAAGTACAAAACCCATGTTTTTTCAGAGCATAGTTTGTGCTGTCCGCAAGGTCAGCGAGTGAATTAACAAGTGTTCCGTCTAAATCAAAGACACATAATTTAATCAATTTTATTACTCCCGGGATTATTCTCCTCAGAATCGTCATTGGAGTTTATTTTGCTTTTGAGTACTTTCTCTTTTATGCCGTTAAGAATTTCAGGGTATCTTGTCGAACGAATACCAGGGAATGCCTTAATGATTCGCCTTTGAAATGCCTTGTTGTCATTTTCTATCTGTTTAATTCGCGCCCGGACATTTTCGATGGACTTATAGATTGCGCGGCCCCTGTCAGTTTCAAGCAACTCGTGAACTTTTTCGAGACGCTCTTTAATATTAAGCGCATTATAAAACCCTGTCGCGTCAAGTTTTTCTTTAATTACTGATATCGCATTGCTTAAAGCGTTAAGCCTGAGATTTAGTTTGTACATCGACCGAACCGTTATTGCAAGGTCGGCGAAATAATAGACCGAAAAGAATACAAAAAGGACATTTTTAAATGTCGTCGGCAGCGATCCGATAAAATAAGAGGCGGCAGGCTCGACAATAAAAATCAGCGCGACTGACAGAATACCAAAAAGGAAGGAGTTGAAAAGGCAGATGCGTCCCTGAAAATTGAACCGGTTTGCGGAATAGTCCCACCATTTTGCATGAAAAAGTTTTTCAAGAAGAAGTGCAGTTAAGTATTCAATCAAGGTAGTAATAACCATTCCGACAATGAAAATAAACAGAGGGTTTCTCGGTACAGGCCTAAGTATAAGCAGCAGAATAATAGAACCGAATCCATAAACCGGACAAAAAGGGCCGTTCAGAAAACCGCGGTTGACCAACTTTTTGAACAGTATCGAACAATAAACGGTTTCACAAATCCAGCCGATAAAGCTATATACAGTAAAACATAAAAACAGATTACAAAATTCTTTCATGACAAACGCTCCATATTTCCAGAATAGGAGTACGCATTTATTATATACTTTTCGCCGATTTTAGACAATGTTTTTCGCTTTTCTGACAAAGTGGACAAATCTATCATATGCGGATACGCATTTTAAAAGAACAAGGGCGTCCGCAGCAGCGGACGCCCCTCAGGAGAGACTGATATTTATTATTTGAAAGGATTCTCTTCCGGATAAAGCATAGAAGCCGGTCTGTTGAAATTTATGTCTTCAATGCCCAGCATTTTCAGAGCCTCGAAAAGGATTTTGCCGACATGACGGAAGCCTACGCCGCCGTGATGCGGATAGCCCTTTTGGAGAAGTACATAACGATAGAAACGCGACATCTCTTTGACGCCGATAACGCCGATTCCGCCGAATGATCTCGGCTCAATGTCGATAACATTGCCGTGCGCAATATAGCTTGTAAGTTGTGCTTCGTCGGTTGACTGGAGGCGGAAAAGAGTTATTTCACCGGCTTTAATTGCACCCTCAAGTGTGCCGCGCGTTATATCAGGTTCTTTGTCCGGTTCAAGCCCGCGGTGCATTATGAGCTGGTATTTCATCTCGCCGGATTTAAGCAGTGAGAGCGGAGTATTGCCGCAGTGGAACCCCATGAACACATCGTCTTTTGTGTAACCCTTGAACTCCTTCGGGTGGGCGCTGTACATATCGTCGGGAACAGTATTATTGATATCGAGGAGTGTTACCGGGAAGCAGGTGGCGCATGTCAGGATATATTCGGTCAATGCGCCATATATGTCAGTTTCGCAGGCTGCCGGTATTCCGCGTTCGGTAAGGCGGGAGTTTACATAGCAGGGAACAAAGCCAAACTGGGTTTGAAACGCCGGCCAGCATTTTCCGGCCACCGCCGCAAATTTTGAAGCTCCCGCATTCTTTTCAATCCAGTCAAGAACAGTCAATTCGTATTGAGCGAGCTTCGGCAGAATTTTCGGCATCTTGTTGCCGGCTCCCAGTTGTTTAGCCATGTCGTCAACGACGCCTGCAATTCGGCTGTCGCCGGCATGTGCGTTAAAAGAAGCGAAGAGATCAAGCTCCGAGTTTTCCTGAACCTCGACCCCGAGGTTATAAAGCGGCTTAATCGGAGCATTGCATGCCAGAAAATCGTATGGGCGAGGGCCAAAACCAAAAATTTTTAGGTTTTTGACGCCGATTACGACGCGGGCAATCGCTGTGAAATCTGCCAGCATTTCTGCCGCCTGTGACGCGGAACCGACCGGGTTTTCGGGTATGTATACGTTAAGATTGCGAAGCCTTAAATTATAGCAGGCATTGAGCATTCCGCAATATGCATCTCCGCGGCCGTCAATCAGGTTGTCACCGGTTTCTTCCGCCGCTGCTGCGAACATTACAGGGCCGTCGAATTTTTGGGCAAGCATTGTTTCGGGGCCTTCGGGGCCGAAGTTTCCGAGATATACGCAAAGGGCATTTATTCCCGATGCTTTTATTTCATCCAGCGCTTTAAGAACATCATTTTCATTTTCTACAGCCGTCTGGATTTCAACAACTGAGACGTTTGAATTGCGGCAGGCTTCCAAAACAGCTTTGCGGCGGTTCACGCTCAGCGATACAGGGAAGCAGTCACGGCTGACAGCGACAATACCGAGCCTTACCTCAGGTATATTCTTCATATACTATTACCTCCATTCCGCTTAGATGCGGAACTCTTATTTTTGCGTCATTTTCTCCGGCTGCCGATATCCGAATTTGGGAAGCACTGATTTAATGCGATTACTCAAGTCGGCGATTCGATTAAATCAATGTTGCCTTAGATAAACCGGATCAATTGCAGTTTTATTACACATATAAAAAAACTGCAATATATTAATAACAAAAATATGAATTTTAGTCAACGCAAAATATTTGCTTCTTCAATTAAAATTTTGTCTGTAATTATTTTACTTAAAGTAATTCTTTATTAAATCCGCTTCGGAGAATTGCAGCAGGCCATTGCCGGCCGGATAATCGGAAAAGCTCGGCGCCACAGCTGTGATATACTTTTCTGATGAAAGGAATGTCATTGCATCCGCACGTTTTACGAGTTCATTCATTGAAAAATCGGTTGAGACATAGTTAAAAAGGCCTGAAAATTGCGAAGTGTTTAATTTAAGATAAAAATCTGTGAATTTTTCCGAAATAAATTCTTTCATTAGGTCAGCCTGTACATTATATCTCTCGGTATCTCCTCCGTTATATGAGGGAAAAGACAAAAGCGCGTAAATTTTTGAACCGTCCAGATACTGCCTTGTCGATTCCGGAAGGCTTATTTTGCTTTGGTCGGGCAATGCTGCATCAACATTCTGGGGGACATAGAAATAAAGCCCTCCGATGCTGTCAAATATCTTAATGAAATTATCATAATATATATCGCATGAAAAATCTATTTTTGCGGATAGAAGATTGGCGAGCGCAATCGACGCCGGTTTGATTCCATCGGTTTTTACGACTTCGCGTATTGCATGAGCGTCGCTGTTGTAATTAACTTCAAGATTCGGCGAAATCGGCATTAGCAAGATACGCCTTTTCGCGGCGTCGAGCCGATAGAGAATTAGTTCGGCAGGTTCCCCGTTTGGGTCAGAACGAATGGAGATCAGCATTGTCATAGTATTTGAAGCGGGAAAATCTGAAGAGGCGTCTGAAGAGGAATCTGAAGAAGAATGCACCGGTTCAAGCGCATTTTCATCAGAAGAATTAAGAGCGGGCATTGAAAAATGAAGGAGCAGCGCGGCAATTGAACCAAAGATCAAAATGCTTATCATAAAAGTTAAAAGAAAAGAAAAGCTGTTTCGCAGGTTTAAGCTGCCATGCGTTGTTTTTCTGTGCTTTCTTTTCATTTTTGCCGCCCCCAGTACTGCCGCGTAATTATTCAGTTTTTTATTTTAACCAGAGAGGCATAATATTATACCAAAAAGAAAAATAATCGGTGAAGCAGAGTCTTGCCAATACTTCACAAAACCCGCTCAAAAGCAAGCATCCGTTTTTATCGGACGAAACAAAAAAAGACTGTCAAATACAGTCTTTTTAAATGGTGGGGGGAGATGGATTCGGACCATCGAAGTCATAGACAACAGATTTACAGTCTGCCCCCTTTGGCCACTCGGGAATCCCCCCATATGGAGCTGGTGGACGGACTTGAACCCCCGACCTGCTGATTACAAATCAGCTGCTCTACCAACTGAGCTACACCAGCTAACGTAAAGTGCTTAGATATAATAACATAAGAAAAACAGCTTGTCAATAAAAAATAGATATTTTTTTAAGTTGTCTGGTCGAGGCGACAGGATTCGAACCTGCGGCATCTTGGTCCCAAACCAAGCACTCTACCAAACTGAGTTACGCCTCGTCAATGCCCGATTATTATACAACAACTTCAGTTTGTTTGTCAATAGAACGGGCAAATAATTGTTTTTTGTATATTAATACCATAAAATTTACAGGAATCGACCCAAAAATATTCTAAAACTCAAAATAATCAGTAAAAGGGCAATAATTTGTGATTTCTCATTGACAAAACAAAAAAATCGTTTTAATATTTAAAATTAGAAACTGAATATTTCAGCAAACTTGTCAAAAGGCAAGGACGCAAAGCTTAGGGCCTAAAGATTAATTCTATGGCTGCCAGTTGCAAGATTAAGCAGAGCGCTTTGGCCTCTGTTTTTTTATTATAATGCCATTATATTGCGTAAATTTACAATTGCTTAATTAAAAATCGACATATCATTACATAATTAGAGAATAATGTTATATTGAATATATTCTTAATGCAATACTTTATTATTTTTTAATTTCGGTTGATATGAGAATATTAATACGTTATAATTATATTATTAAAAAGCATAAAAAAGCTAAAGTTTTGTTTGGTTGTATAGTTACGACAAATACTATATTAACATTTGGCACTATTATTGTTAAAATTGACTGGGAGGGATGATGAACAATATGTCCAGCATAATAGGCTCAATGGCGTCGGACATCGCAAATAAGTCACTTAATGCACTGTGGACAAGGGCAAACGTTATATCCAATAATATTGCGAACAACGATACACCCGGTTATAAAGAAAAATATGTTGATTTTGAATCACAGCTAAGCGAGGCGCTCAGCGGCAATACAATAAATGAGGAACAGCTTAGCGGCGTAAATCCGGTCGTCAAGGAAAATGAAGGTACATATGGGGCTAACGGCAACGGTGTCGATATGGAGAATGAACTGGTCGAACTGACACGAAATCAGATGCAGTACAGTTATATGGAAAGAAGTGTCGCTGATAGTTACAGTATGCTGCTTGCAGCTGCGCGCGGAGGTAAGTAATTATGTTTTTAAACAGCCTTAATATTTCCGGTTCGGGACTTACCGCTCAGCGTCTTCGCATGGACGTAATTTCACAGAATCTGTCCAATGTTGATACAACAAACGGCGCGAACGGTGAACCTTACAGAAGAAAAACCGTAACACTCAGCGAACGTACACAGGATACGTTCAGCGGTTATCTTGACAAATATGAAAATCAGCCGGGCGGCGTTGAGGTTTCTGAAATCGGCGAAGACCCGACCGACTTTAAATTAAAATATGACCCTTCAAGCCCGGACGCAGACGCTCAGGGCTATGTCAGACTGCCTAATGTTGATACGGTTACTGAAATGACTGACCTTATGGAATCATCAAAGTCATATTCCGCCGATATTATGGCATTTAACGCGATGAAAGGTATGGCCGTTACCGCTTTGGAAATCGGCAAATAAAATTGAAGGAGCCTGTTTTTTATGAATATTCAGTCAATTGCGGGCCTAAATGCAGTTAATGCCCCTTCTGTGCAGCAGACTGCATCGGGTTCAGACGCGACGTCTATGTTCAAGGACATATATGACGGGCTTGTGGGCAACGTCAATACAACTAACGAAGCCTTCGAAGGCGATATGGTAAAGGCGGCCGAAGGGGAACTCGATAACCCGCATCAGCTTTTGATCGACAGCTCAAAGGCCAACATCGCGCTTCAGCTCCTTCTGACAGTCAGAAACAACGCGCTTGACGCTTACAATGAAGTAATCAAAATGTCGGTATAAAATTGTGACTTTTTTAAGTAACAATAGAATTCTGAAACGAGTAGGATAGACTACAGTTATATTTCAAACAGAAACCCAGTCATGTTGTTCCGCAAAGGAGTCAAACAATTAATGGATGAAAAACTTAAAAAGATTGCACAGAAAATAAGCGGATTCTGGAAAGCGCTTGACAAAAAGAAAAAAATCATAATTATAAGTGCTGCCGCGGCTGTGGTAATCATCTTAATTGTGGTTGTTACGGCTCTGAACACGACGAAGTACGAGCTGCTCTCAAGCGGCCTTACAGAAGCGGAAGCAAGTCAGGTTTATAATGCCGTTACGGCTCAGAATGTTCCTGTCAAGCTCGAAGGTACCTCCATCTATGTCCAGAAGGGCACAGCCGATAAAATGCGGATGCTGCTTGCCGAGCAGGGACTGCCGGAGGGTAACCTGTCATATGATATTTATTCGAGCGGCAGCAACTTTGCAGAAACGGATAAGGACAAACAGATAAAACAGCAGCAGCAAATCCAGAACAGGCTCCAGGATACGATTGAAACAATCCCCGGGGTTAAACAGGCTATTGTCAATATTGCCCAGAGTGACGATGATACATATGTTCTCGAAACTGATAAAACTCCGACAACCGCAAGCGTGAAGCTGACATTGTCCCCGGGAACCACACTTTCCAAAAAGCAGGTAAACGGAATAGTTCAGCTTGTCGCAAACAGTGTGTCTGGGCTTAAGTCTGATAATATTACAGTCGCCGACAGTGACGGAACTCAGCTTAACACAAGCGACACCGCCGAGGGCGACACAACTGAACAGTTAAAAACGAAGAGCAGCTATGAGGCTGGGGTCAAGTCCAAGCTGATGCAGATGCTCGAACCCATTTTCGGTAAAAACAATATTAATATTGTCGTAAAC
>DATALE010000292.1:0-1504 GCA_036261235.1 Ruminiclostridium sp. | reverse complement strand
ACTTAAAGTTGTGCCACGTTGCGACGTGGCAGCCTATATGAATAATGATTATTTTTGCGAAAATACTCATTATTCATATAGGGAATTATTGGCATCATATTTTTTCGGGAAAAGTGTCACCCATCATTGACGACTATATATTATCTGCCTTATGGCAAGAAAACTTGTTATTGAAACAATTCCGCATATCTGCTATACTTTTTTACGAATGTTATAGTTGCCTTTTATATCTTTACTTATAATTATCATCGGCCGCAGTTTCTACTGTTACTAATATAAATGAGGTGCTATCAATGCCGATTAAAGTGCCTGACGGGCTTCCCGCAATTATCACGCTTGAAAAAGAGAATACTTTTGTAATGACGGAAGGCCGCGCCATGCATCAGGACATACGTCCTCTTAAGATTCTTATACTAAACCTTATGCCGACCAAAATTGCGACGGAAACACAAATACTCCGTTTACTAAGCAACACGCCTCTTCAGGTCGAGGTAGATCTTTTGCAGGCAGCTTCGCATGTCTCAAAGAATACTTCTTCAGAATACCTTCTGGAGTTTTACAAGACTTTTGACGAAGTTAACCGTTTGCGCTATGACGGCATGATTATTACAGGCGCGCCAATTGAGCAGCTTCCTTTTGAAGACGTTGACTATTGGCCGGAGCTTTGTGAGATAATGGAATGGTCAAAAACCAATGTGTATTCAACGCTTCATATATGCTGGGGCGCACAGGCCGGGCTTTATTATCATTACGGAGTCCCCAAATATGAGCTGCAGCAGAAAATGTTCGGAGTTTTCAAACACCGCAATTTGATGCCTACCCACCCTCTGCTGCGCGGATTTGACGATATTTTTTGGGCACCACATTCAAGACATACGGAAGTCAGAAGAGAAGATATTGAGAAAATTGCCGATATTGAAATCCTTTCCGAGTCCAGCGAAGCTGGAGTTTACATAACCGCCGACATCGACTGCCGCCGGATTTTTGTTACGGGACACTGTGAATATGACCGTGAAACGCTCGCAACCGAATATTTCCGCGACGTGAATAGAGGGCTTGACATTGACGTTCCGAAACATTACTTCCCTGACGACAATCCGACTTCGACACCTCAGCTTAAATGGAGAAGCCACGCGAACCTTCTGTATACAAACTGGCTGAACTATTTTGTATATCAAAGAACTCCTTTTGATTTTACCAATATCTGATTTTAAGAGATGCCGACAACCCGGCATTTCTTTTTTTATGTGAAATTATAACTTAATACTTCCCCTGACAACATTGTTCCGCGTTGATAAACCAAGCGTTTTAATGTATAATAAGTAGTACTGTGAAATATTTCTTAACAATAAACACCCGGGGTGATTTTGTTGTCATGTGACATGCATTGCCACTCATGTAATTCCGACGGTTCAATGGAACCCGCTGACATCGTGGAACTTGCTTCAAGGCTTAAGTTATAATTTCACATAAAAAAAGAAATGCCGGGTTGTCGGCATCTCTT
>DATALE010000282.1:0-2142 GCA_036261235.1 Ruminiclostridium sp. | reverse complement strand
GGAGCTGTTTTTGAAACAGGCTCGACCAAAAAGGACCTTCATGTCGATATTTGTTCAAAGTGCCACCCGTTCTTTACCGGCAAACAGAAGCTGGTTGATACAGGCGGACGTATTGAAAGATTCAAGAAGAGGTTCAATCAGGACAAATAAGAGCTTTTGCGAAGTGCGTTCAGCCCTTAAGTGAATAGCTATCGCCAAAAACTCGGGCAGCGCGTTATAAGCGCGGTCCGGGTTTTTTGGTATCTGTGAGGATAATTAATGGAATACAAAATGGCTGCCGAAAGGGCGAGAGCCGTTTATGAGGAAAAACGCTCGAAATTTATCGCCACGGTAACTCCCGTTGAAAACGAGGAAGCGGCGCTCGAATTTGTAAACAGCGTAAAGACGGAATTTTATGACGCAAGGCATAATGTTTTCGCTTATTTAATAAAGGACGGGGCAGTGAAGTTTTCGGATGACGGCGAACCGCAGGGCACCGGAGGCATGCCGGTGCTTGAAGTATTGCGAAAACGGTCGGTTGTTAATACGGCTGTTGTTGTGACCCGCTATTTCGGCGGTATTTTGCTCGGCGCTCCGGGACTTGTGCGGGCATATACCCATTCCGCCGCCGCGGCACTCGACAAAGCCGGGATCAGTTCCATGAGCCTTTGCGACGTTTTAAAAGTCGAATGCGGTTATGATTTCTTTGCCCGGGCGGAAAAATTCCTGAGAAAGTGCGGCGGATACATTAAAGAAAGAAATTTCGGCGAAGCGGTTACCTTGAATATACTTATGCCGAAAGACAGAACCGCTGAATTTTGCGCGGAACTAACCGAGCTCAGCGGTGGAACCGTGAACGCCGCTGCCGACGGAGAAACCTATATAAATGAAAACCTAATTAAAAATAAATAGAATTTTCTTAAATTATATATAAAATTTAAAAACTGAACGGAATATTGGAGGGGACATAATGGCAATAGTCAGAGACATTGAGGGTCTTATCGGCAATACGCCCGTTTATTCTGTCAAAAAAGACGGAGCGGAGGTCCTGATTAAACTCGAGTGTTTTAATCCGGGCGGAAGCATCAAAGACCGCGCGGCGCTCGCAATGATAAACGAGGCGGAGAAGTCCGGGCAGCTTAAACCCGGAGGAGTTATCGTTGAACCGACAAGCGGAAATACAGGGGTAGGGCTTGCGATGATCGGCGCCGCAAGAGGCTATCGTGTTATTATCGTAATGCCTGATACCATGTCGATTGAGCGCCGCAGGCTAATGACCGCGTTCGGCGCGGAACTGGTTCTGACGGACGGAGCGCTGCGCATGTCGGGCGCAATCGAAAAAGCAAAAGAACTCGTAAAAACAATGGACGGAGCTTTCATACCTATGCAGTTTGAAAACCCCGCTAACCCGATGATTAACGAGCAGACGACGGCGGATGAAATTCTTAAAGATACCGAAGGCAGGCTGGACGCTTTTGTTTCTGCTGTCGGAACGGGCGGAACTTTTACCGGCGTGTCAAGGGCGCTGAAAAAAGCGCTGCCTGATATAATCTGCGCGGCGGTCGAACCGGCGGAATCCGCAGTTATTTCCGGTGAAAAACCGGGCGCTCACGACATTCAGGGAATCGGCGCGGGATTTATTCCGGAAAACCTCGATATGTCGCTTATCGACCGGATTATTAAAGTAAAAACTCAGGAAGCATATGATTATACAAGAAAATTATGTGCACAGTATGGGCTTCTGGTCGGAATCTCATCCGGCGCGGCGGTTTTTGCCGCAATGAAGCTTGCCGAGGAACTCGGCGAAGGGAAAAGGGTACTCTGCATTGCTCCGGATACCGGCGAACGTTATTTGAGCGTTCTCTTTTAACGTTATTATAAATAGAATTCTACATATTGATTAATATAAATTTAGATATTGTTCCAAATTTACTTCAAAAGGCGATTTTTTGTCGCAATTGTTAAGGAAAAAAGCCTTTTACGGCATATATATTATGTATATGAGTTTATGGAGGCTTTTGCGTTGACGATTCGCGAACAGACTCAGCAGATTGAACGCGGAATTTTGTCACCTTTCGCCGCTTTGTCGGAAAAATCGCGCGGCAGGCTAAGACCCGAAGACGACTGTCCGATAAGGACGGCATTTCAGCGCGACCGTGACCG
>DATALE010000272.1:0-2969 GCA_036261235.1 Ruminiclostridium sp. | reverse complement strand
TAATTACTGTACACAGACATTTTACATTACCCTAACTTAATTTGCAAATAACAAATTGTAAACTTTCTATTATATCTAAGACAAGCTTGTCTGTTATTGTTTTCTTTTGACTGTAATGGTAAAATAAAATCGACAATAATTTTAATTCAAAAGGTAATTTAAAAATGTCTGTGTACAGTAATTACTTTGCCGTGCCAGCGGTACACAAGGAGTTTTTAAGTGTTTGGATATATAAGGCCTTTTAAACCCGAATTGAAAATTAAAGATTTTTCGGTTTATAAGGCGGTTTATTGCGGACTTTGCAGCACGCTCGGCAAGCGTTATGGATTTATATCACGAATGATATTAAGTTATGACGCAACGCTCATGTGCCTTATCGGTATGTCCCGGGAAAAAGGGTGTTCTGGCTTTGAAAAAAAGCGCTGCCCGGCAAAGCCATATAAAAGATGCGACGCCGCAAAACAGAATTCTGTTTTGGAGTTCTGGGCGGATACAAGCGTAATACTCGGTTACTACGAAATCATTGACAATTTCAAAGACGGCGGTTTTTTAAAAAAAGCCGCGCTTCTGCCGCTTATTCCATTTGTAAAAATTCCGTTCAAAAAAGCTGCAAAATATAATCCTTTTGCGGCAAAGTGCTCGGAAAAATATATTAAGGCACAATTTTTGGCGGAAGAGAAGAATACCCGTTCGGTGGACGAAGCTGCTCAGCCTACAGCGGAATTAATGGCCACTCTTTTATCGCATAACGCCCAAAATGACAGCGAAAAGCGGGTGCTTGAGCGGGCAGGATATTTTCTCGGCCGCTGGGTTTATATAGCCGATGCCGCCGACGATTGTAAAAAAGACTTAAAAAACGGCTCCTATAACCCTTTCGCGGACAAAGAGTATGAAGAAGCGATAAGAAACGCTGGGCTGCTGCTTAACTCATGTATCTATGAGATATCATGCTGTGTTGAGCTTCTTAATATAAAATGCTTCGGGGAAATAATCAGGAATGTAATTTATCTGGGACTTCCTCAGGTAAAAGACGCCATTCTTTCGGGTCTTGATAAAAAGGAGCGAAAAAAGCGTTTTTCAGCTGTTTACAGAATTTAATACTTGACATGATTGACAATAACAAAGATAAAACGGATAATATAATTAAAGATGGACTTATATAAACTGTATTTTTAACTGTACTTATTTTAAGGAGAAAAGTTTGAAAATCAATTCTTCAATGAAGTTTTTCCTCTTGGGTAAATCTCACAGTGGAATTTGGCTGAGCAAAAGCGGTCAAAATTTTCTCTGCGTACGAAAGGAAGATTCAATTAATGGATCCATATAAAGTTCTTGGGGTTTCACCAAACGCGAGCGATGAAGAAATCAAAGCGGCTTACAGGATGCTTGCAAAGAAATACCACCCGGACGCTTATGCAAACAATCCCCTCGCGGATTTAGCCTCGGAAAAAATGAAAGAAATAAACATGGCGTATGACCAGATTACAAAAATGCGCAAAGACGGGGGCGGCAGTGATTATGCCGGAGGTTATGGCAGCGGATACGGAAGTTCCTATTCCTCCGACGGATATTCGACGAGCAGCTTTAAAAATATCAGAGACATGATAAACTCCGGGAAAATCGCTGACGCAAAGGCTGCGCTGGAAGCTGTTCCTAGCGCATCAAGAAACGCGGAATGGCATTTTCTAAGAGGCTGTGTCCTTTATAAAATCGGATGGGTGAACGAGGCCTATCTTGAATTTCAGAACGCTGTTCAGATGGATCCCTCAAACGGTGAATACAGGGAAGCGTTTGAACGAATCAAAAATCCGATGGGCGGCGGCAACAGAAACTACAGCCCATACGGAGGATACGGGCAGGGAAACCCGCAAACGACAGGTTGCAACGCATGTGATTTGTGCGCCGGGCTTGCCTGCGCCGACTGCCTTTGCAGCGGGCTGGGAGGCTGTTGAGTAAAGTGGCTAAGAAAGACAGAACATTTTTTATATCGCTCGGCGGAATGATAACGGCGCTTTCGATTGCTTTTATGTTTTTAACGCTGCTGTTCCCGATTGCCGAATTCGTTTTTCCGGCGATGGCCGGAATCCTTCTGATAAGCGCCGTTTATGAGATGGGTGAAAAACGGGCTTTAATAATTTTTGCGGCGGTCGGCATTCTTTCATTGCTCCTTCCGATAAGTAAAAGCTCAGCGATTTATTATATTTTCTTTTTCGGACATTATCCGATAGTGAAAAGCTATATTGAGCGGATTCACAATGCGGTTATTAAGTGGATAGTAAAAATTCTGTTTTTCAACTTATGCGCCTCGGGAGCATTTTTTGTTTCGGTATATCTGTTCAGCATGGACACCGTCAGCATAAAATACGGTATTCTGTTAACGGCACTGGTCCTTAACGTCTCGTTTGTTTTGTTTGATATCGCATTAGACAGCCTTATTTCAGTTTATGGTTCAAGAATTCGTAAAATCATTAAACGGCAGTGAGTTAAACAACTTGCATTCGACTTAAACGTAACGCGGATTCCGCCGGGCGGCAGAATCCGCGTTTTGTCATAAAACTCATTTTCAAAGAATAGAAAAAAGAGATGGTCAGGATATTTTGGTTTCTTATTTTGTATATTTATTAATCAATTAATTTATCAGATGAAGTTTTGAAAATTTGACCGATTGACAGTTTATTCAGCGGTGATATAATATTTACTGAATATATATGAAATCATCGGCTCAAAAAGCCATTTTTTATTAATCTCCGCGGAGGTACAGATGAGTTATTACATAGGGATCGATATCGGTTCGACCACGGTCAAGGTGGTTGTACTTGATGAAAACAGCAATATTTTATTTAAGGCGTATGAACGGCACATGTCGAAAGTCCGCGAAAAGGCTGAAGAAATGCTTAAATCAATCGCCGGCGAATACAGCGGAAGTAAAGTTCATGTCGCAATAACGGGTTCGGCGGGACTTGGCGTAT
>DATALE010000269.1:0-7543 GCA_036261235.1 Ruminiclostridium sp. | reverse complement strand
GAGGACAGGCTTACACAAGGGTTGTTCCTTGAGCGGTCCATCTCCGATAATACAATTGCCGCGTCTATAAAACGCTATTTTGTAAACGGTATTCTGCAAATTAAAGAGATGGTAGAATGCTCAGACAACTGGATTAAGGATTTAAACATTTTTGCCAAATCATCAAAACCGCCTGTAAAAACTCTTTCCGGAGGAAATCAGCAAAAGGTTGTTATAGCAAAGTGGCTTAACACCAATCCTGAACTGATAATATTAAACGGCCCTACTGTTGGTGTTGACATCGGCGCTAAGGCGGATATTCACGGAATTCTTCATCGTTTGGCGGAAAATGGAGTAGGCGTTATTATCATTTCGGATGATTTGTCGGAGCTTGTCGAAAACTGCAACAGAATTATTGTTGTAAACAACGGCGAAATTCAGGCAGAAATGAACAGCTCGGATACGAACGAATCAAAACTGTCAGAATTGCTTAACGGAAAAGCGGAATTGGAGGCCTCACGATGAACGGAATCAGCACCAAAAAACTGATGACGTCAACGGAAATGTTTGTTGTATACATAATCGTTGGACTGTCATTATTAATCGGAATTGTAAATCCCGCATTTTTTGCAGTCGGAACCATGTTTGACACCTTGAGGGCAATGCTTGTTACAACAATTTTTGCATTGTGCGAAATGGTCATTATCATTTCGGGAGGCATCGACGTATCATTTCCGGCAGTTGCATGCTTCTCGCTTTATTTTACTGTTTCACTTATGAATCAGTTTAAAATTGACAATATTGCTGTAGCGTTTCTTATGTCCGGACTGTTCGGCCTTGTGTGGGGAACCCTTAATGCCGTTCTGATCGGAAAGTTTAAAATCCCCGCTCTTATTGCCACACTTGGTACAAGCTCAGTGGCGAACGGACTTGTTCTTGTCTACAGTAACGGACGTGAGATTTCAAATATTCCCCCATCGCTCGACGCGCTTTCACAGGTTTTTCTTTTTACAGTAAAAACCAGCACCGGCGGAAAATCAGCGCTGACTGTGTTAGTATTTCTGCCTTTTGTCCTCGCGTTTATAATTCATTGGGTGCTAAAGCACACGATGCTGGGCAGAGGTATCTATGCGATAGGCGGTAACACAAATGCCGCAAGAATTGCCGGTATAAACGTATTAAGAACCCAGTTTATCGTTTACATGGCTGCCGGCTTCCTTACAGGAATCGCCGCAATCACCTATGTAATTCTCATGAGAACCGCTAACCCTCAAAACCTTATGGGCGCTGAAATGATGATTATCGCTGCTGTTGTTATCGGCGGTACTCGAATCACAGGTGGTCACGGAAAGGTTATCGGTACAATTTTAGGGGTACTGCTTATAACGCTTGTTTCAAACAACCTTATTATGCTTGGAATCCCCAACTACTGGCAAACATTTGCTGTGGGACTGATCATCGTAATCGGTACGTCAATAACTTCCCTTAGAGCAAAGCGCATTGCCCAAAGTCAGAAGAAATAGGAGGGAAACAGATGGATAAGTTAAAAAATACGGTAAAAAATCTGATTAAGAACAGCGACAAAAATATTCTGGCATTGCTGGGCATTGCTATTGTAATAACCTATGTAATGTATTGGATATCTGACAGTTTCCTTTCAAGCAGCAATATCAACTCAATGGCGTTCCAGTTCCCGGAATTCGGTATCATGTCTTTCGGCATGATGCTCTGTATGATTGCCGGAGGCATCGACCTTTCACTTGTCGGAACGGCTAACCTGACCGGTATCGCGGCGGCTGTTGTTATGGTCAGTATGAAAGGCAATCCGGCGGGAATAATTATCGGTGTGATCCTGAGTCTTGCGCTTGGTGCACTCTGCGGACTGTTTAACGGTTATCTTATAGGGCAGATGAAAATCCCCGCTATGCTGGTCACTCTCTGCGGCGGACAGCTTTACACCGGACTTGCCATGGTTATCACAAAAGGTCCAGCAATCACCGGTCTTCCAGAGTCGTTTCAGATTATCGGCAACGGTACGATTGCGGGAATACTTCCGTACTCTCTTGTCATATTTATCGTTGTCGCGATTGTAATTAACTTTGTGTTAAAACGTACAGTTTTCGGTAAAAGATTGTGCTTTATGGGCTCAAACGATACGGCGTCAAAATACGCAGGTATCAACAATCTGCATGTTACACTTTCAACATATATGATTTCCGGTATGCTTGCAGCAATTTCAGGCATAATTGAAATTTCCCATTACGGCTCGGCAAAATCAGACTATGGTACATCTTATACACTTCTTGCTTTGCTTATCGTTGTATTCGGCGGCGTTGATCCTGCCGGCGGCAAGGGTAAGGTTGCAGGTGTTACCCTCGCGGTTGTTATCTTGCAGCTTATCTCCAGTGCTTTCAATATCTTAAGATTTGATTCATTTGTAAAGAACGTTGTATGGGGACTGCTGCTTATCGTAGTTATGGTTGTTAAGTCGATATTACAGGACCATCCCATTAATTTCGGACACAGCTTTAAAAAGTTAAAATCCGCAAAATGAGCCGTTAAATACTCATTTCGGATTATATATGACTTTATTTCAGATTATAGTTATACTAATTCCAAATAAACTTAAGGCGAGAATTCGCGTAAAAATCGTAAATCAATGATTTTGACGCAAATTCTTTGCAGACTTTTAATTTGGAATAAGTATTAGTATCAGGTCATTATCAAATAATATGCTTTGTTTATCGGATTGCATGAACTTGTAATTTAAAAACAAGCCTTAGGAGAAATGCATAATGAAAAAGATTATTAACAAGCCGGAGAACTACGTAAAAGAAATGCTCGAGGGAATCTATATTGCACATCCTGATTTGATTACCTATACAGATGAAGATGTCCACTGCCTTGTAACCGCGAAAAAGGTTGAAGGCAAGGTTGGCATAGCAACAGGCGGCGGCTCCGGTCACCTTCCGCTTTTCCTCGGCTATGTCGGCGAAGGTATGCTTGACGGCTGCTCAGTCGGAGATGTTTTTCAATCACCGAGCGCGGAACAGATGCACGCGGTTACAAAGTATATTGATTCCGGCGCCGGTGTACTTTACATCTACGGAAACTATAACGGTGATATTTTTAACTTTGACATGGCTGCCGAAATGGCTGATTTTGAAGACGATATAAAGGTTGAAAGTGTTGTCGCGGGCGACGATGTCGCTTCAGCCGGCCCTTCTGCACCTGGAGAAAAGAGCACAAGAAGAGGCGTCGCGGGCATCTTCTTTGTTTATAAATGCGCAGGCGCGGCGGCAGCAAATATGAAGCCGCTTGCTGAAGTAAAGCGCATCGCGGAAAAAGCCGCTGAAAACGTCCGGACAATGGGCGTCGCGCTTACACCATGTATTGTTCCGCGCGTAGGCAAGCCGGGCTTTTCCATCGCTGATGACGAAATGGAGATCGGCATGGGTATTCATGGAGAGACAGGTATCCGCCGCGGCAAGCTTGAAAGCGCAGACCGGATAACAGACGAAATGCTTGAAAAAATAATTGCCGATATTCCTTACAAAGCCGGCGACGAGGTTGATGTCCTTGTTAATGGACTTGGCGCGACTACATTGGACGAGCAGTATATAGTAACACGCCGCATTAATCAGAATCTTGCAGAAAAGGGCATAAAGGTTCATCGCTATTATGTCGGCGAATATGCAACCTCACTTGAGATGGCAGGTTTTTCAATTTCTATGCTAAAGCTTGACGATGAGCTTAAGGAATTAATGGAGAAACCGGCAAACACCCCGTTTTTCAAGCAAATTTGACGAATGAAAAAAGCAAATGCAAGGAGTGTATGACTATGGATAAATCATATATTAAGAAGCTTCTGAAATGTATCAGCAATATTATGGCTGAAAACAGGAATTACCTCATTGAGCTTGACAGCGTTGTCGGTGACGGAGACCTCGGGCTCACAATGGGCGACGGCTTTGCAGCTGCATCAGCCGCGGCCGAAACCTTCGAGGGCGACGACATCGGAAAGCTTTTGTACACAAGCGGTAAGGCAATGTCAACCGCAGTACCTTCAACAATGGGCACACTTATGGCCTCCGGCCTTATGAATGCCGGAAAGGTGCTTAAAGGCAAAACAGATCTCAGTGATGCAGAAGTCGTACAGATTTTTTCGGCGTATATGGATGGCGTTATAAACAGGGGCAAGGCAAAAGTCGGTGATAAAACCTTCTTAGATGGTATCAATCCGGCGATCGAAGCGCTGAACGCTTCGCTGAAAAAGGGCGAATCACTTGCCAAATCCGCTAAAAATGCCTCGGCCGCCGCAGAAAACGGATTTAAAAATACAAGCTCAATGCTTGCTGTTCACGGCAGAGCGGCAACAAGAGGAGAAGCGTCAAGATCACTGCTTGATCCTGGTGCGGCTGTTGCAATGCTTATCATGAAAGCATTTGAAAACAGTATTGGATAATATAAGTATTATGTTGTTTTATCGTATCCGCATGTATAATATCTGCGGTATGTTGTAAAACTATTATTATTCATTACGCATTAATAAAAGAATTATGCGGAACCACTGATTAAGCGCCTTGTCGTAATTCGATAGCCGCATTTAATCAGTGGTTCCTTCAGATTGAATGGCAGCGTATTTTAAACGCGTGCTCTCAGTGAAGGGATGGTCAATAAGTATGCAGAGCTTTGAATTTTACTCACCGACAGAAGTGGTTTTTGGCAAGGATACTGAGTTGAAAGCAGCTGGACTTATAAAAAAATACGGCGGCTCGCGCGTGCTTATCGTCTACGGAGGCGGAAGCGTCGTTAGAAGCGGTCTCCTCGGAAAAATTGAAAATTCACTCAAAGAAGCAGGCATTGCTTTTAAATCTATTGGCGGAGTGCAGCCTAATCCCCGTCTTTCGTTTGCAAAATCGGGTATTAAAGAGGCTTTGAATTTTGGAACGGATTTTGTTCTCGCATTAGGCGGCGGCAGCGTAATCGACACAGTTAAAGGTATTGCACACGGCGCCGCAAATCCGGACAAGGATCTCTGGTCATTTTGGACAAAAGAGATTCCGCTTACAAAAAGCCTGCCGGTAGGAACAGTGCTCACAATATCGGCTGCCGGAAGTGAAACCAGCGAATCCGCTGTCCTCACAAATGAAGAAACAGGCGCAAAAATAGGTTTTGACACACCGTTTAACCGCCCGAAGTTTGCAGTGATGAATCCGGTGCTTACTTTTACTTTGCCTGTATATCAGGTTGCCTGTGGTATCGTTGATATAATGATGCACACGCTTGACCGATATTTCACGCCGACAGACGGCAACGAGATAACGGATGAGATTGCCGAATCCCTGCTAAGAGTGGTTATTAAGCACGGAGAAACCGCCGTTAAAAACCCGAAGGACTATGAGGCAATGAGCGAGCTAATGTGGTGCGGAAGCCTTTCCCACAACGGGCTTACGGGGCTTGGCGCACAATGGGATTTTGCTCCTCATCAGCTCGGACATGAGTTAAGCGGTAAATTTGACGTGGCTCACGGGGCCAGCCTTTCCGCAATCTGGGATTCATGGGCAAAATACTGTTATAAAGAAAAACCGGAACGTTTTGTACGCTATGCAAAAAAAGTATGGGGCATTGAGATGGCGACCGCAGAAGAAACGGCACTTGCCGCAATCGATAAAACCGCTTCATATTTCCGGTCAATCGGAATGCCGACCTGTTTTACCGAGCTTGGAATAGGCGTTCAGAGCCAAGAAGTACTGCGCGAACTTTCCGACCGCTGCGTGTTCTTTGGAAAACGCAAAATAGGCAGCTTTAAGGTTCTTGACCGCGATGATGTTTACAACATATACAGTTCAGCAAACAAATAAACCATCTGAAAAGGAGATTTGACATATGGCCAGGAATTTTCTGATAGGACAATCCGGCGGGCCGACGGCGGCTATCAACGCTTCTTTGGCCGGTGCGCTGAAGCAAGCGCTGAACAGCCCGGAAATATGTGAAGTCTATGGCGCCCATAACGGAATAAAAGGTGTTTTTGAGCGTGACTTTATTGATTTAAGAAAAAGCATTAAATCCGATGAAGATTTGCAGCTTTTAAAAGAAACTCCGGCTATGGCTCTCGGCTCATGCCGCTTTAAGCTTCCGGATTTTCCATCACCGTACTATGAGACAATTTTAAATATTTTCCGCGAGTACAATATAGGATACTTTTTGTATATCGGCGGGAACGACTCAATGGATACGGTTAAAAAGCTGTCCGCTTATTTTTCATCAATCAATGAAGATATCAGAGTTGCCGGTATCCCAAAAACAATAGATAATGATTTATGCTGCACAGACCATACTCCCGGATTTGGCTCTGCGGCAAAATACATAGCGGCTTCGGTTGCGGAAATCGCCTGTGACAGCTCGGTATATGATGATTTTTCAGTAACTATCGTTGAAATCATGGGCAGAAACGCAGGTTGGCTTACCGCTTCTTCAGCTCTCGCGAGGCTGACAGGCTGCGGCGCGCCGCATATGATTTATCTTCCTGAAACTGTTTTTGATCCAATAAAATTTGTTGAAGACTTAAAGGCTATAAAACAAAAAGTCCGCCATATTGTTGTTGCGGTTTCCGAAGGTTTGAAACTTGCAGACGGCTCTTATGCCGGAGAATCGAAGCAGAGTGGCCTGACGGACGCCTTTGGACACAAATATCTTTCCGGAATCGGTAAATATTTAGAAGAAATGGTGAAGAATGAGCTGCATTGCAAGGTCCGCTCCGTCAACCTTAACGTTTTGCAGCGAGCGGCCTCGCACATTACTTCTTCCACCGATATTAATGAAGCGTTTGCAGCAGGTGAGTCTGCTGTCAGATTTGCTCTGTCCGGCAAAACCGGCGTCGTTGCAGTTATTAGGAGAGTTTCAAACAGCCCTTATACGGTTGATTATGATTACTGCGAAGTCAATAAAATCGCAAACTATGTAAAATTTGTTCCACAGGAATGGATTGCTTCTAACGGTTATGATATTACCGCTGAAATGATGGAATATCTTAAACCGTTGATTCTCGGTGAATCAAAAAGGCATTTTAAATTTGGATTGCCGGAGTTTTTTAGTTTGACTGAAAAAGTCTGACTTTGTTAACTTCCGGTACTCCTTGGTTAGAACTGCTGTTAAATTTTTTTATAATAAGAAAGCCGGAACAACCGCACCCTAGGGTTGGTTGCTCCGGCTTTTGTTTAAAAATCAGATGAAAAAAATATCTGCATTTTCAAAGATATTTCCTTGAAAATGCAGATAATCTGCTTATTCGCAGGCCGACTTTTTAATTTGACGATTTAGCTGCAATGATTTTCACAATTACAGCTATGTCCTTCATCATGATCGTGATGGTCACAGTCACCGCCTTGATCAGTTAAACTGCCGGTGATATAGGCATTGACGGCAGCTTCAATATTTCCATCAATACCGGAAATGAGTTTGATTCCGGCTGAACTCAGCATATTTTTCGCACCGCCGCCGATACCGCCGCAAATAACAGTATCAACACCCGCACCTTTTAAAAATCCCGTTAAAGCGGCAT
>DATALE010000262.1:0-4257 GCA_036261235.1 Ruminiclostridium sp. | reverse complement strand
CCGGCGACTGCTTCATAGAAATCGGCAATTGCCTTTGAATCCGTTATTATAACCGCGTCGGCTTCCGCTACCCCATTTTTTACATACTTTGTGATTCGTGCTTCCGGCAATTCCGGAAGCTGTGAATGAATCTCGTCGATTCTTTTGTCGTCAAGCACAATTGGGACGATATCAGGCTCCGGGAAATAGCGGTAATCGTTCGCTTCTTCCTTGCCTCTCATTGCGCGGCTTTTGCCTTTGTTGTCATCCCAGCGGCGTGTCTGCTGTTCGACTTTGCCGCCGGCTCCTATCAGTTCAATCTGCCTTTTTGGTTCGCCCTCGACAGCGCGGTATATTGCGCGCAGAGAGTTTATATTCTTCATTTCGGTACGGGTGCCAAACTTTTCGGCGCCGAAGGGACGCACCGAGAGGTTTACGTCAGCGCGAAGGGAGCCTTCCTCCATGCGGCAGTCGGAGACCCCGGCATACAATAGGATTGCACGGACACGCTCGACAAATTCACGAACTTCATCCGGCGAGCGCATATCCGGTTCGGAAACAATTTCAATCAGCGGAACTCCGCAGCGGTTGTAGTCGACATATGTCCGGCGGGCAACGTTGTCATGAACGAGCTTTCCGGCGTCTTCTTCTATATGAATCCTCGTAATACCGATTTTTTTGCCGTTTGAAAGTTTTACATAGCCGCCTTTGCAGAGCGGAAGGTCATACTGCGATATCTGATACGCCTTCGGAAGGTCGGGATAGAAATAGTTTTTACGGTCAAGCTTTGAAAAATGCGCGATTTCACAGTTCATCGCAAGCCCCGCACGCACGGCGTATTCGACGACTTTTTTGTTGAGAACCGGCAAGGTTCCCGGCATTCCTGTGCAGACCGGGCAGCAATGCGTGTTCTGTTCCCCGCCGAACTGAGTTGTGCAGCCGCAGAAAATCTTTGTTTTTGTTGAAAGTTCCGAATGTATTTCAAGTCCTACTACTGTTTCAAATTCCATTATGCCGCACCCCCATTATATATTTGGAAACTTGTTATAGGGCGTGGACTTTTCAAAAGCGTAAGCCGCCCTGTAAATTTTCGGCTCATTAAATGCCGGGGCGATAATCTGAAGCCCGATCGGCATGCCGGCACTGTCAAATCCGCAGTTGAGCGACATTGCCGGTAATCCGGCGATGTTGACCGGAACAGTGAATATATCGCCGAGGTACATGGCGAGAGGATCGCCGCTCTTTGACCCAATCGGATAAGCCGTTGTCGGAGCGGTCGGCCCGATAATAAGGTCATAATTTTCAAACACTTTATCGAAACCGTTCTTAATGATACGGCGGATTTTCAGGGCCTTTTTATAATAAGCGTCATAATACCCCGCACTCAAAGCATATGTTCCAAGGATAATACGGCGTTTTACTTCACGTCCAAAGCCTTCGCCGCGCGAACGGTCCATAAGCTGCCCGAGATTTCTGCAGCCCTGCGCCGCATAGCCGTATTTGATGCCGTCATAGCGGGCAAGGTTTGACGAAGCTTCAGCGGACGAGATAAGGTAATACGCCGGAACGGCAAAATCTGTCGCCGGAAGTGAAACCTCCTCGCAGTGTGCCCCAAGCTCCTCAAAATGCTTCGCAGCACGCAGAACAGCCTCTTTTATAACCGGGTCAAGGCCTTCCCCGATATACTGCGACGGTATTCCTATCTTCATGCCCTTAACTCCGCCGTCGATACCGGCGGTATAGTCAGGGTGGTTATAATCTGCGCTTGTTGAGTCGCGGCTGTCAACGCCGCATATCGCGTTGAGGACAATAGCGTTATCTTCAACAGTCCTTGTCACAGGGCCAATCTGGTCAAGTGACGAGGCGAAAGCAAGAAGTCCGAAACGTGAAACCGCGCCGTATGTCGGTTTAAGTCCGACAACGCCGCAGAATGATGACGGCTGCCTTATTGAACCACCCGTATCCGAACCGAGCGCAAAAAGAGCTTCCCCCGCTGCCACGGCAGACGCTGCGCCGCCGGAAGAACCGCCCGGAACGCAATCCGTATTCCACGGGTTTGCGCACTTTTTAAAATATGAGGTTTCGGTTGAACCACCCATTGCAAACTCGTCCATGTTAAGTTTTCCGACCGTTACGGCGCCGGATTTCTGAAGCTTTTCCATAACCGCGGCGTCATAAGGTGGGACATAATTTTCGAGCATTTTTGAAGCGCAGGTCGTCGCCACGCCCTTTGTGCTGATATTATCCTTGATTCCGGCAGGAATACCTGCCAGAGCCCCGGCTTCTCCGCTTTCAATTTTTGTCTGTGCGGCTTTTGCCATATCCTCCGCCTTATCTCGGCAAAGGCTTATATATGCTCCGAGCTTTTTATCGGCCGATTCAATTCTGTCATAAACAGAATTCAACAGCTCGTCCGCCTTTATTTCACGTTTTTTAAGAAGCTCCGACGCTTCTTTAACGCTCAGTTTGTAAAGATCCATGCTGAAACCTCCAAAAGAACCGGCGCTTATGGGCGCCGTGTAATAATCATGGTTACTGTTCCACGGCAAGCGGAACGTCATAGAAACCGTCTTCCGACTTCGGCGCACATCTAAGCAGCGTCTCACGGTCATAAGACGGAACCGGGTTATCTTCCCTCATAACATTTGAAAGACCGAGAACATGTTCCATCGGTTCAACACCATCGGTATCTATTTTCGAAAGTGTATCCATATAGCCAATTATGGCGTCAAGATCCTTTTCAAGCAACTCTTTTTCTTCGGCGCTTAATTCCATGCGCGCGAGCCGTGACAAGTATTCGATATCCGTTTTCTGAGCCATGATTACCCCTCCTGAGAAAAGACCGCAATAAAAACTTTATTTAATAAGTGTGTTTTCGATTTCTTAAAATAAACATAATGATGCAACTAAAATAAAGAAAAACTGCAGCAGCTGTCAAACTATACATGAGTATAATTATAGCATATAGTCATATCTTTGCAAGTATAACTCCGCGAATAATTATTAAATCAATTATAAAACAGAAAAATCCCGGCCGCAATTCAAATAACATGTTATGCCTGAAATTCCGCAAAGGGTATATCTTGAATAAACATATGTGTTAAAATTCATGAACAGCCGCAAAAAACCGGCGCTTTATTTAAAGCGCCGGAATATTACAAAGCATAAATCAGCCCTGTTCGCGTTTGTTTTTTGCGACATAAAGAAGTCCGTCGGGGATGTTGTCTATATTCTCAAGGGCGCTTCCCGTACCTCTCGCCACACAGGTTACCGGGTCTTCGGCGAGCCGCGCCGGAATTCCGGTATGTTCGGCAATCATTTTATCAATACCGTAGACAAGACTTCCGCCGCCGGTCAATATGATTCCGTTTTCGGATATGTCCCCGATAAGCTCCGGAGGCGTTGTTTCAAGCACGGAATGAACGGCGTCCAAAATGCTCTTTGAAACATCTGCAAGCGCTTCCCGTGTTTCGTCGCATGTAATTTCAATCATCTTCGGCAACCCGGTAATCAGACAGCGGCCTTTTACAGCCATAGAAAGTTTTTCTTCGCGGGGATAAACGCAGCCGATCTGGACTTTTATCTCCTCGGCGGTGCGTTCCCCGATAAGTACGCTGTATTTTTTACGGACATATCTGGCGATAGCCTCGTCAAATTTGTCGCCCGCAACCTTTATGGACTTAGAAACAACTGAGTCTTTTAACGAAATGACAGCTATATCTGTTGTTCCGCCGCCGATATCGACAATCATGTTCCCCTTTGGTATCGTAATATCGATTCCGGCCCCGATTGCGGCGGCGATTGGCTCTTCAATAAGATATGCGCGCCGCGCGCCCGCTTCAATGGCGGCGTCGTATACCGCCCTTTCCTCTACCTCTGTTATCATGGCGGGGACGCATATCATGATTCGCGGTTTGAAGAAATAACCACCGCAAACTTTCTTTATAAAATATTTAAGCATTTGTGAGGTAAGTTCAAAATTCGAAATAACACCGTCTCGGAGCGGCCTTACCGCCACAATGTTTTCCGGTGTCCGGCCAAGCATCTTCCGCGCCTGGGTTCCAATTGCGACGATATTATCCCTGTCCTTATCATATGCGATAACAGACGGCTCTTTCAATACTATACCTTTGCCCTTTACATTTATCAGTATTGTAGCCGTACCAAGATCCAGTCCAATGTCGTTACCGGGCAACTTCTACACTTCCATTCATAATATCACTGTTTGACGGATTATCTATTTACCTATAAGCTTTAAAAAATCTTTATATATAATTA
>DATALE010000261.1:0-1684 GCA_036261235.1 Ruminiclostridium sp. | reverse complement strand
TTCGAACATGACTTCAGGAATTTCAGCCTTCATTCCTTCAACAATCTGGTCGATAAGCGCGTCGTCTACATCATTTGTAGATTTGCGGTCTTTTGCTTCCTGAATATGTTTTTTAATGTCTGCTTTGTATTCATCGAGTGTATCAAATTCGCTGACGTCCTTAGCAAACTCATCGTCAAGTTCCGGAAGTTCGCGTGCTTTTATCTCATGGAGCTTAATTTTGAAAACAACCGGCTTGCCGGCAAGCTGCTCAGACTGATATTTTTCAGGGAATGTTACATTGATATCAAATTCATCACCAACATTGTGGCCGACGACCTGATCCTCAAAGCCCGGAATAAATGATCCAGAACCAAGTTCAAGTTCATGTTTCTCAGCTTTTCCGCCTTCAAACGGCACTCCGTCAAGGAAACCTTCAAAGTCGATTACTGTTATATCGCCTTTTTGCGCAGCACGGTCTTCAACAGAAATAATGCGCGCGTTGCGCTCTCTGACATGGAAAAGTTCATGGTCGACATCGCCGTCTGTCACAGTGTATACTTTCTTTACAGCCTTTAGACCTTTGTAATCGCCGACTTCAACTTCAGGTTTTACAGTAACCTTTGCCTTGAATGTAAAGCCATCTTTATCAAGTTTTACAACTTCTATATCAGCGCGGTCAACCGGCTCAATTCCCGCCTCTTTAACTGCTGCCTCATATGCTTCGGGATACAGTGAATTAACAGCGTCTTCATAAAATACTCCCTCACCGTAGAGCTTTTCAACGACACTGCGGGGAGCTTTGCCTTTTCTGAAACCCGGAACATTAATGCGTTTTCCATTAGCTTTGAACGCTTTGTCAACCGCTTCTGCAAATTTATCCTTATCTACAGAAATTTCAAGTTCGTACTTGTTTGTTTCAATCTTATTTGAGCTATTTAAACCCATTGAACATCCTCCTAAATTATATATAAGCTGTTACCATGAAATCGGCACCAGCAACCTATCTTAGCTATTATATCATATCCTTGCAAATTTAGCCACTGTTATTTTTAATAAACGAATTATAAATAAATTTATTAAATATATAATAACGGACTACTTTCTTATTATAACAGGTGCAAAATTTGTATGGTCACAAGAAATCAGCCTGAAGCAGATACCCGCATACTCACCTTCAAAGGCATTAACTGCCGCCCTTCCGTGCAGATGTCCGAAATAGCAGTTTTTTATATTGTGAGTCTTGAGCACATCCAAAATCTCATCACAGCAGTAACCAACACATACCGGAGGATAGTGCAGAAAGACAAGCGGTTCAAGAAACGCTTTTTCCGCTGATTCAATAGATGTTTCAAGTCTTTGTGCTTCACGCAGCATTATTTTTTTGCTGCCCTGGGCATCATAAAACCAGCCCCTTGTACCGCATACTGCATAATTATCAAAAAGCTCCGCGTTGTTATGGATAATTTTTATTGAATGAAAACCATTTGTTTCAAGGAAGTTATTCATTTTTGTCATTGTATCCCACCAGAAATCATGATTTCCCTTTATAATCAGCTTTTTCCCCGGCAGGGAATCCAAAAACTCAAAATCCGGAATTAAAGTGCTGAGCGACATTGACCAGGAAATGTCGCCGGCAATTACTACAGTATCGTTTTCGTTAATAATCTTTCGCCAGTTGTTTTCAATTTTTTCGATATAATTC
>DATALE010000251.1:0-6064 GCA_036261235.1 Ruminiclostridium sp. | reverse complement strand
ACCTGCTCGGCATTTCAGATAAAGTTCAGGTCAAAGACGGAGTGTTCAATACTATAAAACTCTCGACCGGACAGAAAAAGAGGCTTGCACTGCTTATTACATATCTTGAAGACCGTCCGGCTTATCTGTTTGATGAATGGGCAGCCGATCAGGATCCGGAGTTCAGAAGATACTTTTACATGGAATTACTGCCGCAGCTTAAAGAAAAAGGCAAGCTGATTATCGCTGTAACTCATGATGACCGTTACTTCGGTCAGGCGGATAAGCAAATCAAGATGGAAGTCGGCAAAGTTGTCAGCTACAAGACAAATAAGGCTGAAGCATTGGTTAAATAACTATAACATAACAGGAAGGATGCATAAATGAATATGAGCTTATCCGGGAAAATAAAGAAATTATTAGCTTTATGCTTAATATTTATACTGATACTTCAAGTGGGGTGTACCAGTAAAATTTCTTTGCCGGCTTCGACGGTAAAAAGCTGTTCGGACGACGGTGTAAGTATTACCGATAAAGGAAATTATTACGATGTTGTAATCGACTTCACAAAAGGTATGACCCATGAACAAATGGGGGCTGCCTATGCGAAATGTATTAAGAAGATGTTGCCTGACTACGAATCTATTCTCGAATCCTATATAGATGAAAACCTGATTAAAACAGAATACAAGTATGCTCTGAACCGTGTTGATGACATTACAGAGCAGGTTAATACGGAATTCAAGGATGAAATCGACGGATTGGCATCCGGCATGTCAGGCGGAAATAATGATGTTTACGGAGACAAAAAAATATCAAAGCATGAAATGTATCTGTTTAACCTCTTTACTGATGCAGTACGCGGAAGCCAGTGCAGTTATATTTCCGTATTCGGTTCGCGCTCGGCAACTGGTAAAACAATAACCGGAAGAAACCTTGACTGGTACGGAGGCAGCCAGAATCAGCTACCGAGGATTCAGGCGGTAATAACTTATATCTATCCGCATAAAAAGGTATGTTCAATCGGCTTCCTGGGTTATATGGGGATGCTCACCGGCTTTGACAGCGACAAGGTCTTTGCAGGGATACTTGACTCCGGAACCGGCGCAGCTTATACATCTGAGGGACGGCGTTCTTATCCTTTGGATCTCAGGTATGCTATGGAAACAAAGGATTCTATGAATGATGTAGCGGAATATATGAGAGACCCGAAGAAACTTTACGCATTCAACCATATAATCGGTTTTTCAGATCCCGACTCCAGTGTAATTCTTGAGAACAACTTCAGCGGCAACGGCTCCTCAGGGCAAAGGGTAAGGCGTGCCATAAGGACAAGCGACTCAAAGCTGAACGATAATATTAAATGGGGAATCAGCGACGCGGTGGCCGCGATAAACTGTTTCATGCTCTATGGAAACAACGACAATTACACTCAGAACAAATATAATACAAAACGGTGGAAGAGTATTCTTAATCAGTTCGAAAAGGATGGCCCTACTATTTCTGTTGATGAAATAAAGAGCATGGAGTCTTTTCACACAGGCAGCTCACCAAAACTGTTTTCTGAAAACGGAGATATCTACAACAAAATGACTATACATTCTGTAATATTCCAGCCTGACAGTATGTCACTGCAGATATTTTTCAGGCCGAAAGACAACAGGGTTAACCCATCAAAACCAACGTATATAGATATTCCGGTATTCCAGTAATGCAAATTTTTGAAATATAGATATATCTGAGGAGGAACAGTTAATGTCTGAATTCAGAACACTCGTCGATTTGATTGAAACGAGAAAAAATGAAGAACAGATTGGCATAACATTTATACTGGGTGAGAAAGATGAGCGGTTTATATCATATAAACAAATGTATATGACTTCACTAAAGCTCTTGAATGTTTTACAGAAAGCCGGGTACCGTCAAGGTGACGAAGTTATTTTCCAGATAGAAGACAACGAACAATTCGTTTATTCCTTCTGGGCATGTATTCTGGGCGGAATGCTCCCTGTTCCTGTTCCAACCGGCGAAAAAGATGATCAGAAATTTAAATTATTCAAGATATGGAGCGTACTCAACCACCCGAGAATCTTAATTTCGGATAACCTTCTGGACGCTTTGGAATCATTCGCTGAAAAAAACGGACTTTCCGAAAAAGCTGAGCTGTTCCGCCGTAACGCGGTTTTTATCAACAAAATTGATTTGAAATCGGAAAGCAGCGGAGAAATTTATAATCCGAAGCCGGAGGACATAGCTTTTATACAGTTTTCCTCCGGTTCTACAGGCGATCCCAAAGGGGTTATGATCACTCACAACAATGTTTTTGTCAATCTTAATTCTGTACTCAGATATGACCAGTACACCAAAGATGATGTGAGCCTGAGTTGGCTGCCTCTAACCCACGATATGGGGCTTATTGGATTTCACATTAAGGAAGTACTCGCAGATATAAAGCAATATTATATGGCGACACAGCTGTTCCTCAGCCAACCGATTCTGTGGATGCAAAAAGTCAGTGAACACAAAGTTTCTGTTTTGTATTCACCTAACTTCGGATATAAACAGGTATTGAAATATTATAATCCGGATATTCGCCAGAATTGGGATTTATCCAGAGTAAGAATAATTTACAACGGTGCCGAACCGACTTCGCTTGACGTCAACAATGAATTCCTTGACAAAATGTCTGTTTATGGTTTAAGACGCTGCGCGATGAGACCTGTTTACGGGCTTGCGGAATCCACAATCGCGGTTTCTTTCCCAAAACTCGGTGAAGAGTTCATTTCTCATGTTCTCGACAGGAATCATTTAGGAGTAGGCGAAACCGTCGTTGACACTACAATAGAGAATATAAACGCGGCAGTCTATCTTGATGTAGGATACCCGATTTACGATTGCTATGTTCGCATAACAAATGAAGACAATGAGGATATCGGCGAAAATAAAATCGGGTTTGTACAGATATCCGGTGGAAATGTAACAAGCGGGTACTACAATAACAAAGAAGCGACGGGAGAAGCCATAACACCGGACGGTTGGTTCAACACGGGTGACTTAGGCTTTTTGAGAAATAAGCGGCTGACAATAACCGGACGCGCTAAAGATGTTATTTTTGTTGCAGGTCAGAATTTTTATTCCCAGGATATTGAGCGCCTCGGCGAAAATGTTGAAGGCGTTGAGTTCGGGAAAATAGTGGCGGTCGGTGTTTACAACGATCGCAGAAACTGCGACGAACTTGTTCTTTTTGTAAAATTCGAGGACAAGGTAGAAAACTTTATAAGTATTGTTGCGAATCTTAAAAAGGAAATCAGCCAAAAGAACGGCGTTGAGGTTTCGGAAGTTATTCCGGTCAGAGAAATTCCAAAAACATCAAGCGGCAAACTGCAGAGATTTAAATTAAGGGAGAATTATTTAAGCGGGGAATACGATTCGGTAAAATCAAGGATTCACGCCTTGATGTCGGATAAGTACAGTGTCAGGGAAATTGTTAAGGCTGTTACACCGGTGCAGAAAGATTTGGTAGTAATCTGGTCTCATATACTGGACAATGATAAAATCGGAATAAGTGATGATTTCTTTACACTTGGCGGCGATTCGCTTACGGCTACTCAGGTTATTTCAAGGATAAAAGAGCACTTCCAGATTGATATTAACCAGTCGGAGATTTTTGGAAACTCAACCATAGAAAGTCTGGCTAAGGTAATAGAAAATGCTGTAAAGTCAAAGGACAGTAAAGATGATGAAATAAAAGCTGTTACAAAAGGACTTGAAAAAACTCAGCTTTCTTACGCGCAGCAAAGATTGTGGTTCCTTGACCGCCTTAACCTCAACAGTTCACAGTATAACCTTTCAAAAGGCCTTGTATTAAAAGGAAAATTGGATATAGAAGCGCTTAAAAAGAGCTTTAACGCTATCCTTAAACACCATAAAGTCCTGCAGGCCTGTTTTGTTGAAGAAAACGGCGAGCCTGTTCAGATATTTAACTCTGACATAGAAATGCCGATGAAGTTTACAGATATGCGCGGTGTTCCTGATAAAGATAAAAAGGCGAAAATAACGGAACTCGCGGTAAAAGAAACAAAAGTGCCGTTCGATCTTGAAAAAGCTCCGCTCTTCAAAGGCAATCTAATTTGCTGCGATGAAAATGAACATGTTCTGATTCTGGTCGTACATCATATTGTTTTCGACGGCTGGTCGTTTGGCATTCTGCTGAAAGAACTGAATTTCTATTACAGGAAGTTTGTAAGCGGCAGTGAAGAAACGCTGCCTGAACTTAAGATACAGTATGCTGATTATGCAATATGGCAGAAGGATAATATTGAAAACGCGCGTTTCAAAAATCAGCTTGAATTCTGGAAAGAACATCTTGGCGGAAGTCTGCCGGCTTTGGATTTGCCGCTTGATAAACCACGACCCGCGATTCAGACTTATGACGGCGCGAAATTTACGAGTTATATTCCTGTCGAAGTTACAGACGAACTTCAAAAATACGCAAGAAAAGAAAATACAACATTATTCATGGTTTTACTTGCGGCTTTTAAGGTTCTACTGTACAAATATTCGGGACAAACCGATATAATCGTGGGATCACCGATCGCAAGCAGAAATAACAATAATATTGAGGATTTGATAGGATTCTTTACGAATGATATCATCCTGCGCACCAGTTTCTCAAATGAGATGAAGTTTAGTGAGCTGCTCCAAAAGGTAAAACAGGTAACAGTCGACGCTTACTCAAATCAGGATATTCCTTTCGAAAAAATTGTCGAAGAGCTGCGCATTGAGCGTGATTTAAGCAAAAATCCGATTTTCCAGGTGCTTTTTGGCATGCAGAATACACCTATGCCGGATATGGAACTGCCCGAACTTGACGTTTCGATCATGGATATTGACGGTGGTTATGCAAGGTTTGATTTGGCGGTTGATATTCAGATTGAAGGCGAAGGCCTTGCTGCCGATTTTGAATATAATACCGATTTATTCAATGAAGACACAATAGTAAGAATGGCTGGTCACTTTAACCAGCTGCTTGCCGGAATCATTAAGAATCCGGGCCTCGCTCTTGATGATTATGAGGTACTGACCGATAAAGAGAAGAAGACCATTCTTTCTGATTGGAACGCCACAAAGGAAGACTTGCCTGAAATAGCAAGCTGGACTCAGCTTTTCGAAAAGCAGGCGGCGCTGACGCCGGATGCATTGGCGGCGGTGTGTGCAGAAGAGCAGATGACATATGCACAGCTGAACGAAAGTTCCAACAAAATTGCTCATTATCTGCAATCCCTCGGAGTCGGCACAGAAAGCATTGTCGGTGTTTATATAGACCGTTCAATTAACATGCTTGCGGCGCTTCTCGGTGTTCAGAAATCCGGAGCCGCTTATCTGCCGATGGATCCGATCTATCCGAAAGAACGTCTCGCTTATATGCTCGGGGACGCAAAGGCAGACGCAATTTTGACCGAAAAGAATCTTGCGGATTCTCTGCCTGCAAATGATGCGAGAGTAATCTGCCTTGACTCTGACGACGGCGCAATTTCAAAGTGCAGTTCGGAGAATATCGCCCCTGCAAAAACAACGAACAATCTTGCATATGCTATCTATACTTCAGGCTCGACAGGTAAGCCGAAGGGTGTTCAGATTGAACAGCATGCCCTTATCAATCTGCTGCTGTCTTTTGCGAAGAAAACCGAAATGAGTAAAAAAGACACGCTGCTCGCGGTGACGACGCTGTCGTTTGATATTGCCGGCCTTGAACTGTATATGCCCCTTATCTGCGGAGCAAAGGTCATTATTGCACAAAGGGACGACGTAACAGACGGCGAAAAACTCATCAGCATGCTTAAGCAGTACAGCGTTACCATGATGCAGGCAACTCCCGCGACATGGAGGCTCCTGATTGAAGCAGGCTGGTCAGGTTCGGCTGGACTTACCGTATTGTGCGGCGGCGAAGCGCTGCCGAAAGGCCTTGCCGATCAGCTGCTCAGCAGATGCTCGACGCTTATCAATGTTTATGGCCCGACGGAAACCACTATCTGGTCAACTATGGATATCGTTAAACCTGGCTCTGATACAATACTCATCGGAA
>DATALE010000079.1:0-2365 GCA_036261235.1 Ruminiclostridium sp. | reverse complement strand
TTGGTATACTATAAGTGAAAAAGGTATACTGTGATAGAAAAAATACGAACCGATGCGAATATCTCGATAGTCAACAAGGAGACGAAGGATATGAATGAGACAAGAAGAGAACGAGAACGTCTGATGCGAGAAGCTGAGATAGTTGCGGCAGCGGAAAAGATTTTCGGTCAAAAAGGCTTTGATGGTGCTCTAATGGACGAAATTGCCTTAGAAGCACAGTTTACAAAAAGAACTGTTTACCTTTATTTCGGTGCTAAAGAAGAGCTCTTTTTTGCAGCCGCTACCAGTAGTTTCAAAAAGCTTTACACATATTTGCAGAAAGCTGCAGAAAACGGGCGAACGGGCTTTGACAAGCTCCTGCAAGGGAGTAAAGAGTTTTATCGGTTTTATAGAGATTTCCCGAACGCTATGAGGGTGATTGGTGAGATTGGGTATGTAAAAAAGAAAGCGGGAGAGGAGAGCCTAAGGCTCAAAGAACTGATGGATAATGACAATGGCTTGTTTGGTTGGGTCGCCAAAGTGATGGCGGAAGGAAAGGGCGACGGGAGCATCCGCGAGGATGTCGACACAATGAAAACGACGTTCAGCATTATATTCCTGATGACCGGTTTTTTTAATCAACTGGCGTTGACCGGAACAACGTTTATGGAACACTTCAAACTTGATCCGGAGAATTTCACCGATTATTCTATGGAACTGCTCTTTTATTCAATTAGAAATAGCCCCGAGGAGAGGGACGGCTGAATGTTCGCTTCTATCCCGGGCGCACTGACACCCCAGCAAACTGTTCTGCTTCAAAGTGAAAACTATTATATGAAAGAGGTCATTAAGATGAAAACGGCGGTAATATTCTACTTTTCCGGTACAGGAAACACGGAGCTTGTCGCATGCATGCTGCGGGATACCCTGAGCAAACGGGAGTATGTAACCGAGCTTATCCGCATGGAAGACGTTCTGAAGAATAAGATTCCGCTGAATGTGAGCGGGTACGACCTAATTGGTATCGGCAGCCAGGTCATTGGCTTTGGGGCGCCGAGGCTTGTGTATGAGTTCATCAAGGCTCTACCAAAGGCAAATGGGCAGAAAACATTTGTATTCCGGACGGCGGGAGGCGTTGCGCCCGTCAACTACAACGCTTCAAAGCCAATGATGCGCAGACTGAAGCGCAAAGGCTACGACGTTTTTTACGAGAGGATATTCTCCATCAGCAGCAACTGGATTTCGAAATTTGACGATGATGTCATTATCAAACTTCATGAAGCAACACAAAAAAAGGTGGGTCTGATGTGCGACGGGCTGGTTAAAGGGGAGCAGCGAATTTTGAAGACGGGATTCATGCAAAGAATGATGATGGAATGCGTCATGTTCACAACTCCATTCTTCTTTCGAATGGCCGGCAAGAGATACGCCGTTAAAGATACATGTACGCATTGCGGACAATGCGTCAAAAACTGTCCGGCCGGCAACATAACAATGGAAGAAGAAAGAATACGCTTTCATAGCTCCTGCAGTCTCTGCATGCGGTGTATTTATTCGTGCCCGAAGAACGCAATCTATTTAAAATCGTTTGCCTTCTTTGCTGTGCCGGGAGGATATAACATCAAGAAAATACTCGCACAGCCATGTGCCGTCGAAGTAAAAGACAAGAAGCCGGAGCCGCGCTTTTTAAAAGAGTATCTTGCAAACGATGCACTGTAATCGCATCTTTTACCGTATATAGTAAGGTTATATTGGAATCCGAATGCTGTTTTTTGCTGTATTCCCTCTTGAAGGCGTATGGAATCTCGTTAATGAAAACAAGTCCATTGCTGAAAAAAGCAACTATACCCTTTCCTTTGAACAACATATTACGACTGCAAGCTTATTCCGTACAAATTTCTATGTGGTGACTTTTGCCAACATTTACTTGACACATACATCTGCGGGTCCGCTTTTGCGATGCATACCGAAATATGTTATAATTTAGGCTGGTCAAAGTGATTCGACGGGGTGATTGTGTGAATATTCTGATAGCCGAGGATGAGGACGATATCCGTAATCTGCTGAAAATCAGCCTGACAGAAGAGGGCTATACCGTGTTTACGGCGCCCGACGGGCTGGAAGCGCTTGCCATTGCTCACAAAGAGGACATCCATCTGGCCATACTCGACGTTATGATGCCCCGGCTCGACGGTTTCAATATGCTGCGGAAGCTCCGCGAATTCAGCACAATTCCGGTGCTCTTTTTAACGGCGCGAGCGGACGATATGGACAAGGTGCTCGGGCTTGGACTTGGAGCGGACGATTATATCGCCAAACCCTTCTCCATGAGCGAGCTTATTGCCCGTGTCGCGGCTCAGCTGCGCCGGAACACCTTCTACATTTC
>DATALE010000007.1:0-17035 GCA_036261235.1 Ruminiclostridium sp. | reverse complement strand
AAGGCAAGGACGCAAAGCTATAGGGTCTAAGGTGCAAGTGCATGATGACAGCCTGGCCGCCACATGAGATTTGCGTACTTAACCTGCCCTTATTGCGGCAGGTTTTTTTATAAATAAAAAGGAAGGCGCTACCCGCCCAACAAAAAAACGTGAGTTTGGCGGGACGTTTCTATGCCTGAATAAGTAATCTTATCCCTCCAGACTTGCGGGTTTGGAGGGTTTTCTATGCGCAAGCACAACTCGTCGCAATTAAAAGGAGAACCGTTACCCTGCCGTAACGGTTTGGCTTAGCTGACAGCCTAACTCTTTACAATTTTAAAAAACTCATAAAAATCACGGGAGAATACTGCGCCCATTTTTCACGTAACACCTTGCGGGAGTTTACCCGTATAGGTGGTTTTTTGTCCCTTTTTACGGTATTGCAGGACAGGCCGTTTCACTTCGGGCCAAGTTGGCCCGAAGTGAAACGGCCTATATATCATATCTGCCCCGGCTGTCGTTCCCCGCCATCCTCCGTTCATCATCCGTCAACCCACGACCAAATTGAACGGAGGTAACATAATGGACAAGACCCTTGTAACGATAACATACAAAACCGCCAGTGGGAACAGGATTTGTAGGTTTTCGTTGATGACGGAATAAGTGGGACGACGCTTGACCGTCCCGGCTTTCAACAGATGATAAAAGCGATTGAAGCGGGCTATATCTCGGCTGTCCTTGTAAAAGACCTGTCCCGTCTCGGGCGTGATTACCTGAAAGTTGGACACTACACCGAAGAGTTTTTCCCCGCGCATGATGTACGGCTGATTGCAGTTTCGGACGGCGTGGACAGCGACGAGGGCGACAACGAATTTACCCCGTTTCGCACATCATGAACGAGTGGTACGCGAAGGATATTTCCAAGAAGCGCCGCATCGTCAATAAGCTCAAAGGCAATTCCGATGTTCCGCTTTCGCCCCCGCCCTACGGGTATAAGAAAGACCCGGACAATGCGAAATGCTGGATTGTGGACGAGGAAGCAGCCGTTGTCGTTCGCCGTATCTATCAGATGGCGCTTGACGGATACGGCCTTTCCGAAACCACCGCCGCGCTGGCAAGGGACGGAATTCTCAATCCCATGTCCTATTGGCAAAGCAAAGGAATCAATCGCGGCGGGACAAAAAACTCCGTTTTGCCTACGCAATGGGGTCATACCACTATCAGTAAAATTCTGACCTTACAAGAGTATTGCGGCGACGTGATTAACTTCAAAACATATTCAAAGTCGTACAAGATGAAAAAGCGCATTGCCAACGACGAAGAAAACCGTGTTGTGTTTCTCAACACCAACGAAGCCGTCATTGATCGCGAAACGTGGGAGAAAGTTCAAAACTTACGCCGTGGCACCCGCCGGAAAAAGCCGACGGTCAGCGGCGAACGGAGTATCTTCTCAGGTCTGCTAAAATGCCCTGAATGCGGCGGTAATCTCAACTATCACTTCAATCAGGGAAACCATGACATCAAATTTTTTAGCTGCTGCAATCATAACACCGGATATAGAAAATGCACATCCACCCATTACATTCGTCTGGACTTCTTGGAACAGGTGGTTTTGCAGGAAATACACCGTCTCACACAGTTTGCCGACGAGTATGAAGATGATTTCGTGAAAGAGATCATCGGGCACTCGGCAAAGACGGCGGCATGTGAACGGTCGCTAAGGCAAAAAGAGCTTGATGGTCTGCTTGTGCGGGATAAGGAACTGGACACCCTTTTTGAACGGTTATATGAGGACAACGTATCCGGGAAGATCAACGACGAGCGGTTTGCCAAAATGTCTAAAAAGTACGAACAGGAGCAGGGCGAAAACGCCGCCAAAGTCAAGGCACTCAAATCGGAGTTGCGGAAAGCGGGCGGGCAGCTCATGACCGCCGACAATTTCTTGGAAACCATACGTCGGTATACCGACGCACGGGAGCTTTCACAGCGGATGGTGACGGAGTTGATCGAACACATCGACGTATATCACGCCGAAAAGGTCGGAGAGAAGACCATTCAGCGCATTACCATCTTTTACAATTGCATTGGAGCCTTTACCGTGCCGGAACGCGAGAGCATCCCGGAAGCGGATGTACGCTTAAAAACGAGAAAAGGAGTAGCCCTAAGCTACTCCCAAGCAAAAGCCGGATAAAAAACGGAGTGTCCTTAATAAGATACTCAGATCCTATAAGGACACTCCGCATGGTTGGGATGGCAGGACTCGAACCTGCGGAATGACGGAGTCAAAGTCCGCTGCCTTACCGACTTGGCTACATCCCAATATGCATAAGAACACGCGGAAAGCCGCGTGTTCTCTTATTATGGGGTGGGTAATCGGATTCGAACCGATGACCTCCAGGGCCACAACCTGGCACTCTAACCAACTGAGCTATACCCACCATATTTGGTGCGCCTGAAGAGACTCGAACTCCCGACCCACTGCTTAGAAGGCAGTTGCTCTATCCACCTGAGCTACAGGCGCAAAATCAATGCCGCCATAAAGGGCGCAGGAAACAAGCTCCATCAAGACAGCAAAAAAAATGGAGCGGGTGATGGGAATCGAACCCACGCGGCCAGCTTGGAAGGCTGGAATTCTACCATTGAACTACACCCGCTTCTATATGCTACGAGCGCTGTCGATGCGCTTTTCGCGCCGCGCTTTTTTTTGCGGCGATTGTGATTATATCATATCAACCGCCGCATGTCAAGCGCCAAACGCAAATTATATCGAAAATATAATTATTTTTATATTGCTGTTGCAGTCACTCCATCATTTTCGGCACTCAAGGAAACCCCTGCGATTTTTTCTCCGCCGTGCTGAACAATAATCTGAGCTATTCTGTCCTCAACCTCACGGCGGACATTTTTTCGCAAATCCCTTGCGCCGAATTTCCCGTCATAAGATTTTTTGACAAGTGCGGCTATCAGCTTCTCATCCCATGCGAGTTCGATTTTTTTAAGTGCCATGGATTGTTTAAGCTCATTCATCATAAGCTCGCCTATAAGCTTAAAATCGTTCTCTGAGAGCGGACTGAAAACTACTGTCTCATCAATACGGCTCAAAAATTCCGGTCTCAGGAAATCCGAGAGAGCCTTCAGCGCCTTTTCTTTCGCCATAACGTTAGGTTCTCGGTTAAATCCCAACGATCCGCCTTTGCGTTCCGAGCCTGCGTTTGAGGTCATTACAATAACGGTATTTTCGAAGTTTACCGTACGTCCGTGGGCATCGGTAACCCGCCCGTCGTCAAGGATTTGCAGCAGAATATTCAAAACGTCCGGATGCGCTTTTTCGATTTCATCAAAAAGTATAACTGAATAAGGCTTCCGCCTTACCTTTTCGGTAAGCTGCCCGGCCTCGTCATAACCGACATATCCCGGAGGTGCCCCGATAATGCGGGATACTGCATGCTTCTCCATAAATTCCGACATATCGAGCCTTATAAGCGTATCCGGTTTGTCAAAAAGTTCTCCGGCAAGAACCTTGACAAGCTCCGTCTTTCCGACACCTGTGGGACCGACAAATATAAACGACGCGGGACGCCTGCGTGGGCTTATCTGAACCCGGCTGCGTCTTATAGCGTTGGCTACGGCCTTTACAGCCTCGTCCTGACCGATAATTTTGGCTTTGAGTGTATCTTCAAGTGCTGCAAGGCGTTTAAACTCCTGTTCGCGTACGCGGCTCGCCGGAATTCCTGTCCAAAGCTCAATTACTTTTGACAAATCGTCTTCTGTTACCGAGATATCTCCTGCCGCATCACGCAGCCCCTGCGCCTTTGCGAGCAGCCTGCACTCTTCAGCCTTTACATCAGCCAGCTGCTTGTATATATCCTGGCCTTCCGACTGGATAAGCTGTTCCTCCTGTGATTTTAAGCTTGAAAGCTTGCGTTCAACGCCAGCAAGCTCAGACGCCGCTTTATTGCGAAGCGCTGTGCATGCACAGGATTCATCGAGCAAATCTATTGCCTTGTCGGGCAGGAACCGTTCTGAAATATATCTTTCAGACAACCTTACGATTTTAGGAATCAGTTCGTCTGAAATTTTGACAGAGTGGTATTTCTCGTAATAATCCTTGATTCCAAGCAGCAGCGTAACTGTATCATCAATCGACGGTTCCTCAACCTTAACCGGCTGGAAACGTCTTTCAAGCGCCGCGTCTTTTTCAATATATTTTCTGTATTCCTCAAACGTCGTTGCACCGATAACCTGGATTTCGCCTCTTGAAAGCGCCGGCTTGAGAATATTAGCGGCATTCATTGAGCCTTCCGCGTCGCCTGTTCCGACAAGATTATGGACCTCATCAATAAACAGAATTATATTACCGGCCTTTTTGACTTCTTCGATGAGTCCCTTTATACGGCCTTCAAACTGTCCGCGGAATTGCGTTCCCGCAACAAGTGCCGTCAGATCAAGAAGATATACTTCGCGGTCTGCAAGCTTCGGCGGAACGTCGCCGCTCGCAATTTTGAGCGCAAGGCCTTCGGCGATTGCCGTTTTACCAACGCCCGGCTCACCGATAAGGCATGGATTGTTCTTTGTACGGCGGCAGAGAATCTGCTCAACGCGGTAAATTTCGTTTGCACGCCCGACAATACGGTCGATTTTTCCGTCATGCGCCTTGCCGGTAAGATTTATACAATAATTGTCAAGATACTTACGTTTAGGAGTTTTGCCCTCACGAGGCTTGCTTTCTTTTGTTTTTTCGTTATTTGTTCCGCTGTTTTGTCCGCCGAACATATTTTCAAGGAATGGGTAAGTCGCGGCTCCGCCCGGTTCAAAACCTTCAGCATCATCACCGCCTGTCTGGCTCATCAGGTTTTCGAGTTCGGTTCCCATATTTTCAAGATCCTCGTCAGTCACACCCATTTTTTCAACGAGGTCGTTCACCGGCTTAATACCCAATTCTTTTGCACACTGAATACAAAGTCCGTCATTAATCGTTTTCCCATTTTCAACCCTTGTGATAAACACAACTGCCATACGTTTTTTGCAGCGAGAACATATCATTATATTATCCCTTCTTTACTTTAAAATAACAACGGGTTTAAAACAAATCTTTATCAGTTATTGTCCTTTTTTCGAATTGACTTTGAAAAAATAAGGAATATACATGGCAAGCGAAAATATCATAAACATAAGCACAAGAACAAGAAGCAGGTCAATTATCCTGCGCTGCGGGCTAAACGCAATAATAAGTATCATTGCGGAATAGAATACCACTGTTCCAAGTTTGCCGAACCACTTTGACGACATCATTTCTTTGCCTTTTCTTATAATATTCGCCCCTGCTCCAATCATTACAAATTCCTTTAATATCAGGACGCACAAAATCCAGAGAGGTGCGATATTTTTTATTACAAGGCAGATGCATACACTGGCTTGTGTCAGTTTGTCAGCAAGAGGGTCAAGTATTCTGCCGAGCCTTGACGTCATATCGAATTTCCGGGCAATAATCCCGTCGAGTACGTCGGTTGCGGCCGAAATAATCAAAACCTCGGCAGAAATTATACCTGAATATTTAATATCTGAAAAATAAAGAACTACAAATACGGGTATCAAAATAAGACGAAGTATTGACAGGATGTTGGGAATACCTAACCCCAACAAGCCTCTCGACTGATTGCCGGACATCTAATTAGTCCCCTCTCTGAAAAGGTCATTTAAGTTAAAGGAACCCGGGATTTCTTATCTGCATCATTCTTTAATAAGAATAAAATAATGTACAAGTTTATTTTAACAAATTTAATTATAATAATATCATAATATTAATTTTTTAACAACATGCCGGATAACGGATTAATATTATTGATATATTTGAAGATGTGGGTCGATTCTATAGTGTTTGAAGTTATAACCGGATTTTTCTGCAATGAAAAAAATGAAACTGAAAACGATATTACAGCGCTTATAATAAATATGACAATTACGGCTTCAACAAACCCTATGACCGCGCCTGCAAGTGAATTAATTGACCCTATCACAGGAAGTTTGAATATAACATCCGTCGCATGCGCAATAATTCCGAGCAGAACCATGCACAAAGCAAAAATAATGAAAAAAGCCATACTGCGGGAAATCAGCGAAGAGAGAGGAACCGAAACCGCTGATATGACCGCTTCAAGCGCCTTTGAGCCCAAAGTACCAAGACCGTTATTCAATGAGCTCAAGGTAGTTTCAGCCGCTTTTGGCACTGCGCTTAGAAGCTGATTAATAACCTCATTGCTGTTATTTCCGTTATTTGATACGAGCCTTGTAATTGAATTATTGACGAATTTTTGCATAAATGTACCGTCAATCCAATTTCCAAAAGGAAAACTTAACTGAAAAGCAATAATTATAGAGACTACTGTTCCCAGAAGTTCAATAAGCGACCTTACAAAGCCTTTTTTATAGGCTCCGAAAATTATTACGATGAATATTATGGCCGTTACTGCGTCAAGTAAAAAACTCAAAAGCGTTCACCTGCTTTTTGGGGAATATTCAATATTATACACCACAAGTCAAGATTATCTTATAATTTAATTAACATATTTATTTCAGATCATAGCGCGAAACAGACTGCGTTCCGATAACAAATAAATATTTTTTAATATTGAGGACTGTCTGGACACCTACAGGCACTGATACCGCCGTCTGTTGTTTCAAATCCTCTTTTGATATAAAGACTTTGCTGTCGGAGAGTGCCGAAACAAAATCTCCGCCGAACGACACATATTTGACACTCCCTGACGTGACGCTTTTGCCGAGAACCTTTCCTTCGCCGTCAAGCGAAATAACGGTTGAACTGTCGGCACCGTTTTTGAAAGCGAGAATCAGAGGCCCGTCCAGATTACAGCAATTCAGTAGCTCGTTTGAGCCATAATCATATTCCGATTTCTGTTCACCTGATACATAAAGAAATACCGATTTCTGGTCACCCACCGCTGCAATTCTTTTGCTGTCCTTAAACCTTATCGAATAAAGCATGGTGTTGTCATACTGTTTAATTGCAAGAGGCTTTTCACTCGAAAGGCTGAAAATATATATATCCGAAAAAATTTCACCTTTTCTCGCGCCCGTAACAACAGCCGCGAGTTTTCCGCCGTCCGGGCTAAGCGACGCCGTGAGTATCCTGCCCTTTGTCGAATCCCATTTAAAAACCGGTTTATTTGAATTATTGTAAACCGTAAGCTCGCTGAGGTAATTATCCGCCTGTGTTATAACGGCGAAATTACCCTTGTCCCCCATTGCCGCCGATGTTATATCATATGCCGCGGCTGAAGACATTGGTTCTCCGAAGCGTGTTTCAACGCGGAACTGCTTGCCGCCGCGGTCATATATCAAAGCTTTGCCGCCGCCGGAAACTGCCGCTGGGTCGTTGAAACCGTGCGGACGTGAGGCAATTTTATCCCCGTTCTGCGAATAAATCAAAAAAGATGTGTCTGTCAGTATCCCGACATTTGAGCCCACTGCGACGGCGGTTTTCATTGTGCCTTCCTCAAAATCAACGGGATATTGGTTTTTTCCGAATTCACTGAAAAAGCTCTGTATACTTTCAGAAAGTGGTGTCGGCGCTATTACATTCCAATTTAAATATATCAGTGCAATGACCAAAACAAACACAAGCAAAGAAATAATACGCTTTTTGCGCCGCTTTTTCTTATAAATCCGGGCTTTTCTTGCTTCACTGTATGCCTTAAGCTCATTTTCTTCTTCGTCTTCTTCTTCAATTTCATCGTCATGGCTGTCGTTTATGTATACTTTTGTCTGATTAAGCTTCTTATTTTTTTTGTTTTTTAGTTTCATCGTACCGCCCCCTCACTTTTTTAGTTTGATTTAATAAATTTCTTATTCTGCTTCCATAACCGATTCATCATAGAAAACCCTGTTCAGATAAAGGCCGTGAGCGGGCGCTGTCGGCCCTGCTTTTCTTCTGTCCTTCGACAGGATTATCCCGCCGAGGGTTTCAGGGGTTAACCCCCCGTGATTAACAAAAACCAATGTGCCAACCATTATCCTGACCATGTTGTATAAAAAGCCGTCGCCGCGCACACGGAAGATTACGTTGTTTCCGGCGCGAGCTACACCGACATGATAAATCGTCCTGACTGTATCTTCTGTTTCATCAGGCCTGTGTCGGCTGACAGCTTTCGTTGAACAGAATGCGGAAAAATCATGCTTTCCGCAAAAAGCCCGCGCGGCGTTATTTAGGCTTTCGGCGTCAATATTTTTGGGATAAAAAAATGAATAGCCGCGGTCAAACGGGTCTTTAAACGAAGCGTTGCGGATTTTATATACATATTCCTTGCCCGTCGCGCTGTATCTCGGGTGAAAATCTTCAGGCGCCTCGTCACATTCGGTTACGGCAATATCATCGGGAAGGTGTGAATTCAGCGCCCTTATTATACTGTTCCTATCGATTGAAGCAGATGTATGAAAAGAGCATACATAATCCTTTGCATGAACCCCAGCGTCCGTCCGGCTGCACCCGGTAAGTCCAAGCCTTGAACCGAATACTTTTTCTATCGCGTTCTGAACCGTAAACTGGACGGTCACTGCGTTTTCCTGCACCTGCCATCCATGATAACGGCCGCCGTCAAACGCAAGATGCAAAACTATGTTGCGCATATTTTCCCCCATCAAAACAAAAGACCATGCGGTATATAAATATTCAAAACAATCAAAACTGCAAAAAACAAAACAAAAATGCCATATGAGATATAGTCAACTTTTCCTAACCTGAGTCTGCGAAGCCTTGTGCGTCCCTCTCCGCCCTGATAACAGCGGCAGTCCATAGCAAGCGCAAGTTCCTCCGCCCTTCGGAACGCCGAAACAAACAGCGGTATCAGTATCGGCAGCAGTGCGCGTATCCTCTGCATAAGGTTTCCGCTTTCAAAATCAGCGCCGCGGGCTTTCTGCGCGTTCATTATCTTGTCTGTTTCCTCAATCAGCGTCGGAATAAACCTAAGAGCAATCGACATCATCATCGAGAGTTCATGGACCGGCAGCTTGATTTTTTTAAGGGGTGAAAGCAGCTCTTCAATTCCGTCTGACAAGGCAATCGGAGACGTTGTGTACGTCATCATAGAAGTGCCGACTATCAGGAAAATGAGCCTTACCGTAACGAATACCGCAAGTCTTACGCCCTCATATGTTACTTTAATAAAATAAAAAGAGAATAAAACGTGGCCAGGAATATACATTGCGTTTATTATTGATGTAATTATTACAATCGGGATAATCGGTTTAAGGCCTTTCAGGACAAGCCGAAGCGGTATTTTTGATATAATTGATATAATCAGCATAAAAACGCAGGCAAAGAGCAAGGAGGCTGCGTTGAAAGAACAGAAAAGCCCGACCATGTATGCTATTGTAAGTACAATTTTAGTACGCGGGTCAAGCCGGTGAACAGCGGTCTCACCCGGGAAAAATTGTCCAAGAGTTATATCCTTTATCATTTTACGCCGCCTTCTTTCAGCGCGCGCAAAATCTCTCTTTTTCCATCTTCGACCGTATATATGCAATCATTAAGGTCAAAGCCGCGCCTTCGCAGTTCGATGAACACCCTTGTAATCTGCGGAATGTCAAGCCCGATGTTGATAAGTTCGCGACTCCGTGCAAACACAGCGTTTACGGTATCGTACATAACCATTTTCGCCTTGTTCATCACAAGAACCTTTGTAGCATTTTCAGCGATATCCTCCATGCTGTGGGATACGAGCAATATTGTCGAGCCTTTTGACTCGTGATAGCTTCGTATGCGCCGCAGTATGGACTCGCGACCTTTCGGGTCAAGGCCTGCCGCCGGCTCGTCAAGTACCAGAACGTCCGGCCCCATGGCGATAACTCCTGCGATCGCCACGCGCCGCTTTTGACCGCCTGAAAGCTCGAAAGGCGATTTTTCAAGAATATCTTCCGAAAGTCCGACAAAATCGGCGGCTTCATGCACACGCGTGACTATTTCCTGTTCACCAAGCCCCATATTCTTCGGTCCGAACGCGATATCCTTGAAAACGGTTTCTTCAAAAAGCTGATATTCGGGATACTGAAATACAAGGCCGACTTTGAACCTTACGCCTCGCCTGTTAACGCCTTTTTCCCAGATATCCTGTCCGTCAATAAGTACCCGGCCGGAAGCCGGCTTCAAAAGTCCGTTCAGATGCTGGACAAATGTAGATTTACCGGAACCTGTGTGGCCGATTACGCCGACAAATTCGCCTTTTTCTATTTCAATAGACATATCGTCAATGGCAGCCTTTTCAAAAGGTGTGCCCTGACTGTATACATACGTCAGGTGTTCTGTTTTAATTATCGGATTTTTCGGCAATTTGATTCCTCCAAAAGCGTTGAGAGCGCATCGACACATTCTTCCACGGTCAAAACGTCACAGGGCAGTTTTTCTCCCGTTTTGTTGATTTCAAACAGCAGTTCCGCCGCCTGCGGAACATCAAGCCCGATTGACTTTAGAAGAGCGACGTTCGAAAAAACCGAACGCGGTTCGCCGTCAAGGATTATACCGCCGTGCTCAATGACTACGACCCTGTCGGCCTTTACCGCCTCGTTCATAAAATGCGTAATTAGTACAATCGTGATTTTTTCCTGCCTGTTAAGTTTTATAACAGTGTCGATAACTTCCCTGCGCCCCTTCGGGTCAAGCATTGCTGTCGGCTCGTCAAGGACAATGCATTTTGGTTTCATTGCAATAATGCCGGCAATCGCGACACGCTGTTTCTGACCGCCGGAAAGCTGGTGCGGCGCATGGCTGCGGAATTCGTACATTCCGACCTCCCGAAGAGCCTCGTCAACCCTCCGCCTTATCTCATCGGGCGGGACACCGAGGTTTTCAAGCGCAAACGCAACGTCTTCTTCGACGATGGTAGCAACAATCTGGTTGTCCGGATTTTGGAACACCATGCCGACATTCTGCCTGATGTCATACACTTTTTCCTCATCCGCCGTGTCTATACCCAGCGCATAGGCCTTGCCGCCCGTCGGCAGAAGCACAGCGTTAAAATGCTTCGCGAGCGTCGATTTGCCAGAGCCGTTGCGCCCTAGAACGGCAACAAACTGTCCTGACGGTATGTCGAGGTTAATCCCGTTAAGAACCTTGTTTTGTTCCTCGTTTTCGTATGAATAGGTGAATTCAAGCTTCTGTGTCCTGAGAATAGGGTCTGAGAGTTTATTTTCCATTTTGAACTCCTGCTTTCGTCAGGGCAGGTTTTTTCCCGTCCCTGCGTTTTATCTGAAATTTCATTCAGAGTCAATTTAAATATGCCTGTGCCACTGTGCGGGGTCTATGTTTGCGGTACTCATTTCATAACATTTTCGGATATACCTGATTCTTTCCGGCTTTTCAGCCGGCAGTCCGTAACACACACGCAAAAATGACATTACAACCGTCCATTTCGAGAATTCACTAAAGTCAAAGCTTTGCAGTCTCAATATGTCTTTTAAGTAGGTATTGGCGATTCTTCTTCCGGCAGCACTCATCATCAAATGTGACAGACTGTTCTGTCCAGGAATTTTCGGAACCACTTTCATCAATAAAAACGAATGGGCAACATCGGACAGAAAATGTCCGATAAACGCCCGACCAGTCGATTATATAACATTCGCCGTTTTGCATAAGGATATTTCCGGGATGAAAGTCGCCGTGGCACAAATTATTGCCTGACGGAAGACTTTCATAAACGCGGAGTACAAAATCAATAAGCTCCTTATCGGCAATCGGAGATTTCGAAACAAAATAGCGCAACCTGTCATCAATTGATTTCAAACAGTCGTCTGTTTTTACACTAAACATCCGGTTATGGAGTTCGGCAAGCCTTTTTATCCTTGATGGTATCTGAAACGGCTGACGGGCTAACTGTTTCAGCATGGTTATCCCATCTATTTTCTGCATTATCTGCGCCGGCCTTTCGCCGACATTCGTATATTCATAAATTTCCGGCACGTCAATATGAGCTTGTCTGAGAAGAGGGCAAAGGTACCCGTAGGTGTCAGATGAATGGTACGAACGGTCACTCTGCTTCCAAAGAACACGGAGGACTTTATCGTCTCCCATGTCGTAGATTTCGGCTTCTCCGCCGCGCGCAATGAGCTTGAATTGAGAAATTTCAGCGTCTGTCATTATTGCCCTCCTAAAATGCCGGAAAACTTACCTCTGCCAGATAGCGGTCGCACCGCACGGGAGTACAAGTCCGCTTTCTTTAACATGAAGCCCTATTTCGTCGGCGGTTACGTTCCCCTTGAACTTTTTCCCGACAGTCGAACCGACAAGATAAGCCATAACGGATGGTGAAAGCCCGGTTGTGTATGAATTGAGCAAAAAAAACAGTGGGTCGTCGCTCAAAACTCCCGTACAGAGCTCAAGCAAATCATAAATCCCGTCCTCAAGCTTCCAAACTTCGCCGCCCGGACCTCTGCCGTAAGACGGAGGATCCATGACAACACCGTCATATCTGTTGCCCCTGCGTATTTCACGCTGAACAAACTTTATGCAGTCGTCTACTATATACCGGACGGGCTTGTCCGACAAATTCGAAAGCGCCGCGTTTTCTTTAGCCCACTGCACCATACCGCGGGAAGCGTCAACATGACAGACTGACGCACCGGCCGCGGCGCAAGCAAGCGTCGCCCCGCCAGTATAGGCAAAGAGGTTCAGAACCTTGACCGGCCGCCCTGCCTTTTTTATTTTTTCGGACATGAGATCCCAGTTTACAGCCTGCTCCGGGAAAAGCCCGGTGTGTTTGAAGCCCATAGGCTTCAGCGCAAAGGTAAGATTGCCGTAATTAATATTCCATACCTGCGGAAGACGGCTTTCCTCCCAATGTCCGCCGCCCTCATGCGAACGGATATAATGCCCGTGTGCGCGTTCCCACAAAGGGTTTTCACGCGCGGTTTTCCAAATAATCTGAGGGTCCGGGCGTATAAGCGTATATTTCCCCCACTGTTCAAGTTTTTCCCCGTTTGATGTATCAATTATAAAATAGTCCTGCCATTTACTCGCAATGCGCATCTGCGATGCTCCCTGTAATTAAATATTTGATAGCTGTTATCCGTATTATTTTCGTACGGTATATCTTTTAACCGTTTAATAATAAATTCTCAGCCCAGATGAGCACGGATAACATCGGCAACGCCGCCCGCAAGCGCTTTTATCTCATCGTGATCTTTTCCCTCGACCATAACGCGTATCAGCGGTTCGGTGCCTGACGGACGAACGATTATCCTTCCGTCGTCAGCGAGCTTTTTTTCCGCCTTATCAATCGCGTCAGCAACATCTTCGGCAGCCATTATAATATTCTTGTCGTCTGACGAGCCAAGTTTTACATTAATCATTACCTGAGGATAGCATTCCATAATAGAACCGAGCTCCGACGCTTTTTTCCCTGTGCGTTTTAATATTGAAAGAAGCTGGAGCGCCGAAAGCTCGCCGTCGCCGGTCGTCGCGTGGTCAAGGAAAATTATATGGCCCGACTGTTCGCCGCCGATTACATAGCCGCCGTTTATCATCTCTTCGAGTACATACCGGTCTCCGACTTTTGTTCTCGCCGCGTCGATTCCGTGTTTTTCCGCGAACTTGAAAAATCCGAGGTTGGACATAACGGTGACAACCGCCGTATTGCTTTTGAGTTTGCCGCGTTTTTTGAGAGAAGCCGAAAAAATGGCTATCAACTTATCGCCGTCAATGAGTTCTCCGTTTTCATCAACCGCAAGACACCTGTCCGCGTCTCCGTCGAACGCAACTCCGATGTCGCACCCGTTGTCCTTTACGAATCGGCTCAGCATCTCGATATGTGTTGAACCGCAGGCGTTGTTTATGTTAAGTCCGTCCGGTTTCGCGCTGAGTATTTCATATTCCCCACCCATTTCCTCAAAAAGCAGCGGTGCGGTGACAGAAGCCGAACCGTTTGCACAGTCGACAGCAATCCGAAGCCCGGTGAACTTTGTTTCTGTTGTGGATTTTAAGTATTTGATATATTCATCGACCGCCCGTTTCGGTTTTATAACGCGGCCGACGCCGTCCCCCGCTTTGATTGGAGGCTTTTCCGCTCCATCGAGTACGATAGCCTCGATTTTTTCCTCAAGGCTGTCCGAAAGTTTATAACCGCTGCCGCTGAATATTTTAATCCCGTTGTACTGTGCCGGGTTATGTGACGCCGATATCATGACGCCTGCGTCCGCCCCGAGCTTTTTAACAAGGAACGCTACCGCCGGGGTCGGCACTACGCCTAAAACAAGAGCGTTCGCGCCAACGCTGCAGATTCCTGCCGCCATCGCCGATTCAAGCATATCTGAAGAAATTCGCGTATCTTTTCCGATTATTATCTGCGGACGGTGATGTGTTTCTTCCGTCAGCACCATCGCGGCCGCTCTTCCAAGCTGCATTGCAAGCTCGCATGAAAGCTCAGTATTTGCAATCCCTCTGACGCCGTCCGTCCCGAAAAGTCTTCCCATTAAGATGCCGCCTTTCGATTATTACTGATAATTAATTATATGTCAGAATTATTATATGGTCATTTTTAGTAGGTTTTTAAAGTAAGCTCTGCTGTCCGTTATCCGGTGCATTCAGCCCAAGGTGTTTGTAAGCGGCCGGAGTTACACAACGCCCGCGCGGAGTTCTGCTCAGAAAACCAATCTGCATCAGATACGGTTCATAAACGTCTTCAATTGTTACGGACTCCTCGCCAATTGACGCCGCTATCGTTTCAAGCCCGACAGGGCCTCCGTTATAGTTTCTTATCATTGTGGTGAGTATCCTGCGGTCGATATTGTCAAGGCCCAGCGGATCAATTTCCAGCCTGTCGAGCGCCTGTTTTGCTACCTGCCGCGTCACGACACCGTCACCGCAGACCTGCGCGAAATCACGCACGCGCTTTAGCAGCCTGTTCGCGATTCTCGGCGTACCGCGGGAGCGCCTTGCGAGTTCCTCGGCACCTTCCTTTTCGCATTTTATATCGAGGATTCCCGCGCTTCTCATAATGATGCTGGAAAGTTCCTCAACGGTGTAAAGCTCGAGCCGCAGTATCACGCCAAAGCGGTCGCGCAAAGGCGAGGACAGCTGCCCGGCTCTCGTCGTCGCGCCTATAAGCGTAAATTTCGGCAGGTCAAGCCTTATCGAACGCGCAGACGGCCCTTTTCCTATAATTATATCAAGCGCGTAATCCTCCATCGCCGGGTAAAGAACCTCTTCAACGCTGTGGGACAGCCGATGTATCTCGTCAATAAAGAGAATGTCATGCGGCGCAAGGTTTGTCAGCAGTGCCGCAAGGTCGCCCTGCTTCTCGATTGCCGGCCCGGAAGTTACACGCATATTGACAGATAACTCATTTGCGATTACTCCGGAAAGCGTAGTTTTGCCGAGTCCCGGCGGGCCGTAAAGCAAAACGTGGTCGAGAGCCTCGCCGCGTTTCTTTGCAGCCTCAATGAAAACCTTCAGGTTTTCCTTTGCCTTTTGCTGGCCGATATATTCGTCCAGGGAATGAGGGCGCAGTGAAGTTTCCGCGTCCATTTCTTCGGGCGTTGCAACCGGCGTTACAATGCGGTTTTCAAAATCTGTTTCCATTCAAATTCACCATTAATTCTATTTCGCAAGCAGACGAAGCGACTGCTTTATTATTTCTTCAACAGACAGTGAGGAATCGGACTTTGCCGCCGCGGAAGCCGCTTCGCTCCTGCTATAACCCAGAACCATCAGCGCGCTGATTGCTTCTTCAATATTTCCTGACGCCGAAACCGGCAGCTCCTCCTGCTTAAAGCCGAGAGCGGCCTGTTCTCCGCTCACTTTATCCTTCAGTTCAAGAACGATGCGCTGTGCGGTCTTTACCCCGATTCCCTGCGCCCTCTGCAAAGCTTTGGAATCGCTTGACGCAACATAAAGCGCGAACTTTTCGGGGGTCATTTCCGACAGTACCGAAAGCGCCGCCTTTGGCCCGACACCGGACACGGTTATGAGCATTTTGAAGCACTGCAGTTCCCTGTCGTCGGCAAAACCGAAAAGGTCGAGAGCATCCTCCCTTACATTAAGATATGTATAAAGACGCGTTTTTTCGCCGGTTTTCGGAAGTTTCCCGATTGTGTTTGACGTTGTCAGGCATTTAAATCCGACACCGCCGCATTCTATAACCGCAAATCCCGGTTCGACATGCGTTAATATGCCGCTTACGCTGTAAATCATTTTTTATTCATTCCCTTATTGTTATCGTGCAATCTGATTTAAAATTCCCGACATCAGTGAGCCGGAAGAATGAGCGTGGCAGATAGCCATTGCGAGCGCGTCGGCGGTGTCGTCCGGTTTCGGGACTTTGGCAAGTCCCAACAGCATACGTGTCATTTCCATGACCTGTTTTTTCTCCGCCCTGCCGTACCCGACGACAGCCTGTTTAACCTGAAGCGGCGTATACTCAAAAACCGGTACTCCGCTTTTTTTCGCTGCAAGCAAAATAACCCCTCTTGCCTGCGCTACATCTATTGCGGTTTTTGTGTTGCTGTTAAAAAACAATTCTTCAATTGAAACGGCGTCGGGTTTCCACTTCTCAATAATCTCCGCAATACCGTCGTATATGTGATTCAACCTATCTGAAAAAGCTGTTTTTGCCTCGGTCGTGACAGCTCCGTAATCAAGTGTTATGTAGCGGGAGTTCTGATATTTTATTACTCCGTAGCCAACGATTGCATAACCCGGATCAATGCCTAAAATTATCATTTATCCGCTCCGTTATTTTGTTTTTTTACAGCAGTATTGAAGCATCGGAGAAAGAAATCGGGGCAAAACACGCGCCCGCCGCCATACTTTTTCCGGGTGCTTTTAAAATCGCTGTAATTATGGTCTTAAACCATTTAATTATACCATATGTCTTATCCGTGGGCAATACGGGCATAGTAATTATTGTAAACTTATACCGCCATAAAAAAGCAGAAAAAAGTTTGTATCGACTATTGCATTTTTTAAAAGACCGTTGTATAATATAAAAGCTGTCTGACGCGACAGCTGAAAATATAAATTTGGGCGCTTAGCTCAGCTGGTAGAGCATTCGCT
>DATALE010000249.1:0-7943 GCA_036261235.1 Ruminiclostridium sp. | reverse complement strand
GATTTTAAAAATGTAACATTTATGGACAGTTCCGGTATCGGTCTTGTAATGGGGAGATATCGGACAATGCAGATGCTTAACGGAAAACTTGTCGTAAAAAATGCATCACTGCATATCAGAAAAGTTATGAGGCTTGCGGGACTCGACAGGCTTGCAGACTTTGAATAAGTGGAAATTTTAATATCAAAAAAAGTCTCAGTTTATTTGTGATTAAAGCGAGGGAAGAAAAATATGAGGCCAAAAAACATAATGAAAGTCAGCTTTCTAAGCCGTTCAGCAAATGAGAGCTTCGCAAGAGTAGCTGTTGCCTCTTTTATTGCACAGCTTGACCCGACGGTCGATGAAATAGCGGATATAAAAACTGCTGTTTCTGAGGCTGTAACGAATTGCATTGTGCATGCCTATCAAGATGATATCGGTGAAGTTTACATAACGGTTAAAATCTTTGATGACAACAGAGTTTCAGTGGCAGTCAAGGATAAAGGCTGCGGGATCGAAGATATTGAAAAAGCTATGGAACCTATGTATACGTCAGGTAGCGGCGGTGAACGTGCAGGTTTAGGTTTTACCGTTATGCAGAGCTTTACCGACCGGCTTCGCGTAAAGTCCCGGCCTGGTTTCGGCACTACGGTCATAATGGAAAAAAAGCTCGGCAAAAAATCGGTGGCGCGGGGGACTTAAAATGCCAGTAACAGAAAGTATTCCTAAAACGCAAAAAGGCGGCGCATCAAAGGAAAATTTCAAGCTTCTGGAAAGAGCGGCCAGCGGAGATTCTGCGGCGCAGACTATTATCGTTGAACGCAACCTGGGTCTTGTGCATGCGGCCGCCCGGCGGTTCGTCGGGCGTGGTATCGAATATGACGATCTTTATCAGGCAGGGTGTATGGGCCTTGTAAAGGCTGTGATGGGATTTGATCTAAGCCGTGGTGTACAGTTCTCAACTTATGCCGTTCCGGTTATAATGGGCGAAATGAGGCGTCTTTTCAGGGATGACGGGCCGGTGAAGGTAAGCCGGACACTCAAAGAACAATCGCTTAAAGCCGCACGGATACGTGAAAAACTTTGTATAAAACTTGGCAGAGAACCGACAATCGGGGAAATTTCAAAAGAACTTGGGCTTGATCCGGCAGAAACAGCACAGGCACTTGAAGCATGTGCGGCTCCTATATCACTCACTATCGGTGAAGAAGGGGAAGATGTTCAGGCGGATATACCTGTTGAATCGGGTGAAGAAGCCCTTGTTGATAAGCTGACATTAAAAGAAGCTCTGGGGCATCTTGAAACTAAGGACAGACAGCTGATTATTTTGAGATATTTTCGAAATAAAACACAAGCGCAAACCGCCGAACTGTTGAATATGACACAAGTTCAGGTTTCACGAAGGGAAAAAAAGGTTTTGGCAGCGCTCAAAACACGGCTTTCGGAATAAAGCAGGACGAACACTTTAAGTTGGGTGTCCGCCCTGCTTTTTGTTTTCCCTGAGCCTTAATTCAGAGCCATTGCCTTAAGACGCATTTTGTTATAAAATATAAAGGCTGACTAAAATGTAATTATAAATATATTAGGTGGATGAATATAATGCCGGATGATATAAAAAGAGAATTTCTGCAGCTGCGGAAAAAAATTATGGAGACGGAATTTGCCCGAATGAATGATATGCAGCGCAAAGCCGTTTTTCATACAAAGGGGCCACTGCTTATCCTTGCTGGAGCGGGAAGCGGCAAAACCACTGTTCTTGTCAATAGAATCGCATGTATTCTCAAATATGGCAACGCATACGAAAGTGATGAAATAGGATATGATATTGATGACGATGATTTAGACTATTTAAAAAACTGTCTTCAAAATAATCAATTATCTGAAGAACGCTTAAGCCGGCTTTTGGCTGTAGGAAAAATTCCCGCATGGAGTATAATGGCAATAACCTTTACCAATAAGGCGGCAAACGAGCTAAAAGAAAGGCTTTCTGCTATGCTTGGTGAAGTCGCAAACGATATCTGGGCCTGTACTTTTCATAGTGCCTGCTCCAGAATTCTCAGACGCGACATAGACAAGCTGGAAATGGGCTATACAGGTTCATTCACAATTTATGATACCGATGATTCTGTCAAGGTTATCCGTCAGTTCATCAAAGGTGAAAAAGATGATAGGAGTTTCGCTGCAAAGGTTGCCCTGCCGACAATCAGCAGGGCAAAAGAAAAATGCCTTGACCCTAAGGCTTTCGCCAATATTTCCTCGAATGATTCGAGAATGGATATGATTGCAAAGGCATATGAAAAATATCAGGAAGCACTGCGGCGCGCAAACGCACTTGATTTTGACGATATTATAATGCTTACGGTTAAATTGTTCGAAACAAGGCCTGATGTATTGGAATATTATCAGCACAGGTTCAAATACATACTGGTTGACGAATATCAGGACACGAACCTTGTTCAGTACAAACTTGTCAGCATGCTTTCAAACAAGCACCGAAACCTCTGCGTAGTTGGCGATGATGACCAGAGCATCTACCGTTTTCGCGGTGCAACAATTGAAAATATTTTGAGTTTTGAAAAGCAGTACTCCGACGCAAAGGTGATAAAGCTTGAACAGAATTACAGATCAACTTCGACTATCCTCAACGCGGCGAATGAGGTAATTGCGAATAACGAGGGCAGAAAAGGGAAGACCTTGTGGACTAAAAACGGTGACGGCCAAAAGATAGATATATGCGAATTTGATGAAGAGTCAGCAGAATCCCAATATATCTCGAATTCAATACTTGATAATGTTAAAGCCGGAGCAAAATTTTCAGATCACGCAATTCTTTACCGCATGAACGCACAGTCAGGTTCGATTGAAAAATCGCTTGTAAGGCATGGAATACCTTATCGTATTATCGGCGGATTCAGGTTTTATGAACGCATGGAAATTAAAGATATAATGGCTTATTTATGCGTTATTAATAACAAGGACGACGACCTTCACTTTGAACGTATTGTTAACGTGCCGAAGCGCGGTATCGGAAACGCAACACTTATGGCCGCTCATGAAATTGCATCAAGGTATGGGTTAAGCCTTTACGATGTTTTCAGACGCTGTGACGAGTTTGATTGTTTCGCGAGAAAAACATCACGCATAAGTGCATTTATGGATTTTCTTGAAGATATGCGTTATGCCGCCAATGAATCTGCTCCTCATGAACTGATTACTGATGTAATTGAAAAAAGCGGTTATCTTGCGGCGCTGAGCGAAGATAAAAACAACGATTCACAGGATCGCATACAAAACCTCAATACGCTTGTTTCCAACGCGGCAGACTATGAAAATAATCAGGACGAACCGACACTCGCGGGCTTTCTTGAAGAAACTTCGCTGATGACCGATCTTGACAACTATGACACTGACGCCGATACGGTTGTTCTAATGACAGTTCACTCAGCAAAAGGGCTTGAGTTCCGTAACGTTTATATAGTGGGAATGGAAGACGGAATTTTCCCAACACAAAACGCGATTTCATATCCTGAAGAGATGGAAGAGGAACGCCGCCTTGCTTATGTCGCAATCACGCGTGCTAAAGAAAAGTTGTGTTTCTCATATGCAAAATGCCGAATGATATTCGGAAAAACGGTTTATCATCGGCGCTCGAGGTTTATTGATGAAGTGCCGGAAATTTATGTTGATGAACATACTTCGAAAAAGGCACAGCATCAGATTTATGCAGTGACTCGAAAAGAACATGTGAAGAATGAAATTCAAACCGGAGGTATCGGAGTTTCACAAAGTTCAAAACCTTACTCCGCAAATTATACGACCGGTGAGATTGTTATTCATAATACATTCGGAAAAGGCATGATTTTGTCCGTAAAGCCTATGGGAAACGATACTTTGCTGGAAATCGCTTTCGAACACTTTGGGACAAAAAAGATAATGGCAAACTATGCAAGACTGAAAAAGGAATAAAAAATTGGCTGTCTGATTAAATATCATCAGACAGCCAATAATTTTTTGCATCAAAACCAGAAATTCTTATTTAAAATAACGAACCTGTTAAATGTCCAAAACATATTATTATTACTACCCGGGAAAATTACATTTCCGCCGTAAGATAAAAAATTCAAAACATAATAATTCTTTGTTTCTTACACTTTTTTTCAACAAAACGTTCTATAATTTTTTTGCACATTAATAATAATCCCTCATAATATGTTAGTGTGAATTCCATATTGAAAGGTCAATCTTAATAGGCTGTGCCCGGGTTTACCTTTATCACTACTTTAGGAGGATACTTATGGTGGACAAAAATATTTCTGCTGCAAACGCGAGCGGCCATCAGACCTTCAAAGAAGCCGTATGTATAGATGTTGCGAGAGTATATGATTCTTGCAGCGAACAGTAATAATCATGTTACATATTCTTTAATTCGATATCAATAACGAAGCTTTTTGGTTCTGCATTTTTTTGCTTATAGTAATAAGCTTTTTTGATAAGATGTTTTAACAGCAGGTTTTTTTCGGCCGGTGTCCCGCTCCAATATTCCTGAAGAACATTTGAAACAGAGGGAACGGATATACTCCTTTCTAATTTGTTTTCAGTTAATTCTTTTAATTTTGCAGATATGTAATCAATTTCTTCAGAAAGCAAATTGCTCCGTTTTGAAAAAACATCTGTCGAATAGATTCCCTGCTCAAGCAGATCACAAAGCCGGTCACGTTGCTTTTTAAGCTTTTTCAGCTGATTTTTAAACCTTTTCGCTGCCTCAATGTCACAGGAGTTCTCTGAATCATCAATTAATTTATCGTTCAATTTAATATCAACGAATTGAAGTCTAAGCTCGCTTATGATCGCCTGTTCTATATACAAAAGTCGTGAAGATTTCATACAGCCGGGGGTAGGGCAGAGCAGGTATTCTGTTTTAGCGGATCCCAGCACTCGCCTGGTCATGGCTTTACCGCAGCGACGGCAAAACAGAAGTCCTGAAAATGGGTTTAATATTTCACCGCTTTTACGGTAAGGCGGATGACTTTTTGAAGATAGTAAAGAGTTAGCTTTTTTAAAAGTATCTTCGTCAATTATCGGTGGATGCAGGCCTTTAAAAATATACCATTCTTCTTTAGGGTTATAGATAATTCTGTTTTTGCCTCCTAATTTATTTGGACGGATATGTTTTTTTTGCCCCCAAACAACTTTTCCGATATAGACCGGGTTTGTTATGATTTTTCTTATGCTGCTTCGGCTGAATTTGTCACTGCGATGAGGCTGTACACCCATAGAATTCAGCATATTGCAAATTTCCTGGCATCCTTTGCCCCCGTTATATATTTTAAAGATTAACTGCACGATTTTTGACTCGTCGGGATCCGGAACAAGCGTAGGCGTTTTATTTTGATATGCCCTTTTATATCCGAAAGGCACATTCGAAATATAACCGCCTTTTTCGATGGTAAGGTGAATTCCTCTGCTTAGTCTTTTTTTTATCATTTTAAGCTCCTGCCGGGCCATGAACGTTTTGAATTCGCTTTGAGTTTCATCAAGCTCATTATTAAGGTCATATATTTTGTCCGGCGTTATAATAGCTGTATCAGAATTTTTCAGTGTTTCAAGTATAAGTCCCTGTTCCTTCATATTTCCGCGTCCGAGGCGGTCTATATCTGTGCATAAAACGCCTGAATACCTGCCTGCTTCAATGCCATTTAGCAGCTCTATCATTTGCGGCCTTGCAAAAAGACTGTCGCCGCTGACCACCTCTTCGTAAACCCGTGATATATTAATACAATGGGCTGCTGCAAACTGAGTAAGCTGCAACCTGTGTCTGGCAAGCACAACTTCCGTATCTTCGCCCTCTTCCGCGCGCGATTTACGCAGATACATTGCAACACTTGCATAGAACTTGTTACTCATCACTTTACACCTCATGTCTTCTGCATTTCATTTATACTAAAATCTATGAGGTGCTGCAATATTTTTATTTCAATTTTATTTGTAAACATGCAAGTAGTACAAACATATGTTCATATTTATCTAAGGGGTGTTTATGGTGGAGGAATATCCCGTTTGTATCTCTGAAGAGGATAACAGAAGAATGAAATATCCATTTTTAAAAGCCTGTGATTATGATAAGTCTATTTGTTGCGACGGATCAATGATTCTGATTAGAAAATCAGGGGAATGTATTTCCGATGAAATATTAAATGAAATAGAGCGGATTAACCGAGCCATCGCGGCCCGCACAGCTTTTAAAGAAGATGGCAAATTTGAATGAAAATGCCTTGCCATTCGGCAAGGCATTTTCATTCAAGGATTTAGTGGCTGGTGTTTTCTCTTAAAATCTGCGCGGTTCTGGTGGCAAAGTTCATAGGATTTGTTATCGACTCAACATGAATATAGATTAGTTTAGGCGAATCGAAAAGCCAATGTGTATGTATAGCACTGACAATAATTCCTGCATTCGTAAGACCAGCAACGACGCCGGGAACTTCATTTTCAAGCAACACCATTTCTCCGGTGATGAGTGCGTTGCCGTTTGCATCAGCCGGCCCAAAATCAAACATATGATCTGTTGAAGAAAATTTCTTGTTCCCGATTACAGCATTAATATCGCTTCTATGTATAGTAACTTTGCAGATATCCTTTTCTGTTTTACCTTCACCGCTTAAAGCTTTAGCGAGATTTTCACACATAGAATCTGACATATCCATTACATCACCCCTTTATAATCTATGTCGGAACAACCATTTTGTGAATTTGGCAGAAATATAAGAATTAAGGTGCCCCAAGGCACCTTAAAATCACTTGTTATCTTCATCCTGCGGGCGAATACGCTGGAAGCCGTTGTCGACTTCACCTTTAGGCTGTGGAATATTAAGCATATCGGAATATGACTCGGCTTCGTACTCAGATTTTGGCGGCGTTGGAATCGAACCTGTGTAGTCATGAGCGGAACTTACTTGTTCAATATCATAGTATTTATCATCGTCATATGATGGATAGCCATGCATATTTTCTTTTATTTCTTTCTTTTTATCCATTATAATCATCCCTTGTAAAACTATATTTAGGCTTTATGAATGCCTATGAACCTTGAACTAATCCTGCAAAAATTTGTGATTAACTAAGCAAAGCGCATTGCTTATCATTAGAAGCGGACATTTTCAAATTATTGACCCTTCATCAATTTTATTTTAACCATAAATTAAAGATAATAGCAGTGAAAATCTGGATTAAAGATTAATATTATAAAATATAAAATTATCACGAGCACACATTTAAGTCATTATATATAACATGCTTATTCTTATGATAAGGACTGTCTTGAAGATTTGAGGGTATATTTTAACGATGAAAATCAAACAATAGTAAATAATGCCTTTGCTGTCAAAAGCCGTGATGCGGAACTGGCAAATGTTTATGTAGATGTCGAACCGGTACAATTTAACCGTGGTTTTTATTCCGTAGACATAACTTTCTGCTTTGATGTTTCTGTTGAAGTCTTTGACAGGCCATGTGGCAGAACAGGCAGAAAACCCTGTGTTGTTAATGGTATCGCCGTTTTCAACAAAAGAGTTATTCTGTTCGGCAGTGAAGGAAACGTAAAAGTATTTACATCAAGCAGCAATGACGGCAACGATGAGGGCAGACATTGCAATGATCTGCCAAAAGCTGTTGTCGAAGCTGTCGATCCTGTATATCTTGCGGCACGCCTTGTTGACGCCGATTGCCCGACAGATGGTGTTCAGGCTCCGGAAATGTTTTCTGAAAGGCTCGAAGGCAGTTTCGGCTGCGTAGTTCCGCTGAAACTTGTCCTCGTAACACTGGGACTTTTCTCAATAGTCAAACTCGAACGCAATGTTCAGATGCTCATACCTGCTTATGACTTCTGTATTCCGGATAAGGAATGCGTTTCTTCAAGCAGTGATCCCTGTGATTTGTTCAGAAACATTCAATTTCCAATCAATGAATTC
>DATALE010000006.1:0-2645 GCA_036261235.1 Ruminiclostridium sp. | reverse complement strand
AATAATTGCCCTTGAAATGCGCGAAAACATGAAGAAAGAACTGTGTATTGATACGGTGAAGCAGCTTGGAAGGCTGAAAGGTGCGATTCTTCACAGTGACCGCGGAAGCCAATACACAAGCGATGCTTTTCGTGCCGAGCTCAAGAAAATCGGAATGCTGCAAAGTCTAAGCGGTACCGGTCATTGTTATGATAATGCACGGATGGAAAGTTTCTTCGCCACGTTGAAAAAGGAAAAGTTGTACAGGATACCGACATACAGAATGGCACGAGAAGAAGTAAAATCTATTGCTTTCAGATATATATTCGGTTATTACAATACCCAGAGAATCACAAGCTTTAACCCAGGTGGATTGCCACCTATAGCATATCGCAAGCTGACCTGTAAATCGGCAGCATAGAATACCGCATCAATTTTTGGCTGTTTCTCGACTGCACATTTCTTGACAATTCCAGTCGTTTCCCATAACGACACCTCCTATGATATGTTTGTCTTGCGATTGCCAGTCGCTCACATTATATCATAGGTCTTTTTTCGTTCAGAGCTTAAGCCATTTTATCCACCGGCTGAGCCGGCGGTTGTCTAAGCAAAACAAAAACACCACCGAACCAAATCGGTGGTGCTTTTGTTTTTCTGCGACCGCTATTAATTCATGAATCTTAAAAGTCTTATGCTACTCTCACATAAAAGGCATATTATTAAATACTTTTTACTATATCGAATATCAATCGTTTGTTATATTCCTGACTGACATGTTTTTTGTGCAGAGCCGTATGCCAAGCACAGAAACTGCAGCGCAAAGAACGAGAATCAAGAGAACAGCGATTTTTATATGCGTCCACGGAATCAACTGGAGCTTTGTCAGCAGCTTTTGATCTGAACTCAAGGTTTTGTTTGAGAACACCATAAGAATGCCCACAGCGCTCCCGACAATTGAGCCCAAGACCCCATATAAAAGAAACTCTGATAACACTGAAACAATCAATTGTCCCCTTTTGAGACCGATTGCCCACAACATCGTAAATTCCGCCCCGCGCATCACGATATCGGAAACAAGCAGGCTTGTGACTGTCAGGAATATCATAAGCCCCACAAGACAGAACAGAGAATAAACACAGAGCTTGTAATTTTTCTGCTCCTGCTCATATTCCTTGTCTGCAAAGTTGTTTTTGTTATCCGTGACTGTATAGCCGTATTTGCCGGAAAGCCTTGAAATTTCGGCAGTCAGATCCGAGGACGGGCTTTTCTTTTGGAGATAAATTTGCATTATGCCCTTGTGAGCCGTCCCGAGCTTTTCAAACTGCTTCGCGCTCATAACCGCCAAAAAGCCATTGCTTGCACCGTTTATCTGTTCAAAAGGCATGGCGTTCAAAAAGCCGCCGACAGTGAATGTATATCTTTTGAGGATACTTATATCAACTGAAGATTTCGCGCCGTTTTCTATAAGAGTTACTTTGTCGCCGACTTTTAACCGTGTGCATGGAATGTTGACATTGGCCACCACATTAACATACTTTGGCAGCAAGATTACCGGCTGTGAATCCATTTTGGCAATGTCGACGTCGCCTTCACACAGATATTTTTTTGCAAACTCCAGTTCCTTGTCGCCATATCCCCCAATGCCAGCCATGACAAAAAAGTCGTTCGGATAGCCACTGCGTTTCACGGGACATACCGAATCCAAATATTTCTCTGCCTGCTCAGGGAGGACATTTTTGCCAAAGTCAAAATAATACTCGTAAGCATCGCTGTCATCACACTCATCCGCTACGCTGCGCTGCTCATATATATTGCTGATACCTTTTAACGAGGATATGGAGTGCAAAAATTTATCTGTCACCGGCGTCACATGCCTGTTCAACTCAATTCCCTTGTTGGTATAGCTTATATACGGAACGCTAATCGTATAATCCGGCGTATAACCCTTCCTGCCCCCGGCGAGAATCCAATCGGTTTCCACAGACTGCCCGAAGCTTATAAAAAACGCGAGCAACAGAGCTATGACAGCCGAAACTGAGAAAAAGCGTCTTTTGTTTCTTAACGCGTTTTTGACACCAAACAAAAGCGCGAATTTTATTTTTCCATGCGCCAAATCAAGCTTCGGAAAGCTTTTGTTTTTCGCATTTGGAATAAAGCCTGATTTGAAGCCAGTCGCTTCGACCGGGGACAATCCGCGAAGCTTCATTGACGGATAAAGCGACGCCAGAATACTTACGATAAAACAAAAAGCAAAATTCAGAAGTATTTCCGGCACCGGAATCAGGACGGTGCCCATAAGCTTGCCAACCGTTGACGACAGGAACAGAAAGGATATCAAGATGCTTAACAAAATGCCGAGCGGTATGGAAAAAAGTGAAATCAATGCCGTCTCGGTGATTACAATCCGGCTTAACCTGACAGGCTCAAGCCCAAGACATGACAAAAGTCCCATTTCCCTTATCCTGCCAGATATTATGATATTGAGAAGAACATAGGTAATGACAAACATCAGAATATAAAGGATAATTGTCGGTATCAGATATAAACTGCCGCTGTCACCGTTTTTTATAAGCTTCGGGCAGTCTGTGGAAACCGATTGGATTCTCGCCGGGGGCAGGAAGGGTTATACGCCGGATTATACGATTAGCGTTCCGTATATAAGCTAT
>DATALE010000239.1:0-3484 GCA_036261235.1 Ruminiclostridium sp. | reverse complement strand
GCTTATTAGATTTAGAATGGTAAATTATTTTTTGGCGCTCTCTATATGCCAGATATTCCGGGCATATTCGCTGAGGGCTCTGTCGGATGAAAATACGCCGGACGACGCTATATTATTCAGGGACATCTTGTTCCAAAGAACAGGATCTTTGTAGCGTCGCTGGGCTTCCTCGTGGATTTTTACATATGCGTTAAAATCAGCAAGAACAAGATATGGGTCAGCCTGACCGTTTGCTCCGCCGAGCAGTGATTTTTCGATATTCTTAAAGGATACGCCGGCAATACCGCTGTTAAGCCTGTCAATAACTTCCCTCAGCTCGGGGTTATTCTGATATATTTCCGTCGGGCTGTATCCGGTTTTTTTAAGGTTCTCGACCTCATCGGCTTTCAGTCCGAAAATCAGGATATTGTCGTCTCCGACGGCGTCGTGCATTTCGATATTTGCGCCGTCGAGTGTCCCGATAGTTATGGCTCCGTTAATCATCAGCTTCATATTACCTGTACCTGACGCTTCGGTTCCGGCAAGCGAAATCTGCTCGCTTATTTCCGATGCAGGCATAAGCAGTTCCGCCAGCGTCACACGGTAATCCTCAAGAAATACAACCTTTAACTTTTTCGAAATAACAGGGTCGCTGTCAATTTCCTTCGCGATGCAGCAAATCATTCTGATTATTTCTTTCGCCATGTAATATCCCGGAGCGGCTTTTGCGCCGAAGATAAAAGTCTGCGGAATGATATCAAGATTCGGATTCGCTTTTAATTTATTGTAAAGGTAGAGAATGTGAAGTGCGTTCAGAGTTTGCCTTTTGTATTCATGAAGCCGCTTGACCTGAACATCAAAAACAGAATTCGGGTTGATAATAATGCCCTGTTTTTCTTTTGCATAGGCGGCAAGCCGCTTTTTGTTTTCAAGCTTGATTTCAGCAAGGCGGTTTAATACTTCTTTGTCGTTCTGATACTTCTTGAGCCTTTCAAGTTCAATTGTGTTTTCAATGAATCCCGGCCCAATCAGTTCAGTTATCAGCGAAGATAATTTTGGATTCGACTGGCACAGCCAGCGGCGGTGCGATATCCCGTTTGTGACATTACAGAATTTTTGGGGATAGGTTCTGCCGTAATCACCAAAAAGCTCATCCTTAATGATTTTTGAATGAATTTTTGAAACGCCATTGACATAACCTGATGCCGCAATACACATATTAGCCATACGTATCTGACCGTATGCAACGATAGCCATGTATGAAATCTTCTTGAAATCGTTGGGGTAATAGTTCCAGAGCTCTTTACAAAGCCGTTCATTTATCTCTTTGACAATCTGGTAGATTCGCGGAAGGATTGTGCTGAAAATGTGTTCGGGCCAGACTTCGAGGGCCTCGTTCATGACCGTATGGTTTGTGTAATATACGGTGCGCGTAACTATATCCCACGCTTTATCCCATTCATACCCGCAATCGTCAAGGAGTATTCTCATAAGCTCAGGAATTATCAGCGCGGGATGGGTTTCATTGATATGTATCGCGACTTTTTCCGGCAGGTTATCGAGTGTGTCATACAAAGACAGATGCCGCCTTATAATATCCTGTGTTGACGCGGAAACAAGAAAATATTGCTGGCGCAGGCGCAGACTTTTTCCCTCGAGATGATTATCGGACGGGTAGAGAACCTTGCTGATTACCTCCGCCATCGCGCTTTGTTCCATAGCGCGCATATAATCACCCTGATTGAAAAGCCCGATATCAATTGTATCGTTTTGTGCGCTCCAAAGGCGAAGAAGGCTGACGCTGCGGCCCTTATAACCGGAAATCATCATATCATAAGGAACTGCCATTACGCTTGAGTAATTTCTAAGTTCAACATGGTGGTAGTTGTCATGCCACTCTTCCTCGACCTGTCCGCCGAAAAATACCTTTACGGTTTCGTCAAAACGTGGTACAAGCCAGACTTCACCGCCGGGCAGCCAAAAATCAGGGAGCTCAGTCTGCCATCCTTCAACGATTTTCTGCCTGAATATGCCGTATTCGTAGCGTATTGAATACCCCATAATAGGATATGAAAGGGAGGCGGCGGAGTCCAGAAAACATGCAGCGAGCCTGCCGAGGCCACCGTTGCCGAGACCCGCGTCGGGTTCATATTCATAGAGCCTGTCAAGGCTGAAACCGAGCTCTTTTGTTGCTCCCTCAAAAGCTTCGGTCAATCCCAGATTAAAAAGGTTGTTTTTGAGTGACCGACCCATCAAAAATTCCATGCAGAGATAATAAACCTGTTTTTTGCCGCGCTTTGTAAACTCTTCTTTAAACTCACGCCTGCCTGTTGATAAAATATCTTCAACAATCATTGCGGACGCCTTGTAGAGCTGTTCTTCAGTCGCTGTATCAGGTGTTACACCGAAATGATATTCGAGTTTGGTTTTTATACTGGACTTAATATTGTCTTTTGTATAGATTATTCTCATAAAAGTGTATTCCCCCATGAAGTCAGTAAATTAAAGGAAACACTGATAATAAAACGTTTGAATAACAGGGCGGGTAAGCCGCGCTGTAACAAGATTTAAAATCAGTGATTCCAAAGGTAATGATGATTAAAACAATATACTTTTTTATGTTAATCAATTATTTAAAACTTAATATTTTAGCAAAACATTTTTGTTAAGGAATTTGATTAAATTCTTTTATAAAGCGACAGATATTCGCCCGCTGACTTTTTCCAGCTGTAATCGCTGTCGACGGCACGTTTGACTACGTCTTTCCAATACGGTTTGTTTGCAAACGCGCCTTCGGCTCTTCTGATTGAGCCGAGCATATCGTGTGCGTTGAATGATTTAAACGTATACCCGTTCCCGTTGTCGTTTCCGGAATCAAAAACGCTGTCTTTCAGACCGCCGGTTTCCCGGACGACAGGGATAGTTCCGTATCTCATCGCGACCATTTGCGACAAACCGCAGGGCTCAGTTTTTGACGGCATAAGAAGAACATCGGAGCCCGCGTAGATTTTGCGTGCCATATCCTGCAAAAAGCCTATTCGCACTGAAAGTTTTCCTGGATAACGTTTTTGCATTTCACTGAAGAATTGTTCATATTCCCAGTCGCCTTTACCCAGAATAACAAGCTGTATATGGTCAGCCATCATTTCTTCGAGTACAAACTTTATAAGTTCTATGCCTTTTGGTTCGACAAGGCGTGAAACCATACCTATAAGCATGGCGTCTTTATCTTCAGGCAGCGAAAGCATTTTCTGGAGCTGCTTTTTGTTTTCAGCCTTCCCGCTCATATCTTTGGCACTGTAATTTTCAAAAATTCTGGTATCCGTTGCCGGATTATAATTTTCTGTATCAATACCGTTGAGAATCCCGGAAAATTTATAACTGCAGCTCATAAGAATGTGATGCAGCCCGTATGAAAAATACGGATAACGCAGTTCATGTGAATAGTTCGGGCTGACGGTAGTCACCGCGTTGGAACACACAACCGCGCCTTTCATAAAGTTAA
>DATALE010000237.1:0-4448 GCA_036261235.1 Ruminiclostridium sp. | reverse complement strand
GCCAACTGTCGGTATGGATATCCAATCCCGTATGGCAATGTGGGATATGGTAAAGAAAATCAGAAACGATTTTGGCACTACGATTTTTTTAACAACCCACTATCTGGAAGAAGCCGACCAACTAAGTGATACCATCTGCATCATGAAAAACGGGAAAGAGGTTATTCAGGGTTCCCCGAATATTCTACGGGAATACTTGCGTCAGGATATGCTGAGAATCAACTTCCCATCAAAAGAAGAAGCCAGAAACTGTTTTGAACCGCTAAAAAGCGTTATCGAATTGAAAGAATCGGACTTGCGACATGATAAAATTATTACCAGCCTGAAAAACGGTCATACCGATTTGGAAAAAGCAAACCGCTGGCTGTTGGAACAGGATATCCCTTTCCTGGGTATTGAAATTATGCAGCCCACTCTGGAAGACGTTTTTATCAGGCTAACCGGTGAAGATGCAAAGGAGGCCAGTTGATGGGCGTTTTGACTTTACTTCAACGAGACATAAAGTGGCGTTTCCACAACGCTTTTACGATCGTGATTACCATTTTACAGCCTATGCTTTGGCTGGTTTTATACAGCGCCGTCGCCGGGCAAGCGATGCAGCGCATTGGAATTCAAAACTATACGGCTTTTATTCTCCCCGGACTGATTGTATTGGTATGCTTCGGAACTTGCAGCAGCAGCGGGATTATGAATTATCTGATGAAAACGGACGGCAGTTTCTACCGGATACTGATCGCCCCGGTTCAAAGAAGCTCAATTGTACTCGGGCAGGTATTGGAAGCGGTATTATGTACCTTTATTGAAGTAGCCATTATGTGCGTTGTCAGCCTGTTTTTCTCGGTAAAAATCGCTTCGGGATTTTGGGGACTGCTTATAATTATTTTGCTTGTCTTTCTGACGGCTTTCTTTATGGCAGGGTTAACTTACGCAATCAGCCTGTGCCTTCCCAATGAAGTCCTTTATGAAACCGTGATGAACGCGATTTTCCTGCCGATCTTTTTCCTCAGCGCAGCGTTGTTTCCGGAAGATAAATTATCCGGTGGACTTAAAATTGCTGTCAATCTGAATCCGTTTACTCATGTAATCAATGTTTTACGAAATTTGATTTTACAGGGAAACATTATTACCAACGATGTAATCTTGGCCATCCTTTTACTTGCCGTTATGTGCTTAATCAGCTTTTCGTGGGCATTACACAGATTAAAAAAGGAGACAAGTCTATAGAGAAGTTTCTGAATTTGGCATTTTATTACGCATTGTGATATGCTTGTGCAGTAATAAAAATGCTTATGGGGTGATTTCATGGCAACAACAAATATAAAAGCTGTTTTGGACTACAATATTGAGGCAGTTTGGGAGGTGGTAACTTCACTTGACAACTATGCATGGAGAAGTGATTTAAGTAAAATTGAGGTCGTTGATGCAGGTAAAAAATTTGTAGAATATACGAAAGACGGATATGCTACTACATTTACGATTACGTCATTCGAACCGATGAACCGGTATGAGTTTGATATGAATAATAAAAATATGCACGGTCATTGGACGGGCCTGTTTTCAAATGATAACGGGCAGACAAGGATTGACTTCACAGAAAATGTAACGCCAAACAATATCTTATTGAAGCCTTTTGTAAAAAACTATTTGAAAAAACAGCAGACTGCCTATATTACGGACTTGCGAAAGGTTTTGGCTCTTTTATAGATATGCTGGCTTTGAAAAGCAGAATTGCAGCTTTGACGGTTATGTTACGCTTCTATGATTAACCTTTTCAGCAAAAACGAACCGTTGTTATGGCGGGCAGAAGTTGTTATACATAAATTAGGATAAGTGCCAAACGGCGGTTTTGAAATAAACATCAAAGCCGCCGCTTTTTTCAAAAAAATGAAATAGCGGAGGGCGTAATAGTTGCGTCCTTTTTTATTTTGGCGGCTTTGGGATAGGAGGTCTTTATGTACCCGAAGTCGCTGTTTCTCGTATGGGAGGAACCGTTACCCCACCGTAACGGTTTGGCTTAGCTGACAGCCTAATCTTTTATAATCTCAAAAAAGCCTTAAAAATAGTCATAGGTGAATACTGCGCTTATTTCCCATCTAACACCTTGCGGGGACCTCCCTGCACAGGTGTTTTTTTGTACCTCCTTGCAGTATCGCGGGACAAGCCCCATCACTTCAGGCCAACTTGGCCCGAAGTTCACGCTGGGCCTGTGCCTCATATTTTACCCGGTTGCCGTTCCCCACCATCCTCAGTTCATCAGCCGTCAATCCACGACAAAACTGAACGGAGGTAACATAATGGAAAAGTCCCTTGTAACGATTATATATAAAACCGCCAATGGAAACAGGATTTGTGTTGAGGTTTCAACCCCGGTCAAAGAACTGTTAGAGCAGTCCGACCGGCAAATCCGTTCCCAAAGGCGGCAAGACAGGCGACATCTTGATTATGTGGATTTCATAGGCGGTTTGAGCGATACGGCTATGAATCATCCACAGGCGGACGCCGCCGATCTCCTAATTAGGATGGAAAGCTACCGCCAGCTTTATGCGGCTGTCAACAGACTTTCCGAGGCACAGCGCCGGAGACTGCTTTTGCATTTTATGGACAACCTGACATACCGCCAGATTGCCATGCTGGAAAAAGTCGATTTCAGAACAGTAGGCCGTTCCATTGAACGCGCCCTTGTCCAACTGCAAAAGTACCTTACCGAGTAACGATATTTTCCGGGCGGCCCCGTCGTTTGGCGGGGCCGTTCCCTTTCAAAATCAGTTTAGCAGAAAAGCAATTCATACGCAAGTGCGTATACGTATTTGCGTATGAATTGTTATGCTTATTTTAAGATTACTGAAAGGGTGGTGAGGTCATGAAGATCAAAGATGCGATTGCGGAACGCTTTCGACAATTATGCACAGAGCGCGGCATATCTTATACGCAGCTTGCCCGATTAGCTGGCGTCACGCCCTCGACCGTATACAGCATGTTGCAGCCGGAGCGCCGGGATGTAAGTGCGGTCACGGTCAAAAAGTTATGCGATGGGCTGGATTTGTGCATTATAGATTTTTATGATTGTGATTTATTCCGAAACCTTTCGCCGGAAATCGAATAGCTTGTCCGATATAAAAAGGTGTCCCGCAGTTCAAAAAGCTGCGGGATATTTTTTTGCAAAATCGCCGGAAGGGAGAGGCCACAAAAAGCCTTTTTCCGTCCTAATAAGTAGAGGATACTTTTTCCTCGTTTGTACTTTGAAAGCTGAATAAAAAGATACCCGGATACGAAGGGTACGTGTGCCGAGTGACAGGCCCGCCGTGACATCCATTGCCAGAGGATGGAGAGAGCGACAAGGCCCATGCCGCAGGCGAGATGGGACTTGGCCCCGCCGGATAAAGCACACAAGCCTGGATACTTGCGTTCAGTCACAGTCCGAGCGTGAAGCGGCCATATTAGGCCGTGAGCCGTCGCAGGCAATGAGGACGCTTTGCCATCAGAATGGGGAAAGGTGAGATTCCTATGGGGCGGACAAGCCACCGCCCGTCCGGGTTATCTGTTCGCAATTACGAAAAAACGCCGCGCCATCACTCCGTGCATAGCCCTTTCGGGCTATGCGAGTATGAAAACAGACGGCGCGGTAGTTTTTATTTAGACGGAGGCATAACAATGAAAAACACGAAAGCTGCTGCTTACAACAGCAATATACCCCCCGGAGCTTCCGGGCGCAATCGTTTAGATAAGCCATCCACATATAAGGTAGACGGTAAGACTTTTATTGTCGAACCTGTTTTTCAAACTGAAGGGCATGACACACTGGGAACCATTTTAATAAGATTGATGAGGGCCGACGTAGAGCGGCTTTGATTATAAGTGATAACGCGGCAAGCGTGACAATCGGCGGTCGATATGGTATAACCTTAACCTGTAAATACTGCTTATTTGACTGCCGGAAAGGGGGATTTATGAAACAGTCAAACAGAAGAAAAAACCGGGAAGACACAGCCTTCCTTTATGAGCGGCTTTCACGCGATGACAATCTTGAGGGTGAAAGCTACAGCATAAGCAATCAGAAAAAACTTTTAATCAAGGTTGCCAAAGAAAAGGGATATACCAACCTTGTCCACTTCTCGGACGATGGCATTTCCGGTGTCACAATGGAGCGGCCCGGTTTTGTTGCTATGATTCAAGAGATTGAGGAAGGCCACGCGGCGGCTGTTTTCGTAAAGGATATGTCACGCTTGGGCAGAAACTACATTGAGGTTGGAAAACTCACGGAGGAATTCTTCCCCGATCACGAAATCAGGCTTGTCGCGGTTTTTTCTTCTGTTTGACTGTTTCATAAATCTCCCTTTCCGGCAGTCAAATAAGCAGTATTTACAGGTTAAGGTTATACCATATCGACCGCCGATTGTCACGCTTGCCGCGTTATCACTTATAATCAAAGCCGCTCTACGTCGGCCCTC
>DATALE010000230.1:0-4676 GCA_036261235.1 Ruminiclostridium sp. | reverse complement strand
GAATTCGTCAGCCATAATGACACCGCTGTCATACGGATGACTGTTAGGGTGAGAAAGTAAGGTTGCCAATCCGCCATTATGTTTATGCGCCTGATAAAATCGGTTCATATCAACATCGAAAATAATATCACCATTCAGCAGCAAAAAATCGTTATCGCAGCCGTCCGCTAAAAGCTGATCTTTCAGAACATAAAGTGAACCGGCTGTACCTAAAGGCTGCTCTTCTGTAATATAAGATATCGATACGCCAAATGGCTTAAGCGTCGCCGGAGAAATACCTGAACCGTCTCCAAAGTAATCCTTAATAACATTGCCTAAGTGGCCCACCACAATTATAATGTCGGTATATCCCTGGCGTTTCAAAGTCTCAATTTCGTATTCCAAAATTGGTTTTCCCAGAATCGGAATCATAGGCTTCGGGACCTCAGAATTGACAGAAGCAATGCGGGTACCCTTACCGCCTGCCATAATGATTGTTTTCATAATTCTTGACCTCACGAATTAGTAACAGCCGGTATATATGTTTCAGGTGTGTAATGTATTACACGCGTGCCTCCGTCCTCAAACGAAAACGGTACATGCATCAAATTATGCAGAGCTTTGCTGACTGCATTCTGTTTGTCCTTTTCTACGTAAAAAAGCAAAAAACCGCCCCCGCCTGCTCCAAGCAATTTACCGCCCAGTGCACCCGCATCCATTGCTCTGTTATAGAGAGTATCTATTTCACTTGTTGAAACCTTTGATCCGGTTTGGCGTTTCAGTTTCCAGGTTGTGTCCAACAGCCGTCCGAACTCGTTCAAATCTGCGTTTTCGTCAGTAATAATACTTTGGGCAGAATCAACAAGCGAAAGCATTTCCATCAACTGAGCAGTCTTATCCTGCTTGTTTGAAGAATCATGGACTTCCGCGGAAAAGTGTGTAAAACCGGTAAAAAACAGCATTAATTGTTTGTTCAACAGTTTTTTTCGTTCCGGCGAAATTATCATCGGATCGACGGTATAGGTATCATCACGAAAATTGATTCGGTTTAGACCGCCGAATGAAGCTGCAATTTGATCCTGCCAGCCACCTGCTTCGCTGCAGAGAATGCGCTCAAGATAGATTGCGTCATCTGCCAGCCTTTTCTTGTCCGCATATTTGCCTTTGAGTGCATAGAACGCGCTTAGCATACCAACAGCAAAGGAACTGCTGGTGCCGAGGCCTGAACGAGCTGGTAAATCTGCTTCATATGTCAGTCTGATCTCATGCATGTCCAGCATTTTCATAGCATTACGAATTGCAGGATGATTAATATCATCAATTTTTGTCACGCGTTCTGTCTTTGAATACGAAAGTTCCGTTGAATAATCAAAGAACCGTGGCAAATGGCGAACATTAACGTAACAATACTTATCAAACGTAGTGGAAATAACAGATCCGCCATTTTTGTTGAAAAACTCAGGCATATCTGTTCCACCGCCAAAAAAAGACATTCTAAACGGAGTTTTAGTAATAATCACTTTTCACAATCCTTTTTAAATCAAAACAATTATTACAGCATCCTTAAATTTACTACGTATAATTTACCTATTTACTCTGGCATTTTTTTTAACATAAACTTTTCTTATTATATTATACACCTATCCCATTAAAAAGGAAACCAGTTTGATATTAAATATACATTATAGCAATTTCAAAAAATAACTGGAGAAATGAAATCTGATTTTCTTGTTTACAACAGTAAAATCAGATAAGCAACAGTTGTAATCTTTTTTGTAATAGCTATAGTATAATCTGTAATACGGAGAGAATATTCGTCCTCCTTAAAATTGGTTTCTCAACAATTCCATTTTACCGGAGTCTTCGGATATGCTCTGCCTTTTTAGCTTATTCACACCACTACATTTATTATAGAACCGTTCTTTTTTTACTGATACGTTCATTCAAAGTTTTGTTCCGCTTTTAAGCCCGTTTTGCTTAAACTCATCGCCCAAAGCTTTAAAATCGGTGCCGTCGGCGGTTACTCCGGTGTCATATAATTTGCCGTCGTCATTTATGAAAACGAGGCGGCCGCGCACGTCTGTATAATACGAGATTATTGTATGAAGTTTTCCATCGAAATACTGATATTTTCCGTTGATAAACCTCACACGCTTCGAAGGAATCCGCCCGGCATTAAAGATTATAGCGAAACCTGGTACAAGCAGGACAAGTTCCCCGATTGTTTCGTGCCAGTCCATGATATAAGTTAAAATTACATAACATGCAATGAAAATCGCGATGGTGATAAGGGAACGCAGCGGCAGATATCGTTTCCCGCCGTACAGTAATTCACTGACACGGGATTTTTCTTTATTGTCAAAAAAGGACAGGGAGTATTCAGTAAAGACATTTGAGAAAACAGCGCAAATGGAAAGCAGAAACAGAATGTGCATAGAAACTGCCGTCGCCGCTCCGGCAAAGTTCAGGCGCCTTGATATGCTTATTAATAAATTCAGCGAAGAGCAGAGCAGGAATAGGAATGAAACGGGATATATCGCAACTAAAAATTTATTTGTATTGTCCTTATCCATAAAATCCTCCGCTTAAATAGGTTTTATTGTTGACGCGGTCACCGCAATGCAGATAAGTATATAAATAAGATAAGGCGCGCAGGTGAAAAGCGCCGTGAATCCATGCTTGCTTCCGCCCTTCCTATGTTCAGTCAGGGGCTTAAAGAATATAATAAGCAGTGCTATCGCGGCAATCAGAACCGAAATAACAATAAGACCGGCTATTAGGATTAAAATATAATTGTGGCTGCTGACTGCCGCGGAATCTGCAAGGGAAAAAGCGTTGTTTATGCTGTGTATCAGAATTGTCGGAATAATCGATCTGGCTTTTAACGCTATTATGCCGAAAAAAAGCCCCATAAAGAAAACCGGGATACCCTGCACAAGGTTCATGTGCAATATTGCCCATGTAAGCGAGGACGCGATAACTGCAAATACTTCGCCGTAACGCTTGAAATAGTTAAGAAGCACGCCCCGGAATATGAATTCCTCCGCAATTGGCGCGACAACGACAACGGAAAAAATTAGTGCAGCGGCGCCGATAGTTGAATTTTTCGGGATATTAAATGCTGGTGTAACCAGCTTGAAGCCGGAAACTTTCAAAAGCTGAGACAAAGCTCTGACAAACAATGAAGCGAATAAGCTTGCTCCGATTCCTATGGTTCCGAAAGCCAAAATATAAGACGGTTTAAGCTGCGGGCGGGCGAATATACCGCTCATTTTCATTTTTGTTAGTTTCGCGCAAATTAAAAACGGAATGAGGTCCCCAAAAAGCGTTACAAAAAGGAGCGCAATCGGCATAGCCCACGATATCCCTGATACGGCGGATTTTATCTCAGCTGCCGCTTTTAATATTTGATTCGGGGCGAAACCGCTTATAGTAATTTGATGACCGCCGCTTACCGCAATTATATAGTATATCGAATATGCGAGCAGTACTTGAAGAAGTATCAGAAAAAGCAGAGCAAAACCTGTTATGTTCATATCGCGGTCAAGAAATCCGAGTTTCTTTTTCATTGATGAAGCTCCTCTGTTATTGATTTTAACAGTATATTACATACATATATCATACTGCATTTCTTTATGATGTCAACAGATATTGATTAGGGCACAAAGTTAGCCTGCACAAAAAATGGCGCATGTTTAAGCATAATCAGGTAAAAATATAAGCTGGAATATTTTTTAATCGTTCATCATTAAAGGCAGGTTTAAATATGCAGAATACCGATAAGATGGAAAAACGTTTAAATAAAATAGAAGAAGCGGCGAAAAAAACATCAGGCCTTGAGATTACGGGCAGGGCACGACCATATAAGGAAATAAAAAGGCTTCACAGGCAGCTTGACACAGTGCGGAAAACCTACAAAAGGCTTGTCTATTCCCGCGGGCAGATAACATCGGCCTTTGAATGGCTTTATGACAACTATTACATTCTTGAGCGTGAAGGACGGCAGGTAATAAGAGAACTTTGGAAATGCTGCCCGCTTCCGGTTTCGAACGGGGAACCGGTTGTGAGAATCCATGCCGGAACGCTGTGTGGGGCGGCTGCCGGTGCGATTGACGCTCAGATTATTGAATTTTATATTGAATCCGCTCAAAAAATAAGAAGCTTTGAAAGCTGTGAGCTTTCGGCAATGGGCCTCATGCTGAGGGCGGCTCTTATTTCCGGGGCGGCACAGGCGTGTTCCGAAAACGTAACGGAGGCGGAACGCCTGCTGCTTTTGTCGGATGCTGTTAAAACACTCAATTTTCTTAATACATTTGATTTTTCACAGATAGTTGAAAGGCAAAGCAGGCTTGAAAGCGTTCTGTCCCGCGACCCTGCCGGGATATATCCAAAGATGGATGAAAGGACGCGGGCGCTTTATCGCACTCATATCGCGAAAATGGCAAGGCGACGCGGTATAGCCGAGACCCAAGCAGCCCGGCAGATACTGGAACTTGCTGAGAAAGGAAAAACCGAGCGTGAGCGGCATGTGGGGCATTATATCCTTGATATTGAAATCGACAGCCCGCGTTCAGCAAAGAGAGGCAAGCTCTATCTTTTTCTCATCGTTGCGCTCCCGGCTTTGTTTTCTGTTTTGTTAGGAGCGGTTTTTAGATTTTGGTGGCTGCCTTTTCTCCTTTTCCTGCCGCTTTGGGAAA